>JAZKFS010000001.1:0-120347 GCA_040386315.1 Bacteroidota bacterium
GGAAAGCTGAATATTCCGAGAATTATGCTGATGAATTAATTGATTCAGGAATTGCGCCGGACGTGGCGGCAGATGTTGCCCTGCTGCGTGAAGCTATACAGCAATTGCCCGAAAAGCAGCGGGAGGCGATTATCATGCACGAGATTCTTGATCTGCCGATGGAAGAGGTTTTAAAAATTCAGGGCGGTTCGCTTTCCGGCGTGAAAGTCCGGCTGATGCGGGCGCGGCGGGCTTTAAAAGGAATGTTAGACGACAGTGAACACGACGATTCTTTTACAAATGATTCTTTTAAAAGCCACGCGATTGCGCTTTTCCTGATCTCACTTTTGCACTTTTAAAAAGATTTTTAAAAACGATATGAACACGAAGAAAAAAATAGATTCTCTATTTGAAAAAGAGAAAAACATAACGGAAACGCCGATTTTCAGTGAGAATGAAATCCGGAACATTCTTAGTGGAGAACGTGCGGTTCCTTTTAAAAATCCGAAACAAAAGGTATCAATTATGAAAATATCGTTGGTGGCTTGTAGTATTCTTCTATTTTCAATAAGTGGATATTATTTTTTAAAAGATAGTGGCTTAAATAATTTCTCGAAAAGAAATGCGCAACAGAATAGTTTTAAAAAAGGTAATGAAAAACCTTTTAAAAATGAGCTTGATGATCTATACCCAAATACACAATTGCAGGGAATTTCCTTTCTGGAACTGACGGAAGATGAGCTTGCAAAAATGGGAATTACTGTTACTGAGCAAGGTATCATTTATTATGACAATATGCGCGCACAAACTGCTTTTGAAAAAGCTCCTTTAAAAAAATGGCCGGAAGAGATAATTGCATCAAAACATATTATTCGCTACGAAAAAGAGTTCTTTCCACCCAATGAAACTGTGCCGTTTCAGTATATCAAATTTTCACCGCGTATTATCAGCGATGGCGTGGGAAAAACGAGGATGTGGTGGTTTGATGAGGATGTAGTTGCACCGGAATTAGCAACAAATGCAGATCTAAAAAAATACAAAGCGGGGGAAATTTCGTATGACGAATTTTCGAAGGCGATGGCTAAAGTTGAGAAATTAGCTGCACAGAAATATAGTAATCCTAACATATTAATTCCAATTTTGATTCGTACGAAAGAGCCATATCCTGTAAATCCGAAATTTCATTTTCCATGGAGCCGCGATTTTATTTTCTGGTACGACGCTACGCCGGAATTTATCGCCACGCTGCCGGAACGTTTTAAAACCACACTTGCGCTGGAAGGCCGCGCAATGAAATCACTGGCTTTACAGACGGAAACTGCAATTGAAGAGCTGAAGCAGCTACCGTCGCCACAGCAGGTTTTAAAAGAATTGCAACAGAAAGAAAATACTGTTGAATCGCAGGAAATCCTGATTCCGGAACGGGAGAAACGCGAAACCGGCGAGTCTTATTTTGATGTGTGGCGCGGTGCTTCGGGTGCGATTCTCAGCTCAAGCGTTTTCCCAAGTCCCGTTACTGACAAACGCGCAATGCTGAGATTTTCTTTAAAGGAAGACCGAAATGTAATAATTACCTTGCACGATATTTACGGGCGGAAAATAAGCGAGCTTTCCAGCGGAATGTTTTTTAAAGCCGGGGATCATTCGCTGGAAGTTCTTTTAAAAGGCACAGAGCGTGGAATTTACCTGATTGCGATCCAGACGAGCCGGGGCGAGCAGGCAGTTCAGCGCATCTTGGTGGAGTAGTTTTTAAAGATTCTCTTAAAAAGACTGTGCGAAAATTCCGCATAGTCTTTTTATTTTTAAAACCTTTCGTACATTTGTTCGTACTGAAAATATACACACGCCAACATTTTAACTTTTTACATATTCTATGAAAAAACTTTTTTCTGCGATCCTGTTTGCCGCGCTGTGCCCTGTGGTGGCAACGGCGAAATTAGATACATGCCGCATTTCGCTCGACCTGGATAATGTGGTGAGTGACATGGTGAAGGTAACAATTCATCCGCCAAAAATAAAAGAAAAATCTGTGATGTATGTGATCCCGGCAATTATTCCCGGCACATATGCTAATTCTGATTTTGTGCGGTTCCTGTCGGACGTTCGCGCATATGATGCCACCGGAAATGAACTTACCGTCGAGCGCGAAGATGATAATCAGGTTCGAATTGTGAACGCGCAGAAGCTTTCAAAAATCGAATATTGGGTGAATGATTCGTGGGATGATACTGATTCTGCGAAATATATTTTTCCTCCGGGCGGTACGAACATCCAGGAAGATAAGAATTTCGTGATAAACCACGCGGGATTCTACGGGTATTTTGAGGGATATAAAATGAATCCGTATGCGGTAACGGTTACAAAACCAGCCGGCCTGTACGGTGCGACATCGCTGAGTGTAACAAATATCAATGCAACCACTGACGTTTTAAAAGCGCCCAATTACGTCTTCCTTGCGGATAATCCCGTGATGTATTCCGCGCCGGACACCGTGAGCTTTATGGAAGGAAAAACGAAGATCAACGTTGCAGTGTATTCTCCAAAGCCAACCATGAATGCAAAAAAAGTAAGCGGCTACCTGCGTCCACTTGCGTCGGCAATAAAGGGCTTCCTTGGTGAAATGCCCGTGGACCATTATACTTTTATATTTTATTTCCTCGGCGAAAAAGGAATTGTATCGCAGGTGAAGGGCTGGGGCGCGCTTGAGCATTCATATTCATCTATGTATTTTCTGCCCCTGACGCCGAATGAGGAACAGACAAAAGAGTTGATCAGCTCGTCGGCAGTGCATGAATTTTTGCACATTCTAGTTCCGCTCAATCTCCACAGTGAGGAGATCGGCGACTTTAATTACCGTACGCCAAAAATGTCGCAACATCTCTGGCTGTATGAAGGCACGACGGAATATTTCGCTAGCCTGGCGCAGGTACAGGGTGGAATTATAACAGAAGATGAGTTTTTAAACGATATGCGACGTAAGGTCATGTCAACAGAGAACCTGGAAAAGCCGCTTTCACTGATAACGCTCAGCAAGCGGGTTCTGGAGCCGGAATACGAGAAGCTCTACCCGATCATTTACGAAAAAGGCGCGGTAACGGCGATGCTGCTTGATATTCGCCTGCGTGAGCTTTCCGGTGGGAAAACGGACCTTTTAAAACTTGTCAATACGCTCACTCAAAAATACGGCCCGGACAAACCTTTTAAAGACAATGAGCTGATAGATGTGATCGTAAAAATGACGTATCCTGAAATCGGCCAATTTTTTACTGATTACATTATTGGTGACAAACCTCTTCCCTACAGGGAATATTTTGCAAAGATGGGATGGAATTTTGAATCAGAACGCATGACAAAAAAGCTGGGTTTCGGAAAAACCCAACTGGAAGGAGCAATGGAAAACGGCAAGCTGGCACTGATGCTGACTCCACTAGAAGAAAATGCTTTCGGCATTCAAAGAGGCGACCAACTTGTTCAGGTTAATGGTGAGGAGCTTTCACCGATGAACGGGCAGAAACTCATGGGCACATTTATGAATCCTGTGCCGGATACTGAAGTTGAGATTACCGTAAAACGTAACGGCGAGCTTTTAAAACTAAAGGCAAAACCGTCTATGCGCGATACAGCAGGAAAAAATATCCTGGAAAAGAACCCTGATGCTACGGAAATGCAGTCAAAACTCAATAAACAACTGATCTACCGTCAGTAAACATCGCCTCATTCTTTTTAAAAACCCGGCGGAAACATCTTCTCCGGGTTTTCTGTTTTTAAAACTATTCCTTTAAAAATCGTAATTCTGCTTTTAAAAACAATGTATGAAAATCTTTAAAAATCTCATATTTATCCTGCTTTTTGCGGCGCCTGTTTTTGCACAAAAACCTGATTCGGTGCGCGTAACGATTGATATTAAAAATGTAAAAAATGACCGCGTAAAGGTCACTATTTTCCCTCCTGCTTTTAAAGAAAAATCGGCTGTATATGTTATCCCGGCAACAATCCCCGGTACGTATGAGCAGCAGGATTACATCCGGTTTGTGCATGATATAAGAGCATTTGACAAATCAGGAAACCTTTTAAAAATCAGCCGCGAAAAAGATGATCAGATCCGCATTCCCAACGCAAAAAAACTCGCGCGTTTAGAATATCATGTTTCAGATTCTTTTGATGATACGAGCGCGTCAAATTATGTTTTTCCACCGGGCGGCACCAATATTCAGCGCGACACCAATTTCCTTATCAATACAAGCGGATTTTATGGCTACTTTGAAAACTACAAGTCACTCCCTTATTCTGTAAAAGTTTTAAAACCCGCCGGGTTTTATGGAGCAACTTCGCTTGTTATAGAGAATTTTAACGATACGACGGATCTTTTAAATGCGCCCGGCTACGTCTATGCAGTGGATAATCCGGTGATGTATTCGCGTCCTGACACGGTGAGCTACCGGCAGGGAAAAACGAAAATTGAGATTGCCTGCTATTCCCCTGATACAACTATCAATGCGGAGCACCTCCAAAAAATTATTCGTCCGCTTACGGGCGCTATTGAGTCTTTTCTTGGCGTTATGCCCGTTGAAAAATATACGTTCATTTTCTATTTTCTCGGGAAAGATCAAAGCCCGGTTTCGATGATAAAAGGCTGGGGCGCTCTTGAGCATAATTATTCATCCGTGTATTTCCTTCCTACCTCGTCCGATACGGCGTTCTATCGCGGTTTCGTTGGCCCGACCGTTGTGCATGAATTTCTCCATATTCTTGTGCCGCTTAGTACGCACAGCCGGGAGATCCATGATTTTGACTACCGGGATCCGAAAATGTCGCAGCACTTGTGGCTCTATGAGGGCGTGACGGAATATTTTTCTATGCTGGCTCAGCTTCAGTGCGGCATTATAACAGAAGATGATTTTTTAAAAGAAATGCGTGGGAAGATCTCTGCAACCGAATCTTTAAAAAAGCCGCTCTCTCTAACAACTCTTAGCAAGCGTGTGATCGAGCCGGAATACCAGGAATTATATGGAATAATTTATGAAAAAGGCGCCGTTGCCGCTTTCCTGCTGGACCTGCGGTTGCGCGAACTCTCCGGCGGCGATATGACGCTTTTAAAATTGGTTCACGCGCTCGGGCAAAAGTACGGGCCGGACAGACCATTCAATGATGATGAGCTTTTTGATACAATTACGCGAATGACGTATCCCGAGATCGGCGAGTTTTTTAAAAGCTATATCATCGGCGACCAGCCGCTTCCCTACGAACCTTCTTTTAAAAATATCGGCTGGACGTTTGAAAGAAATAAAAAAATGTCCGAGCTTGGTTTTGGTGAAATGGACGTAGCTGTGCGATCTGTGGACAATACACCGCGCATTCGATTTCAAAATCACAACGGCGATTCCAATGCTTTTCAGGTGAAAAAAGGAGATATTCTTTTAAAACTCAACGGGCAGGAAATTTCCGGTTCAAGTGAGGAAACGTGGAAAATGCTGGATACAAATCTTTTTAAACCAAAAGAAATAAAGGAAACAACGCTGGAAGTAAAACGCGACGAGGAAATCCTTGTTTTAAAAGCGACGCCATCGCAGCGTGAGTTTACCGTACCGTTCGTGGTTTTTAAAAACGAAAATCTAACGGCGGAAGAGATTGCTTTTAAAAAGAAACTGATGATGCATGATGAATTATAGTTTTTAAAAGCCAAATGTTAATTAACCTCTCTTAACCTTTCTTGGCTGTGACTTAACATTGCTTTTTGTGAAGTTTGCTTCTGAGAAAGTAACTATTACAAAAAACATTTCAGGAGTACACGCCATGCAGGTACAATTTATTCAGTTAGCGCAGTGGATGTCGGGCGTTGCGGCGAGCATCATTGCCGGCACAAGCATCCTCGTGCCGAATTTCTCCATACAGACCGCTGACGATGCGGCAGAGCAGCCGAAGAAAAAAGAACAGCGAATCGTTCGACGGATCGAAACGAACGGCAAGATCAATGAGGATATTGACGAGCTTTTAAGAAAGTATAATATTGACGTGAAAGATTCCGCAGGAATCCAGACGTTTTCCTTCAGCGATGATTCCTCCAGTGCGGAGATCATTATCATTGACCAGGATATGCTGGACGGCTCGGCGATGCAGTTTCACATGGCGGATTCAGTGATGCGCTTTCATACATTCGTGAGCGATTCGCTTGTGCATTTTCACATGCCGCGATTTGACACGGCGATGGGCAACCGTACGTTCCAGTTTAAAAGATTTGATAAGGAATTCAGCAAAAAATGGCGTCCGCAGATGGATTCGATGATGAAAAATCAGAAATTCATTTTTAAAAACTTTGACGGCATGATGGATTCCACGCTTCGCAATTTCAAGTTTGATTTTAAAATGATAGATTCTTCGATGAAGCATTTTAAATTTGATTATAAAATGATGGATTCGGAGTTGAAAAATCTGGACTCTGAACTGGAAAACCTGGATTCTGAATTAGAGAAAATGGAGATCGAGATTGAAGGGCTAAATGAGGAAATCCGTGTGACGGCCCCCGATGGCGCAAAACTTGAAAAAAATGTAATTATCACGACTGCGCCAAATCATCATGGTGTGGCTATTGTGAACGGTACAGGCGTAAAAAGAGATGGAAAAACGCGCGTTTTCATGATGAAAAATGGTTGCGGGAATTCTTTAAAAACCTGCGAAAAACGTGTTATTATTGACGGAAATCCGCCAATGCCGCCTGATGCGCCGCTCCCTCCTAATGGTGTTATGCCCGTGGTTCCGCCGTTTCCGAGTGTTGCTGTCGCTCCTTTTCCGCACATGACGAAAAATGCACGAGTGGTGATCATTAAGAAAAAAGGTTCTAAAAAGGAAAAAACAGAGCAGCACGCGCAGGAACAAATCGCCGCAAAAACCGAAGAAGAGCCGATAGACCGTGGCCGCTATATCCCGGGCGACTATACCGAAGCAAACCCGTGGAACCTGAATCTTTCGCCAAACCCGACAAATGGCGTTTTAAATATCAGCTGTGAAATGCCGTCAAAGGAAATTCCTGTTACGCTTGGCGTGTACGATCTCCAGGGAAATCAGGTGTTTTTAAAAGAAGGTATTTCTCCGATGGAATTTCAGAATATGCCGCTTGATTTGACCGGAAATCCAACAGGAACGTACCTCATCCAGATCGCGCAAGGCGACAGAACATTTACGTCGAAGTTTGAAATAAGTAAATAACAATACCGGTTTTTAAAAATGAAAAAGGCAGTTCTTTTAAAAAGAGCTGCCTTTTCTTTTTTTAAAAGCTTTTAAAAAAGCTTTACGAATTCTGTACGTTCAGCCTGTAACCCATTCCGTGAACGTTGATGATCTCTACGTTCGGATCATCTTTTACATATTTGCGAAGCTTCGTGATGAAAACGTCCATTGAGCGGCCGTTGAAATACGAATCATTTCCCCACACTTTCATCAGCGCGTCGCTGCGCTTTACAACGGCGTTTTTATTCTCACTGAGAACTTTTAAAAGCTCGGCTTCTTTGGATGTAAGCACTTTCACTTCGTCATTAATAGCAAGTTTACGTTGGCCTGCATCGAAGGAATATTTGCCAATCTGGAAATGCTCTATTTCAGTTTGAGAGGCATTCCCGTTCCCATTTTCGCAACGGCGCAGGATAGCTTCCACGCGCAGGAGCAATTCCTCGATAGAAAACGGCTTCGTGACGTAATCGTCAGCACCGGCTTTAAAACCTTCAATCTTATCTTCCTTCATGGATTTTGCCGTGAGGAAAAGTATTGGCGTTTTCTGGTCAGTCTTGCGGATTTCCCGCGCAAGCGAAAAGCCGTCTTTTTTCGGCATCATCACATCAAAGATACACAGATCGTGTTGCTTTTGCTGATACGCCTGAAGTCCCGCGTCGCCATCGCGGCAGAGCGTGGTTTCGTATCCTTTTAAAACAAGGTACTCTTGAAGCACAGCTCCGAGATTGGTGTCATCTTCTACGAGGAGAATATTTGTTTCCATACAGGTCTTTTTAAAAGGATTTTTAAAGCGTTTTTAAAAATTATACGAGCGTATTATGAATGTACGGAAGAAACACTTCAAAGTTACTTCCTTTTTTCAGCTCGCTTTCTACCGTGATCGTTCCGCCGTGCGCTTCCACCACCGCTTTCACGTAGCTTAGCCCCAAACCAAAACCTTTTACATCGTGAAGATTTCCGGTCGGAACGCGGTAGAACTTTTCAAAGATTTGTTTTAAAGCCTCGCGCGTCATGCCCATGCCTTTATCGCTCACGGAAACAAATACGCCGCGCTCGTCATTGCGCGTAGAGATCGTGATGTCCGGCGCCTCCGGTGAATACTTTGTTGCGTTGTCGAGCAGATTATAAAACACATTGGAAATATGCACATCGTCTGCAAGTATTAACGGGTTTTTCGCTTTAAAGATACATTCTATTTTGCCGCCGCGCGCTTCAACCTGCACTGCGATATTGTGAACCACGTGATCAATTGCATCATGCAGATGCACATCTTCAAACGTCAGTTGCAGGTCGCCCCGCTCTATCAATGCCGCCTGTAAAACACGCTCTACCTGTTTTGAAAGCCGTTTATTTTCATCCTGAATTACATTCACAAACCGCGAAACCTTGTCGGAATTTCCCAGAACTTTCGGCTCTTTTAAAGCCTCGCTGGCAAGCCCGATGGTCGCGATCGGCGTTTTAAATTCGTGCGTCATGTTATTGATAAAGTCGGTTTTAATGTCCGACATTTTCTTCTGTTTTACCAGCGCAACGATGGTGAATGAGAATGAAAAGATTGTAATAAGAATAAACGCAAGCGACGAAGCCAGCATCAGCCACAGCGATTCAAAAATATGTGATTTCTGGTTCGGAAAATTAACCAACAAAGAATACGGCTCGCTCACAAGCATGTCATTTGAAAAAAGCGCAGCTTTGTATGGAGCGTGAAGTAATGTGCCGTTATCTTTCGTTTTTGCAAAAATGACCGAATCATTCGCGTTTTTTACAACGCCGAATTCATACGCAATATCAATTCCTTTTGATTTCAATTCTGTTTTTAAAAGCGAATCCAGTTGTTGCTTTGAAATGCGCTCGCTCACGGGTTTGTCCTTCATCATCGAACTGACAATCGCCTGCTGTAATGCGCTTTTAAAAATATTCGCCGTGTCCGGCGCAATTGTTTTTTTGCGAACGCGCGCGGGTTCCCTTTTCGGCGTCAGCGTGGAAACATTGCGGCGCTGCTGGTCTGAATTTGCTTTATAAAAAAAGTTCTCCGCCGGTTTCACAGCAGTATAAGTGCGGGGCTGAAGCGGCTGAAGAGTTTTAAAAGTCTTGTTCTTCGTTTTCACGGGCGGATGGCCGAAAACAATATTTCCATTATGTATGAAAACCCGGTTCATCGAGTCGGAAAAGCGCATGAGCACCTGCTGCTGCTTCATCAGGTTTTCCACCATGCTGTCTATGGATTCCAGTTCAAAAGGCTGCTCCAGCAAGCTCTCTACGGCGATCGCACGCGGGTCATTCGTCTGAAATTTTATAACGGTTTTTTTTGGCTTGGTTTTAAAAGCATTCGCGCGGGTATTCCACTCAACACGCGTTTTTGCCTGGGGAGGCAGCGGCGGCTCCGGTAATTCCCGCGTGGCGAACTGAAATGACGTTCTAGGTGCCACGGCAACATCAGCCGCGTCCCAACGGTATTCATCGGAATAGCTCAGTTCCTCCTGCCTTTTCTCTTCATCAGTCGCAACATCAGGTTTTTTCTGCTGTCGCTGTTTTTTTTCCGCACGCTCGGACGCATCAGTTTTTAAAAGATATTCCTGTTTGGAAAGCTCTTCTGCCTGGCTGGCGATATTCTTCCACTGCGCGAGCGCGTTCACGGCTTCCTGCGTTTCGATCTTGTGCACCACGGACTGCATTGCCGCCGCCACATTATGCGAGAGCTGCTCTTCCTTTACGACGATCGCATTTTGTATCCAGAAAAGCTGCACAGCCACAAGGCCGACCAGCGAAAGGGTGATAAGTGCGGTAATTAAGATTATTCGTTTTTTGCTCATTGACTTTTTAAAACCGGGTTTTTAAAAAACATTCAGCAAATTAGACGAATTCAGCGGATTTTCAATGCGGATTAACGTTGTGTTAACAATTTTTAAGGGGATTTTAAAAAAGTGTTACTGTAAAATTGTTTGTAGATTCTACGTACAATTACGTATATTGCATCACCAAGCCACTTTTTACTATCTCTTTATTAATGGAGTTTTTATGAAAAAGTATTCCTTCGGTCTTCGGTCTTCGGTCTTCGGTCTTCGGTTCATTTCTTTTAGCTCTTCTTCTTACACTCACCTTTTCACAGCAAGCCATGGCGCAGGGATGTCCCGAGCCAACGTATGATCCGATTAATTGTCCTGATCCGGTTAGCTGGTGTTCTGTACAAGCAACAACATTTATAATCCCGGGTACAACATGTACGATCAAAGCTATGTGGCAAATACGTTGTAATTGCCCAGGATTTCGGGAAGTACGACTTGTTGGGATTGAACTTTTAACTCCAGGATGTTCTACTTTATCAATGAATAGTCTTATTGATTTTGCATTGAATAGTCTTGTGCGAAATAATCCAATGGGTTTTGCTTATCCCCCCGGTACCAGTACAACGACTACCACATCATGGGCATCTTGCTTTTCGAGAGGTTCTGACCCGCGTTTTCTAAATGAGGTAGCTCTACCATGTGATGTACCGACCTGCTGTGTACGCGAATATACTGTAACCACCGATATTAACGGCAATATAATAAGTTCATCTGTCTCAAATGCAACGGCAAACTCCTGCCCTCCA
Source organism: Bacteroidota bacterium (assembly GCA_040386315.1). Classification (GTDB taxonomy): domain Bacteria; phylum Bacteroidota; class Ignavibacteria; order Kapaibacteriales; family DASPKH01; genus DASPKH01. The sequence continues at coordinate 10,796 of JAZKFS010000001.1, forward strand.
GGAACTTTAGATGGACAAGGACGGCCTTGTGAACCTGCTTGTGGAGAGTAAATGCAAACATTGATAACAACAATTTTATTAGTACTCGGAGCCGCAGCATACGCTGCGGCTCAGGAGCCGTGGCAGATACAGAATCCTTTTCCACACGCAAATGAAATTAATGCAATTCATACATTTGATTCTTTGCACGCCTTTGCATCAGGAAATTTCACTAAAATTATGGAAACAAAGGATGGAGGGAATACATGGATTTATCACGATGTAGAAACATTAGTACCTCAATATTTTGTATCAAAGGATGTATATTTTACCGATGCAGCTCACGGTTTTATGGCAGGATCAGGCATGACTGTCCTGCGCACAAATGATGGTGGGAATACGTGGCAAAACAATCAGATTTCTTCTACAAATAATTTAGATCAATTAAATCGATTGTATTTCAGAAATGCTAAAAACGGTTGGGCAATCGGATACCGATATACCGAGAATATTGTTGTTAATGATGCAACTACAGGCGGCATTATTTTCCATACAAATAATGGCGGTGATTCGTGGCAGGAAATAAAACCATTCGACAGCATTCCACCATTATTCGATATTCATTTCTTAGACTCTCTACACGGCTGGGCAGCAGGAAATGTTGGCTTTTTAATTAAAACAGATGACGGTGGCGCAACATGGAAAAAAACTACAATTCTGGCATTGGAAGGATTACCAAGTACATTTACGCGCATTTATTCTGTTGCACCACTTAGTACGTCCAAAGTAGCTATTTCAACGATTCAGGGTTCTATATTTATTACTGATGACGCAGGAGCTACATGGACGAAAACCGGTTCCAACATCGGCCGTAAATTGAAGTTCCAGGATTCACTGCGCGGTATTGCCTATGGCAGTGGCCCGGACTATTATCAAACGACGCAGGACGGTGGAGTAACGTGGACAAAGGTCTCATTCCCGGCTGAATCAATCACATCAGGGCTTGGCGATGGCTCAATAGAAACGCTAAGCGCCCCGCAAGACGGCTCACTTTGGATAGCAGGCGGAAGCGGCGTTATCCGGCGCTCTGTCAATCGCGGCGAAAGCTGGGAGCGCATTACTTCAGCTACGGAAAATATGTCAGGAATATTTTTTGCCGATAAGAATAATGGCTGGGCTTTCGGAAGCGGCAATACATTCCTTCGCACTACCAATGGCGGCGCTTCTTGGTCTTCGCTCCGTCCTAAAGACAAAAACATTTCGCTACAGAACATGTATTTCGCCAATGCACAAGCTGGGTGGCTTGTAGAAGTCACAAAGCCACTACTTTCCCTGCTTCAGACCAACGACGGCGGCACTACTTGGAATAAGATCTATTCCGACTCAATTGCTACTTTGACGAATCTGCGTTTCTTTGACACACAAAATGGCATTGCAGTCAGGCAGAAAAAAATAGGTGGAGTTCAGACAATTATCACAACAAGCAATGGTGGTAAAAAATGGGATTCTGTCTACAGCATGGAAGAAGGGATTTTCAGTTATCAAATGAATTTTACAAGCAGGTTCAACGGCTGGCTGGTTGGCTCAAAAGGGCTACTACTCCATACGGCTGACGGAGGCAAGACGTGGAAACAATCTGCTATTGGAGCAAGCCTTGGACTGTATTCTATCCATTTCCGCGATTCGCTCAATGGCTGGATAGGCGGCGAAAAAAGCTCACTCTTTAAAACAACAGACGGAGGCGCTACCTGGCAAAACAAAACAGATACGAATTTTATAAAAAATTCAAATATCCTTAGCATAGTTTTTAAAGACGCCCTGCATGGAGCGCTTGCTGACCAGCGGTTGTGGGAAACAAAGGACGGCGGCGCTACCTGGCAGCCAAGTGTTACCACGCCAGTTCAAAACGGTGCTTCAGTCACACGTGTCTTCGCACTCCCCAACGGTGGCATGTGGGCAGCAGGCAACCGAGGCATTATCCTCCATCGCGCAGCATCGGGCACAAGTGTAGCACAAGAGTTTGAAAAGGAAAAAGTATCGGATATAAGAGTTTATCCAAATCCTGCTTCCGGAACAATACAAATTTCCATTACAGATAGCAAAAAAGGAATTTTGACATTAACCGATGCTCTTGGTAAGGAAGTTTGTACAATAGCTGTCGAGCAGTCAAACAATAGCTTTAAAGCAAAATTTAATACAGACAATGTTCCTTCGGGTTCATACTTCCTCCAATGGAAAAGCGGTGATAAGCAGGAAACGATTGCTCTTGTAATTGCGCGATAGTTTTAAAATGTACTTTATTAAAAAGCGTGGTTCAAAAAAACCGCGCTTTTTGTTTTTAAAAACGATCACCGCTTCAGCCACTCCTCCGCCTTAATTTTAAAAGCGCTTTCCTCAAACTGAATATCATCATACATTCCCGCTTCAGCGCGTTGCCGGTACGCCTCATAGAGCGTTACAGCGCACGCCACCGAGATATTTAAGCTCTGAATCACGCCTACCTGCGGAATGAGGAAATTCCCGTCTGCAAGTTTTAAAGCATCCTGGCTCACGCCGCTATGCTCATTGCCGAAAACAAGCGCGACGGGTTTAGTGAGATTCATGTCGTAGAGCGACACAGCATCGCTCGCCATGTGCGTTGTAAAAATCTTTTTGCCTTCGCTTTTCAGTGTTTTAAAACATTCCTCAACGCTCGTGAAATGCCGCTGCTCCACCCACTTGCGCGCACTCGCCGAACTCTTTTCGCCAAGCTGTGGAAATTTCTGCCCGCTGTGATACACAAGGCACACCTCCAGCACGCCGACCGCATCACACGAACGTATCACCGCCGACACATTATGCGGGTCATGCACATTTTCCAGAACGATCGTCAGCGTTGGTTGCCGCTTTTTTAAAATGTTCAGCAGCTTTTCCGTGCGCTCCGGTGTTCGGTAGCTTTCGATCTCGACGGGGTTTTTAAAAGAATTGTCAGAGTTTTCCATTGTAACATATTCGTATTCAGATTAAAGTTATGTAAGAAATAGGTTTTACCTTATCTAACACTATCCGGTTTTACGTCTGTGCAAAAGTATGCTTGAAACTATGTGCGTATTAACAAAATTAGTAAAATCGAAGGTTTTGTCAGAAGAGAAAGACCGAGGAACCAGCTTAGTTTGGTAACTTCAAAAGAAAAACCTGGTCGTAAATATGAAATGACTTTTTACTTTAAATTATTGGCAAATAGATGAGAGGAACAGGGTTATGTAGCGTAACATGGGTATAAAAGTAATTGCACTATCTAGATTTTGTGGTTTGTTTCCTCTTAGAAGATGCTGAATTTTCTGGTATTCTGGCAATATCACTAATACTTATAGGAGGTAAAACTATTCGTGGTAAAGATGTATTTGAAATTTTTTCAAGTAGAACTCCACGTAAAGTTGCGTATGAATCCATCAATAAAGGCGGGACATGTTTTTCATCCAACACTCCTGTTTTATCGTTTAGCCATTCCTTGTAATGTTCCTTAATATTATAAACTACAAAACCGACAAAATGGCAAATCACCTTTGGCTTACCTTTTTCTCTAATATCAGTTGTCAATTGGATGGTAACAAACCCCTCCTTATCTAGAACTCCAACCTCACTATGAAGAGTGAAAACTGTCCCTTTGGGATAATTATCTTCAGTATCTAAGTTAAAAACTTTAGTTCGTACAGTTACTATCGTTAGCTGGCTTGGTATGTTTTTCATCAGTTCTCAGTAAGTACTATTTTGTCGGATTCTGCATTAACAACATCTGTGGATTCCTCGGCTATAAAAGAAGCCATAGGCATGCTGAATGCAAAACCGCCGTTTTTAATCCTATTTTTTTTCCTTTCTTCAAATGCTGCAATAGGTGAATCAGGAATCGTCAGAATTATATCCTCTAAAGCAATCTCAAGTCTTTCAATTGTCTCTATGGTAAGATTGGCATTACCACTTATTATTCTTGTTAGTTGGGATTGAGGCATTTTTGCCTGTCGTGCCAGTTCACCTTTATCCCACCCCTTTTTCTTTCTTAACACATCAATCCTATATGATATTTCTGCGCTTTTACGTGCTTTTATTCGAGTTTCTAATGAGATTTCACCCATTAATTTTAGTAACCGAGACATATAATTAACCTCTAATAAAACTTTAATTCTCCACAAAGCAAAGGATGCAAGCGGCTTCCTTGCGGTGGAGACACCCAGATTTCTCTTTTCCAAATTCGGTTTTGAATTAGCTTCTCAATTCTTTTCATCTCATCCCGAAACAACATTAAATGCGGGTTGTCTTGCGTTTTCTCTGTTCCATCAATTTTTACGCCGCCATCACCAATTATAAGAATATCTTTATCAAATCCAGAGGCTTGTCTATCTTGAACTCGTAAACAGAACAATCTTAGCCGATTATTTTTCACAAGATCCGAAGCAAATAATTTCGTAACATTTCCTACTTCTTTCCTAAAGTTGTGTTCTTGCAACCCCATAGAAGCAAAAGCGACCGTTAAAAGATAATTTATAAACTCTAATTCAAGTTTATACTCTTGCACGTCATCACGCGCTAGGAATTTTTCAAACTCACTTGGTGTGCTTTGATTCATCCCATATCGTATAGTGTAGTAACTTGCTTGGAAATCACTTTCCTGGAAATCACAAAGTATTATTTCAAATGGAGACGATTTCACATATATGATAATTTTAAATATACAAAAGATTTCTTTAGTAAGAAAGTTTCTTTAGGAAAGAAGTCATTTTTAAAAGTACCGGAATCGGAGCAAGATACGAATCTTATTCTATTTAAGATACAATATAAGAAAAATGTATTTTTTAATGTTATAAAACTTTAGTTAGGAAATTTTACTTCAACAACGAAGAACTTTCAAATTGAAACAGAAAAAGCAGTATGTGCAAAAAGATATGTAAAACTATGTGCGGAACTTTAAATAAAAACTAGCTTAAACAGGTAAAAAAATGTGTGGGAATGGTAAGTGTGCAAAATTACTAGAATTGTATTATTTTGCGCAGGAGCAAGTTTGCAAGTCATTTTGCATATTATTTTGGCGTTGCAATCCAAATACTATATATACGCTCAAAGCCTCCCATAATAGATCTTCGTGTCGTATTCAAAACGGACTTTCCCAGATTCCGCATATTTTTCAAATATTTTTAAAAGCTTTTCCATCATCGGCGCATGGTTTGGATGTCCCGGCGCTGGCGCGTACGATGACGAAAGTAACCGCCCTTTCAGCGCAGCAAAATCAAAAATTTGTTCATTTTTAAAAGACTGCATTTCATAGTTTTTAAAAAACCTTTTAAAAACTTCTTCCGTAATATTCTGGTGATTGACTTCTGTATAATCAATTCCATCGGTTTTAAGCAGCTCATCATATTCTTTTAAAAACGGCGTGGAATCAACGCGACGGTCATTCCACAGGAAAACGCACCAGCCATTTTCTTTTAAAATTCTTTTAAATTCCGCCCGTGACTTCTCCACATCAAACCAGTGAAACGCCTGCGCTGCAATCACAAAATCTACGCTGTTTTCGGGCAACATTGTATTTTCGGCTGTCGCATCAATACTTTTAAAAAGCGGATATTCTTTTAAAAGGTTTTCCGCTGCTTCGCGCATTTCCCTGTTGGGTTCAATACCAACAACGCGATTGCCGCTTTTTAAAAATATCTCCGCTGAAATCCCTGTTCCTGAGCCGATGTCAGCGATGATGGATTCAGGTTTCAGTTTTAAAATATCTTTAAAAAAGCTCAGAACTTCCGGCGGATAACCGGGGCGGTATTTAATATAATTTTCAACGCGGTCGGAAAATCGTGTTGTAGAATTGGTTTGCATAGCTTTTAAAAGAAAAGGCGCACCAAAAATGACACGCCTTTTAAAAGTTTTTTTCCTTTTTACTTTTACCTTTTTACTTCAAGCTTATTTATCCGCTTCGCCCATCACCGGGTCAATCGAACCGATAATTGCGACAACATCGGAGATCATCGAGCCTTCCGTCATATATTTCAACGCCTGGAGATTTGCTGCTGACGGCGAGCGGATCTTTAATTTCCATGGATAACCCGTTCCATCGCTCACGATAAAGAAACCAAGCTCACCTTTTGGACTTTCAATCGCTGTGTAGGTTTCGCCAATCGGCGGCATGGAACCGAAATTCACCACCATGAAATCATTGATAAGTTCTTCCATTTTCGTATAAACCTCAAGCTTTGCCGGAAGCGTTTGCTGATGTTCGTCTGCGCGGATCGGGCCTGCAGGCATTTTATCAAGGATCTGGTGAATGATCTGGATGCTCTCGCGGATCTCGTCCATACGGCACATAAAGCGCGCCCAGACATCTCCTTCCGTGCGGGAAATTACATTGAATTCCACCTGGTCATAAAACAGGTACGGAGCGTCTTTACGAAGATCACGTGTTGAGCCTGAACCACGTAGCGTCGGCCCGGTCAAACCCAGCGAGATCGCCTTTTCAAGCGGCATGTGTCCAACACCGGACATCCTGTCAATAAAGATCCTGTTACGCATTACCAGCCCTTCAAAATCCGCCTGGCGGTCAGGAAGCTGGTTGATAAACATACGAATTTTGTGCAGCACTTCATCAGAAATATCCTGCGCCACACCACCGATGCGCGTATAGCTCGTGGTAAAGCGCGCACCGCAGATCAGCTCAAAAAGGTCATACATTTTCTCGCGCTCGGTAAATGTCCATAGGAACATCGTCAAAGCGCCCACATCCATCGAAGTAGCGCCCGCTGCCAGAAGGTGCGAGGAAATCCGCGCCATTTCCGCTACAAGCATACGTATCCATTGCGCGCGCGGCGGCGCTTCCATGCCAATTGCAGCTTCAATTGCCAGCGCAATCGCTACGTTATTCGACATCGGCGCAAGGTAATCAAGGCGGTCTGTATGCGGGATAAATTCGTGGTAGGTGATATTTTCAGCGAGCTTTTCGTAGCCGCGATGCAGGTAGCCGAGTTCGGGAATACATTTTACCACTGTTTCGCCATCAAGCCGCAGCAGCACACGCAGAACGCCGTGTGTAGCCGGGTGCTGCGGGCCCATGTTCAGCACCATTTCATTTTCAAGCGGGTCTTCGATCATGACGGTGGTGTCTTTGTCCATCAGTTCTTTCATGATGGCATTCTGACGCGTCGTATTAATGCGCTCGGTTAGCGCCTGATTGCGGTCGCTCATATATTTTGCTCAGTTTTTAAAACTTGTAAAAATCAGCGGTTAAAAAATCTTTTAAAATTACGGAAGTTTCGTTTTTAAAAAAAACTCTTTCGTGACTTGTAATTGGTAACTCGTGACTTGTTTTAAAATCAGTTTGAAAATTTACGAGTCACAAGTCACTAGTAACGAGTCACAATCTACCGAATTCCTGTATGTTGTTTTATCCACTCTGCCGCTTTTTTCGTTGCCTCAGTTGTCGGCCAGTGCCCTCCTTTAAAAGGAAAGAGCGTATATTCCACATTTTCGCCTTTTAAAGCATTCGTATAGAGAACGGCGGTTTGGTACGGAACTGTTTCATCTTCCGTGCCGTGCATGACGAGCAGGTCAATTCCATATTGATGCAGCAGGTTCAGCCGCTGCGTTACTTTCCCTTCCTGGTACATGCTGCCGTTCATTACAATTACAGAAGAGATTTTCTGCGGATAGCGCGTCGCCACGACACTCGCATAAAATCCACCCTGCGAGAAACCAATAATGATCGGAAGAGTATTCTTTACAGGCAATTCCGCCATCGCATCGTCTATCACGCTCGCGTACCATTCGGCGGAAGCAGCGATCACATCGGGTTTTAAAGAATCAGAATAACCCAGGTCCTCACCCGTTGCCGAAAGCCGCATTTGCTGGCTGTAGATCGTTTCGCGCATTTTGACGTACGGCGCTTCCGGACAAACAAAGATCACGTCATTGCTCAGATTCAGTTGCTTTGCCCAGCGTAGCATGATACTCGGGTCTTGCCCGTTTCCATGAAAAAGTACCACGAGCTGGTAGCGTTTTAAATCATCAAGTTTATCAGGAAAAAGTACGCGATACCGCCCGAACCGTTTCTGCGGAGCAAACCGTGCGGGAAATTCATTGTAATTTTCGTAATTCTTTTTAAAAGCCGCGAGAATTCTCGGAAATTCTTTTAAAAGTCGCATCTCTTTAAAATCACTATCCGTATTAATGAGATAAACATTACTGTAACCCGCCTCTGCTGCTGAATCCAGAAACGCAAGCGCTTTGTCATTCTTTTTCAAACCCGCATAGCTCCGGGCAATCTGCACAAAGGCATCAGCATCTTTCGGATTTACCCGCACCCAGTCTTCCAGAAGGTCAATCGCCGGCCCGAATTTATCCTGACGGATCAAAATATCAGCGCGTTCGCGATACGTCCGGCTTTCCCGCGTTTGCGCGCTAGCCAGCGAGATTGACAAAACAAAGAAAAAAACTACCGATTTCCACATATTTTTTAAAGAATTTTCGCTTATGAAATATTTTTAAAAACTATTCTTTCAAAAAAGACTGAGCTATAACACATTTCTGACGTTATACATTCTTTTAAAACTTTTTTAAAACTCCAACCTATAAACAAAAAAAGCAACACTCTGAAGTGCTGCCGCTTTGCTTTTAAAGTGCCCGGAACAGGAGTCGAACCTGCACGTCCTTGCGAACACTACGACCTGAACGTAGCGCGTCTGCCAATTCCGCCATCCGGGCATTTTAAAAATCCTTTTTAAAAAGAATTCTTCGCGGAGAGGGAGGGATTCGAACCCTCGATAGGAGTAATCCTATGACAGTTTTCGAGACTGTTCGATTCAACCACTCTCGCACCTCTCCGGTTTTTAAAGATTGCAAATATACGAAGCCCGTGCGGAATGGCAAAAGTGTTTTTAAAAACTATTTGACAGAATAGCGGATGAGGGTTTTGCGTATGCCATTTCGAGTAGGTTCATTTCCGATTTTAAATCCACTTACCTCTTCTTTTACAATTCCAATTCCGTCTGCAAGCCATTTTTTATTATCTATTTCAAAGGAAAGTTCTTTCGTATTAGTCGCTTTAAAAACCGCACTACCATTAGAGAGAATTTTATAGGATGAGTATTGTTTAAGATTAAAAAGTGACGTAGAAATCGTAGAATTGTTCATTATCAAGTTTTCCAAACCCTGATTAAGCCCAGTCACTTTAATATGAGCTTCCACTGAGGCCACTACTGGATTTCCGTTTGCATCTATGAGATTATAATTCCCGCCTTTAAAGGTATCATCAGCTACATTCCATTGTTTCTTACTGCAATCAGCAAAAATTATCCAATTATCATTGACAGGAACGCCAGTAACACTGCTTACTTTACTGCCTTCAATGGCATACGATATAGTATCCTGACCTAATATGATACCTTTTAAAGACTTTTTTATAGTAATCATCTGAAACGCCGTCTTCCCCGCCACATTCTGCATTGCACTCACAAAACTTGAATCAATCCTTTCTGTTCCGGCAACAGCATTCCCATTTTCATCTATCTGCGTTGTAGTATAAATCCAGTAATTCCCCACTTTCAACATCATCGCATCTTCCAGTGAGCAGTTTGGGTCAAGGTCGTTGGAATTATCGCTGCATGAGAAAAGAAATGTAGCAAGAATCAATGTAACAAAGGAAAATTTTACAATCATAAAAAATTGTTAATAGGTGAAAATGGTTTTTTAAAGAGGATGTAATTTAACAAAAAAAAGATACATGCAATGCGTATAACTTTACATGTATCTTTTAAAAAATGTTTTTAAAAATTTTTATTAGGAATACTCATATTTTCAGTATTTGCAACATAAGGCAGCTCAACGATAAATCTTGCGCCCTGCCCTTCCTCCGATTCGCAGCGAATGGAGCCGCTCATGGCTTCGACGAGTTTTTTTACAATGGAAAGCCCCAGCCCGGTAGAATTTTCACCGGCGGTCGGTTGCGCGGAAAGCTTGGTGTATTTTTGAAATAATTTCTGCTTGTCCTCATCTGTCAGCCCCGGCCCCTGGTCTGCAACCTCTATCGCCAGCACTGATTTTTCCTTCCGCAGCCGAAGGGTAACATGTGTTTCCGCCGGTGAGAATTTTACTGCGTTCGATACAAGATTTTCTATTATTTCGGTAAAAATATTTTTATCTGTATCGAGTAAGTATTCTTCTTCCGGCAAATCTAGATCCAATTCAATATCTTTTGCCTCGGCTTTTACAATATACTCTTCCGCGATTTCTTTTAAAAGCTCGTTTGTGTTGACGGTTTCCGTATGAAGGTTAATATTTCCTGATTCTATGCTGTTGATGTCGAGAAGATTGGTGATAATTGAGTTCATCCTGATAGCAATAAGCTCGATCGCTTCAACTTTTGCAACTATTTTCTCTTTGCTGATCTGCTCGTGATAACTTTTGATGAACTGCGTGGAAAGCATAATTCCGGCAAGCGGATTTTTCATATCATGAGCCGCAATGCCGAGGAATTCATTTTTTTCGCTATTCAGGATTTCCAATTCCAGATTCGCATGCTGAAGATGTTTGTTAAGCCGGTCTGTTTCCTCATAAAGCAACTGAAGCTTTGTATTTAATTCTGAAAGCTCTGTATTCTTCAGCCGCATCAGGTCTTCCTGTTTTTTTGCCTGCTCCACCTGATACACCACTTCCAGTTTTAAAAGTTTTTCGTCGGATTCTTCGTTGAATATCTCTTCTTTTACGCGGTGATATTCCTTATAATGATCATATGCTTTTTTAAAATCACCTTCCTGGCTATAGAGTTTGGAAAGCCCCTCATGAGCTTCATAGATCATTTCCTTTATTCCTGCCGTTTGGGCGAGAAAAAGAGAGTTGGTATAATAATCAAGCGCCTTGCCGACATCGTATCCTTCGAATTCCCGGTTTGCATAGATGTCGCCAAGATTACGCAGTGTTTCTATTTTCCCGTTTTTACTCCCTACTTCACGGTTGATAGAGATTGATTGCATATACAATTCAATGGCTTCAATGTAATTTCCTGTGGCTGAATAGAGGTTTGCTATGTTGCAGAGAGTTGATGCTTCCCCTTGTTTATTACCCGTTTTCCGGTTCAGCTCAAGAGCTTTTAAAAAGTATTCTAAAGCAGACGTAGTGTCTGACTTTTTTAAAAACACTTCCCCCATATTGCTCAATACATCTGCTTCACCACTTTGATCACCAATTTCCCGGAAAATAGCAAGCGCCCTTGCGTAAGAAGCAATAGCATCGTCAAAATCATGGCTGTCAGCATAGACACTGCCAATATCTGTAAATACGGCTGCTTCCCCGCTTTTAAAAGTAATTTCCTGGAAAATAGCAAGTGCCTGCACGTAATATTCCAATGCCGGGGTATTATCACCCATATTCCGGTGTATATTTCCAATATATCGAAGTGCAGTGGCGTGTGTTTGCCTGTCTTCCGCAAGAAGTGCAACTCCAAGCGCTTCTCCCGCAAGTGATAAAGCAAGGATCTCATCAGACTTCTGAAAAGAGCACCAGCTTAACGTATTGAGCGCACGCGATTTTTCTGACAGGAATTCATCAGCACTTTCTTCACTGATAATTTTTAAAACTTCTTGTGATAATTTTTCAGCGCCTTCAAGATCACTATCAAGCATGGTAAAAGCACGATCATTCATTGCCTTCACAGCTTCCAGTAAAGAAGTTTGGTTGAAAGTATCTTCGCCTTCCTGTACGTTTTCGGTCATATTAATAAAATCATTGATTTTTTAAAACTACTCCAAGCTTCCCAAAATCTGCAAATAGCTCTGATAGCGATCTGCGTCAATTTCCTCATTCTCCACAGCTTCCTTCACCGCACAGCCCGGCTCGTGCGTGTGCGTACATGGAGCAAATTTGCACTTGTGCATATATGCGTCAAACTCGTGAAAATAAAACGGCAGTTCGTCAGCATCAAGTTGCCATGCGGCAAGTTCGCGTATACCGGGTGTATCAACAATATAGCCGCCTCCGGGCAATTGGAACATTTGCGCGTTCGTCGTCGTGTGTGTGCCTTTGGAAGTCTGACGGCTAATACCGCCTGTTGCTTGGGCTTCACTGCCGAGAAGCGTATTCGTCACCGTAGATTTTCCTGCGCCAGACGGGCCGGAAAATACGGTTGTACGATCTTTTAAAATGTCTTTAAGCGGCTGCAATCCTTTTGTTTTTAAAGCGCTGATAAGGAGAATTGGAATCTCTAATTTTTCATACGCAGCTAAATCCTCGCGGATAAAATCTTCGTCCATCAGGTCGGTTTTATTAATACAAATTACCGGCTCAAGTTCGCCTTTGTCCGCAACAATTAAATATCGGTCAATCAAACGCTTATTATAAAAAGGGTCAGCCGCCGACATCAAAATAATGAGTTGGTCAACATTGCTCACCAAAACCTGTTCCTGCACAACTTTTTTTCCGGCAGGTTTACGCGCGAGCTTTGTGGTGCGTTCTTCCACTTCGGTTATCATACCGAGGATTTTCTGATCAACCTGCGCGGATTCTTTTAAAAACCGCACGAAATCGCCAACGGCTACAAGCGACTGGTCAGAGTTTCGCGCATTTACAGCTCCGGCAACGATACATTCCACTGTTTCCCCACCTGAATCAGGTTGAATGATCCACGTGCGGCTGGAAACCGCTATCACTCTCCCGCGCTCGGCAAGCGAGGCATCTTTTAAATGTTCCTTTTCACTTTTTAAAAGCGTGCGATGCCGGGACTGATTACTGGAGGCGCGATCTGAGTCTATACTGGTTTCCAGCGAATCAAGCTCGTCCTTCTCTTTTTCCTTCAAATGATTCTTTTTTTTCATATCACTTTATTTTTAAAAGACTTAAATATGCGCTTTTAAAACACCAAAAGTTTTAAAAGGATTGCCTTATACATTATTTTTTGGTAAATTTACATCAGTTTTTAAAATAACAGAGTTTTTTCCTTTGAAATACCGATGGACTTTTCGCGAGACGCCCGATGAAAGTATAATCCACACATTAGCCGAAAGATTACAAATACCCAGAAGTTTAGCGTGCGTACTTGCTGCGCGCGGTGTCAGTGACGGAATAGGGGCGGAAAATTTTTTCACTCCACAGCTTGAAAACCTGCATTCGCCTTTCCTGATGGATGGCATGGACAAAGCTGTCGAACGGATAGAATATGCTATCCGGCACAAAGAACTGATCTGGATTCACGGCGACTATGATGTGGACGGTACGACCAGTACGGCCATGACGCTCCAGTTTTTAAAAGAACTGGGAGCTGATGCTCAATATTACATTCCCGACCGCCTGACGGAAGGTTACGGGCTTTCAACCGCAAGCATTACTGCTGCGAAGGAAGCCGGTGCGACACTTCTGATCACGGTTGACTGCGGCATTACGTCCGTAGATGCAGTTGCGCTTGCCAATTCAATGGGCTTTGACTGCATTATCGTTGACCATCATAAACCCGGCGAGGCGCTCCCTGACGCGCTTGCAATCCTTGACCCGATCAAACCCGGCTGTAATTATCCTTTTAAATTCCTCGCAGCGTGCGGCGTTGTTTTTAAACTTTGCCAGGCGCTTGCCATTTCACGCGGTGAACCCGAACGCGCCTTCCTCTACCTCGACTTTGTTGCAATCGCTTCCGCCGCCGATATCGTTCCAATTCTCGACGAAAACCGCATTTTAATGCACTTTGGGCTGGAGCTTTTAAATACTTTTCCGCGCCCGGGTTTTAAAGGTTTGTTTGAATGCGCGGGAATTGAGATCGGTACGGTAAATACAGCAAGTATCGTCTATGGTTTAGCTCCGCGTATCAATGCTGCCGGACGTGTTGGCAGTGCGCGCCGTGCTGTGGAAATGATGATCCAGAGCGATGAATTAGCCGCTTTCAGAATTGCACAGGAATTAGAACAGGAAAACCGCCGCCGCCGTGCTTTTGACGAAGTTGCTTTCGACGATGCTTCACGCCGCGCCGATGAGTTTTTAAAAGATAGCGCCAAACGCTCGCTTGTACTGTATTCTGAGGACTGGCATGCTGGCGTCATCGGCATTGTGGCATCGCGTCTTGTAGAGCGCTTTAATATGCCGTCGGTGATGCTTACCAAATTTGACGATTACGCAAAAGGTTCAGCTCGCAGCGTTCGCAGTTTTGATATTTTTTCGGCTTTAAAAAACTGTGAATCGCATTTGCAGGAATTCGGCGGACATAAGCACGCAGCCGGCGTTTCGCTTAAAATCGACAATATTGACGCTTTCCGAGAAGCGTTTGATGAGCAGGCGCGCGGCGGAATTTCACAGGAAATGCTCCTGCCGGAAATAGTTATTGACACAGAACTCCGCCTGAATGAGCTTTCTCCGGACTTTTTCCAGGTAATAAAAAAATTCGCTCCGTTCGGTCAACAAAATTTTAAACCTGTCTTCCATGCGAAAAATGTGACCTCCGCAAACGGCGTTCGCATCGTGGGGAATAATCATTTAAAATTCCGCGCGCTCCAGTCAAACTTTGCTATTGATGCCATTGGCTTTAATCTGGGCGATAAGATTGAACATTGCACCGATGGAAAAATGTTCTCGCTCGCCTTCACGCTTGAAGAAAATACGTTCAACGGGCAGACTGCTCCACAATTACGGCTGAGGGATGTTCGTCCTGAGTGACATTTTTAAAAGCTTTTAAAAAAATCTAACTCTTTTAAAAGCATAAAATAAGCACCACTCACTCCTGAAAAATATGCTCTCAACCGAAACGGCATCCGGCTACTACGAAGAACTCTCCGATATTATGACATCGGACGACGTGCCCGCGCGCGAAAAAATTCTCCGTTTTAAAAGCGTTCTGGGCGAACTCTATTCAGAGGTTCTTTCGGAGGAATTCCAGTTCTTCTCCAGCGTGTATGCGCAGTCGGTGTATATTTTTGATAAATTTGCTGTTCCGGAATCGCTCGTTCAGCAACTCCATGCGCTTCGCATTTATTCCAACAAGATCTACCACAGCACCTCGGTTTTCCCAACGGAAGATGACGTTTGTGCCGCATTACAGGCGCTTTGCCTTGCAATCTCTCACTTCTCCGGGCTTGATATTCCTGCCTCGCTTTTAAAACATTACGCCGGGCGTGCGCTTTTAAAACACACGGCATTTCGCAAAAGCGCCGAAAAGGAAACTGTCGGCTTTCTTGAAAGCGTCGTTTTAAAAGTTGGAAAGCTCGATGAAACGACCGCTATTCCCCGCTGCCCTGTGCGGCTGATGACGGAAGAATTCGGGCCGATCACTCTTGTTTTAAAAGATAAGCTCGCAGCTCTCGGACGCGCTTTATGGAAAGGCGCAGCGGTGAATTTATTTGATATTGAGGCAATTCCGGACCGCGAGAATATTTTTGCAACGAACTCCTCCACGCTTGTCGTCATTGAGCCGGACGTGCTGATTGACGTAACGGAAATAGCAGAATGTTTCCAGGGGAACGGCTCAAATCCTAAGCTCTACTTTTTAAAAAAGTTTTTTCCTGCCGAGCCAAGCGAAAGTATGGTGGTGGGAAATCTCGTGAACGCCTACTTTGACGCGCTTTTAAAAGACCCTGACGCCGATTTTGATTCCATTTTTGAGGAAGCTATACGCTATAAGCCGCTCTCTGCGCTTTTTCTTATGTACAAAGAGCCAGGCTGCATTGAGAAGATCAAGCAAGAGGTGCTTAAACATTTTTTTGCTTTAAAAGAAATCCTGCCGCAATTCCACTATGATTCCATTAATGTCGAGCCGTCGTTCATTTCAGCGAAATATGGCTTACAAGGGCGCCTGGATGCGATGTTTGAATATAGCGATGATGAATTTCGTAAAACGATTATAGAATTAAAATCCGGCAAGCCGCCCGCCTTGGATTATAATATTCAACCTGTTTCAGGTGGTACGTCAGCGCGGGGACTGTGGGTGAATCATTACGCGCAGACAACGTGCTATAACCTGCTTTTAGATTCGACGTTTGAACATCGCACGGGAAGTAGCCAGATTTTGTACTCGCAGGCACACCAGCACCCGGTTCGCAACGCTCCGAATATAGCTCAGCACAAGCAGGAAGTAATGATCTTGCGGAACTGGATCGTTGCTATTGAGCGCACGATTATGAATAATTACTGTGCGATTTTGGAATCATTTACTATTCCACGATTTGGCCTGGCGCCGTCATTCACACAGGAAAAGATCCATATTTTTGCCACCGTTTACGAAAATCTGAGTGAGCTGGAGCGCGAGTATTTCCATGCATTCCTGTCCTTCATCATACGTGAGCAAAATTCTTCGCGCATCGGCTCAGGCAGAAATAACGGTTTTTCCTCGCTCTGGAAGAATTCTCTGGAAGATAAACTTGCGCAAATGAGCATTCTGGCGCATCTGGAATTAGATATAGAGCAGTCTGACTTTGCCAACCTGCACCTCTGTTTTAAAAGAACGGAAGTTTCATCGCCTGTTTCGACAATTCGAAAAGGCGATATTGCCATTTTATATCCACTGTCCGATGACGGCGCGGCGCGGCCTCTGTCACATCAGATCATCAAGTGTTCCGTAAAAGACATCACGCCGTCGCATATTAGCGTCAGCCTGCGCAATAAACAAATTGATGAAGAATACTTTTTAAAAAGCGCGAGCTGGATTATCGAACCCGATGTAATGGAAAGCGGTTACGGCAGCATTATCCAATCGCTTTTTGCATTTCTGCGAACTGACACCCGGAAAAAAGAAATCATTTTAGGACTGCGCGAACCCCAATTTGGCGAGCAGCCAAACATCTCGGAAGAAGCTTTAAGTGGAGAACAAAACATTCTTTTAAATCAGGCACTTAGCACAAACGACTATTTTTTACTTCAGGGGCCTCCGGGAACAGGAAAAACATCAGTGATGATGAAATCTATTGTTGAGTATTTGTATTTCAATACCGATGAAAACATCCTGCTCCTTGCCTTTACAAATCGCGCTGTAGATGAGATTTGCACTGCTGTTTCAAAGATTTCCGAAGATATTGAGTTTATCAGGATCGGCGGGAAAGATTCAACTTCTTTTAAAAATAAAACACTTAACGAGATTTCCAATCAATTTACTTTAAATGAGTTAAATCAAAATTTAAAGTCAAAACGTATTTTTATCGGGACCGTTTCTTCGCTTCATTCCCATTCCGAGCTTTTAAAACTAAAAGATTTTCATACGACGATAGTTGACGAGGCATCGCAGCTTTTAGAACCGCATTTATTATCAATTCTGGCAGCTTCCGGCAGATTTATTCTTATTGGTGATGAAAAGCAGCTGCCTGCAGTTGTTACTCAAAGGGAATTCACACAGGTGCATGACTCGCCTCTGCTTCAGTCAATAGGTCTGGAGCGCCTCAGCACTTCGCTTTTCGAGCGTCTCCTCCGCTGCTGTGCTGCGAACGGCTGGCATAATGCGTATGGAATGCTTTCGCGTCAGGGCAGGATGCACCGCGATATTCAGTCATTTGTCAATACATTTTTCTACGATGGAAAACTTGAGACGATCAGCGACTGGCAGGAAGATCCGGCGCAAAAATTCAGCGCTGATTCCGACAGTTCGATGGAGCGAACTATGTCCCAGTCGCGGCTTATTTTCATGCCCTCGCAGGCGGAAAAGCTTTTAAAAATAAATCATAGTGAAGCGGCTCAGGTAGCTGAACTCGTGCAATGTATCTATGATGTATACGGCGATCATTTTACAGAAAAGACCATTGGTATCATTACACCGTTCCGAAGCCAGAGCGCCGAGATATACCGCGCGCTTGATGAAAATATACGGAACAGTATCAGTATTGACACGGTAGAACGCTTTCAGGGCAGCGAGCGGGATATTATTATTCTCTCCTACGCTGTCAATAAAAAATCTCATCTGGCAATGGTAGAATCGCCTGTTATTATCAATGAAAAAGTAATTGACAGGAAATTAAACGTAGCATTGACGCGGGCTAAACATCATTTAATTATTATTGGCGTTCCGGGAGTTTTTAAAGAATCAGAGACTTTCAGCAATCTTTTAAAGTATTGCTTTATACCCGAAGATTTAACTTTAACTGATTTAAAGTAGCATATTTATATGGCCGGACATAGTAAATGGGCGAATATTAAGCACAAAAAAGCTGTAACGGATTTCCGTCGGGGCAAGATATTCACGCGCCTTGTAAAAGAGATCATCGTAGCTGCGCGGGAAGGTGGCGGCAATCCTGATAGTAATTCCCGCCTTCGTCTTGCAATCCAGAATGCACGCTCACAAAATGTACCATCGGAGAACATCAAACGCGGCATACAGCGCGGCACCGGCGAGATCGAAGGCCTGACGTATGAAGAGAACGTGTATGAAGGATTCGGGCCATCAGGAGTTTCTGTCCTCGTGCAGACGCTTACTGACAATCGCAACCGCACGGTAGCTGAGTTGCGTGCGCTTTTTAATAAACATGGCGGTACACTTGGCGAGGCCGGCTCTGTTGCATGGAATTTTCATCGTAAAGGGATTGTGCAAATTGACAGTAACGGCAGCACAGATGATGATATCCTTATGCATGTTTTGGAATGTGGAGCAGATGACGCGGAATTTACTGATGAAAAGACTGCGCGTATTATATGCCCGCCCGAGCAATTAGCACAATGCCACAGGTATTTTGAAGATCAGAAATTTACCGTTTCAGAAGTAAAATTCGAATATCTGCCGAATACTTTTGTAAAGATTTTCACTCCCAATGATGCGCAGGTTTTCATGAAATTTCTCGATGCAGTTGAAGATTATGACGATACACAGGATGTTTTCACCAACGTTATTATTGACGATACAGCGATCAGCGACACCGAATAATTACCCTGTTTTTAAAATCTTTTGTAAATCTTTCCTTCTCATCGTATATTTAGCATAATTATCAGCAGCAGCATTGCCGGTAAAAGTTTTTAAAAGAGGAAATCATCATGCGTGTATTGGGAATTGACCCCGGAAGCGTCGTCTGCGGCTACGGCGTCATAGAAAAAATCGGAGCAAAGATCACGCTCGTCGAGTACGGTGTGATCGAAGCAAAAAAAATACATCCTTCCCTGCAACTTCGCCTCGAAGCGATCTTCACGCGCCTGCAAAAAGTCGTTGAGCGTTCGCTGCCGGATGAGGCATCGCTGGAATCCCTTTTCTACGCAAAAAACCCGCAGTCGCTCATGAAACTCTCTCATGCGCGTGGCGTTGCAATGCTTGTGCCCACTCTAAAGCAAATTCCCGTGACGGAATATTCCGCCCGCGAAGTAAAGCGCGCTGTGACAGGTAATGGAAATTCCAGTAAGGAACAAGTGCAGTTCATGGTGCGAACTCTGCTTAATATCGAGGAAACCCCGGAATTTTTCGACGCGACCGATGCGCTCGCTATTGCCATCTGTCACGCTTTTAAAGCAGCCAATCCTCAGTCCCGCGCCCGCTCGTGGAAGGATTTCATTGCGCAGAATCCGCAGCGTGTAGCGGCTGGTGCGAAGTAGTTTTTAAAAAGTATATTTCTCGACGTACTTTTTCTATTTATTACCTTCCCAAAATCATTTTTTGCCTTCCCAAAATCATTTTTTGCCTTCCCAAAATCGTTTTTTGCCTTCCCAGAATCATTCCGGGACTTCCCAAAATCATTCCGGGAAAGTCTTTTAAAAAGATCGGAGCATAAAAAAGGGTAGAATATTCCCGCCTTTTTAAAATCCTGCCCTTTCCGCCTGTGTAATGATAAATCTTTGGTTTTTAATGGAGTTTTTAAAAAATAGGATTGTCATTCTGAGCATAGCGAAGAATCTAGGCCGGAATGGATAAACGCGAACTGCTGACGTAGATCCTTCGCTATGCTCAGGATGACAGATATGGAATTTAATGCTTTGCCCTGTTTAAAAGAAAGATTCCGGACAAGCCGGAATGACAGAGTTTTGGAATGATTTTTAAAATCCCCCGCACTTTGGTAAATTGCCACCGCTACGACTTACACACCATACAAATAATTATAAAAGAAAATGGCACTCAGCTGGAATGAAATAAAAGACCGCGCCCTCCATTTTTCAAAGGAATGGGCGAATACCTCAAATGAAGAAGCCGATGCAAAACCTTTTCTCGTTGAATTTTTTAATGTGTTCGGTATTTCCAGCCGGAAGGTGTCCACATTTGAGCATCGGGTAAAGAAACTCGACGATAAGGACGGCTATATAGACCTGCTGTGGAAGGGTACGATCCTTATTGAAATGAAAAGCCGGGGCAAGAACCTCGATAAAGCGTTCCAGCAGGCGAAGGACTATCTGCACGGCTTGAAACAGCATGAATTGCCCAAGTATATCCTTGTGTCGGACTTTGAAAAATTCCGGCTCACCGACCTTGAGGAGGAGAAAACCGTAGAATTTACGCTCGCGGAGCTGGTACATAATGTGCAGCACTTCGGCTACCTGCTGGGCTATCAGAAAAAAGTGTACAAGGAGCAGGATCCCGCGAATATCAAGGCCGCCGAGCTGATGGGAAAACTCCACGATAGTTTAAAAAGTATCGGCTACGACGGGCATCCGCTGGAAGTATATCTGGTGCGGATACTTTTTTGCCTTTTTGCCGAAGATACCACGATTTTTAATAAGCAGCAGTTCCAGGACTATATCGAGCAGCGGACGGGCGAGGACGGCAGCGACCTCGCGGCGCGTTTGCAGGAACTCTTCCAGGTGCTGAATACGGAAAAGGAGCGCCGTTTTAAAAACCTGGACGAGCAGCTGGCGGACTTTCCCTATGTGAACGGGAAATTATTCGAGGAAATACTGCCCACGGCGAGTTTTGACGCGCAGATGAGGCAGGCGCTGCTGAATTGCTGCTATATAGACTGGAGCAAAATCTCCCCCGCTATTTTCGGCTCCATGTTCCAGAGCGTGATGAACCCCGTCGAGCGGCGCAATCTCGGCGCGCACTACACCAGCGAGACCAATATTTTAAAACTGATAAAGCCGCTTTTCCTCGATGAGCTGTGGCGGGAATTTGAGCTTTTAAAAAACAACAGGAACAAGCTCCCGGAATTCCATAAAAAGCTCTCGGAGCTGGCCTTCCTCGACCCCGCGTGCGGCTGCGGCAATTTCCTCGTCATCACCTACCGCGAGCTGCGCCTGCTGGAAATAGAAATCCTGCGCGCCATGCTCAAAAGCGACCAGATAATCGCGGACGTGAGCGCATTTATCCGCCTCGACGTGGACAGGTTTTACGGCATAGAGTACGAGGAGTTTCCGGCGCGGATAGCGGAGGTGGCGATGTGGCTGATAGACCACCAGATGAATATGCTCATCAGCAACGAATTCGGGCAGTACTTCGCGCGGCTTCCTTTAAAAAAGGCGGCAAATATCACGCACGGTAACGCCCTGCGGCTGGATTGGGAAAGTATTGTGCCGAAGGATAAATTGTCGTTTATTCTGGGTAATCCGCCGTTTATTGGTTTTAAATTGCAGAATCAACAACAAAAAATTGATTTACAATGTGCTTTTGATAATACTCTAAACGTGGGTGTGCTTGATTATGTAACTGGTTGGTATATAAAAGCTGCTAAATACATTCAAGGTACGAATATTAAAGTTGGTTTAGTCTCCACAAATTCAATTGTACAAGGTGAACAAGTTAGTATTTTGTGGAATTCTTTAATAAATAAACATAATCTAAAAATTCACTTTGCGCATCGAACCTTTAAATGGAGTAATGAGGCAAAGGGTAATGCTGCCGTGTATTGTGTAATTATTGGCTTTGCAAATTTTGATACTCAAAACAAATCAATTTTTGAATATGAAGACATTAAAGGAGAAGCACATGAATTAAAAGTAAAGAATATTAATCCTTATTTAGTTGATGCGAAGAATTTATTTATTGAAAAGCAATCTACTCCGATATGTAAAGCTCCTAAAATGAATTTGGCAAATTTGGCTTACGATTACGGTTATTTAACTTTTACAAAAGAAGAAAAAGAAGAATTTCTTTTAAAAGAACCAAAGTCAGATAAATATATTAAGCCTGTAGTTTCTGCATATGAGTTTTTAAATAACAAAGAAAGATGGTGTCTTTGGTTAGTAGATGCTGATCCTAATGAAATCAAAAGAATGCCCGAGATTTTAAAAAGATTAGAATTAGTAGCGCAGAATAGAATTAAAAGTACAAGACCGCAAACTTTTAAAGGAGCTACAACACCAGGACTATTCGCTGAGATAAGACAACCGAAAGGTAATTATTTAGCTTTTCCAATTACAAGTTCTGAGAATCGAAATTATATTCCTATCGGCTTTTTTACAAGTGATTATATAACAAGTGCTGGAATTCACGTAATACCAAATGCTAATTTTTATCATTTTGGTGTTTTAACTTCAGCTATGCATATGGCTTGGGTTAGAAACATTTGCGGTCGTATGAAAAGTGATTTCAGATATTCAAATACTATCGTCTACAACAACTACCCGTGGCCGGAAACCCCGAGCGAGAAGCAGAAAGAAGCCATAGAGCGAGCAGCGCAGCGGGTATTGGACGTACGGGCGGAGTTTCCGGGCAGCTCGCTGGCGGACCTGTACGACCCGCTCACCATGCCGCCCGCCCTCGTCAGGGCGCACCGCGACCTGGACCGCGCCGTTGACCTCGCCTACCGCCCCCAGCCCTTCACCTCCGAGGCCCACAGGATGGAATATTTGTTTGAACTCTACGAAAAATACACGGCGAACCTCTTCACGGAGGAAAAGAAGAAGAAGGGGCGGAAAAAGGATGTGGCGGAATGATAATATTTATTTGTCATTCCCCTGAAAAGGGGAATCAACGTTGGTTGGACGCGTCAGGATACAATTCTCGTTTTAAAAACAGCGCTTTTAAAATGTCATAACATCATTTTTCAACTTCTTCTGACGTTGATTCCCCTTTTCAGGGGAATGACAGATGTAAAAAACAACCACTACATTGTCATTCTGAGCATCGCGAAGAATCCACGTTGGAATGACTGAACGCGAACTTTTGCCGTAGATTCTTCGCTCCGCTCAGAATGACAATGCAGGTAAGAAAGAATTAATCGAAAAAATCCCCTCCTCGGAGGGGTGCCCATCGGGCGGGGTGGGTTCGCGTTGGATGGTCGCGCGATTGCTGACGATTGCTACTGTGAGCCCACCCCGGCCTGCGGCCACCCCTCCGGGGAGGGGATTTTAAAAACAAAAAAGCAGTTCCCTTTTTTAAAAAGAAACTGCTTTTAAAAACTTTTAAAATATTTTTAAAACCTTACACCGCTTCGTGAGCGTAGCGCTCCTCTATCGCGCGTTTCACCTCATCCATGTGCCACTGTGGCGTGCTTGTCGCTCCACTGATACCAACCGTTTCCGCGCCGTCAAACCACTCGTCCTGAAGCTCATCAATATCTTCGATGAAATAGGTACGCTCATTCACCGCTTTGCACACGTCGTGCAGCACCTTGCCATTTGAAGATTTGCGCCCGGCAACGAATATTATCACGTCATTTTCCTGCGCGAATTTCGCCAGTTGCGTTTCCCGCCCGGAAACCTGTCCGCAGATGGTGTCTTTGGTGTGAAATTCCGTTGCTATATTTTCGGCAGAATCTACGATGAGCTCTTTAATACGCGCCTGAAGTGCATCACGGATCGCGTAGAATGTCGGCCTGTCCATCGTCGTCTGTGAAAAAAGTACAGTTTTCCGGTTGAAATCCACCGCTTTTAAAGCTTCTTCTTCGCTCAGCACGACAATTGCATTATCACGGCAAACGCCGCGGATCCCGAGAACTTCGGCATGATCGTATTTCCCGAAAATAACGATCTGGTAGCCACCATCGTAGAATTTGCGGACGCGCTCCTGGAGCTTCGTTACCACCGGGCACGTTGCGTCAATGATCTCGATCCCGTTTTTAAAAGCTTTCACGTATGTTTCCGGCGGCTCGCCGTGTGCGCGGATAATTACACGCGCATCCTGCCCGGCGATCGTTTCAAAATCGTCAATAGTAATCGTTTTTAAACCTGCCTGCGCCAGGCGTTCGATCTCTTTTGGATTGTGAATAATATGCCCGAGAACGTACACGGGAGTGCCGGGATATTTCGCCAGCATTTCTTCCGCTATATGGACCGTACGGACGACGCCCCAGCAAAACCCCGAGTTTTTATCTATGGAAACCTGCATTGATTTTAAAAGTAGGTTTTAAAAAGAAGTTAGTTAAAGTAAATGTTTAACTGTTTTTTTCAATTTGTTCAGTATTCATCGCTTTAAAAGCAAGTTCAAGAATTGTCTCAACCTGTTCTGTAACGGAAAGCTTGGTAGTGTCAATTTCTATAGCATCCTCTGCTTTTAAAAGCGGCGCTACTACACGCTCTGAATCCATTTTATCGCGTTCCTTCAGCTGCTGCGCCACTTCATCTTCGGAAGAAAGGATACCTTTTGCATTCATTTCACTGCTACGACGTTGTGCGCGCTTGTCTATTGAGGCGGTCATAAACACCTTCACCTCGGCATTAGGAAATACCACTGTACCAATATCGCGCCCGTCCATTACCACGCCTCCGCTCCGCCCGATCATGCGCTGCTGCTCCACCATTGCACGGCGCACGGCAACTTTTGCGCTGACCACACTGACATTTTTCGTAATGTCCGGGTGGCGGATCTCATCGCTCACATCCTCGCCGTTTAAAAACGTCCGCTGCCCGTGAGGCGATTGCGCCAGCTCGATCAGGAGGTTTTCGACTAATTCGCTTAACGATTCTTCCGTAAATTCGATCCCTTCTCGCAGCGCAGCAAGCGTTACGGCGCGGTACATCGCCCCTGTGTCAATATATATGTAATGCAGCCGGTCAGCCAGCATTTTCGCCGTTGTGGTCTTACCCGAACCGGCAGGCCCGTCAATTGCTATGATAATATTTTTTTTCATGAAATCTTTTTAAAAACCCTACTGTAACTCAGTCAATGCGCGAATTGTGCGCTCCAAATCCGAAAAATCTTTTAAAACCAGGTCCGGCTGTAATTCCTGCAGATCTTCTACTGTTGATTCTGCCGTCGCCACGCATACTACCGGGATATTATTGGCGTGAGCGCAGTCTATATCGCGCGGCGAATCGCCGATTATCACGCTATTTGCGCTCTTAAAGACATCTGTGCCGTTTTTATCGTTGGCGCGCTGTATTGCTATCGGCGGGAGTTTGCGGCGCTCTATATTGTCGCAACCAAAGGCGCCGGTTTTAAAAAAGCCGTCCAGACCGTACGAACTTAGTTTTAAAAACGCGCATTCACGCAGGTTTCCCGTTACCAGCCCAAGCTCTACGTTTTTATTTTCCGAAAGTGTTTTTAAAAGCTGCGGGACGCCGGGCAAAAGGTCAATATGCTCCGGTGAAATATACTCCGCGCAGAGTTCAGCAAGCGTTCGCTGGAGTTCCGGCATCTTTTGCTGAAATTCGGCATCATCTATTTTTAAAACATCGGCAATTTCTTTAAAGATCAGCAGGTCGGTCTTCCCGGCAAAGCTCGTGAGCGAGCCGTCGGGCAGGTCCCTTTTAAAAACTTCCTGCGTCAGGCGGCGCGTGATCTCGGTCGAGCGCCCGCGTTTCCAGCGTATCAGCGTTCCGTCAATATCAAATAATAAAAGTTTACGCGGCATAGCAAAACAAAACATTGGTAAAAAATTCCCGCTAAATTACGCCTTTTACCGTAAATATTTGTTTTAAAAAACACTTTTAAAAAGCTATTTCGGCATAGAAACCAAATATTACAACGATTTTAAAAGCGTTTCAAAATCGGAGATAAGAAAGAAAGTGTACGGATTTTCGTAATTTGCGCAATTAAGACATCTACATATTTCACCAACTCTTTTTAAAATTTATGAAAAAACATTTTCAGACATTTCTTGCGTGCGGACTTCTTACTGCAAGTGCTCTGCCGCTCTTTGCGCAGGTACAGATCGCCCCGCCAAGCGGAAATCCGCATGGAGTAAAAGGAACAGCGACGATTTTAAAATCAAAAGTGAACACGCTGGCTGCTCCCAATGCAACGATCTACAGCCACGGCGACCCGACTGACGAAGAGCAATATACGCTAGAACTGATCAACCGCGCCCGCGCAAACCCGACAGAAGAAGGAATCCGCCTTGCCAATACAACAGACCCGGATGTAACTTCTTCCTATCAGTATTTCAATATCAATACAAATACGGTAAAAACGCAGTTCGCCGGGTATCCATCACGTCCGCCACTTGCTTTTAATGAAAAGCTGATCTCAGCCGCGCGCAAGCATTCGCAATGGATGAAGGACAATAATACACAAAGCCACACCGGCGCTAACGGCACGTCTCCTTTTCAAAGAATGAATAACGAAGGATACACCGGCTGGTCAAATGCAGGCGAAAATGTGGCTGCATACGCGCGCAGCCTCTGGCATGGGCATGCGGGATTTAACGTGGACTGGGGCACACAAAACCAGATCGATCTCGGCCACCGCGAAAATATCATGAATTTTAAAAACTTCACCTACACAGAGATCGGTGTTGGGATTATTCATGCCAGCGGCGGCGGCAATCAGGTCGGGCCAATGATCATCACGCATGACTTTGGCAGACGCGCAGATTATTTCCTGACAGGAGTAGTTTTTAAAGACAATAATAATAACGGTTTCTATGATGTCGGCGAAGGCGTTTCGGGCGTGACTGTTACACCATCGAAAGGTACATTTTACGCCATTACATCAAGCTCCGGCGGCTACGCAATTCCTATGACAAATGTCAGCGGTCCTGTCAGCGTAACGGCATCCGGCACGGGAATTGGCGGAAGCGCAACCAAAAACGTATCATTTTCCGGTGAAAATGTAAAACTGGATTTCACTTCTGCCCTGCCGGGAAATGTTTCGCTCATCTCTCCTGCAAATGAAGAGCTTTTAAAAGCGGATTCGGTAAAATTCTCGTGGATGAAAAGCGCGAATGTATCAAAATACTGGTTTGAGCTTTCCGAAAAACCGGATTTCACAACAGTTGTAAAACGTGATTCGACACTCAGCGACACAACATTTCCTTTTAAAAACCTCACTAACGGCAAAACATATTTTTGGCGAGTAAAAGCTAAGACTACAGCCGGCTGGGGCGATTTCTCCGAAGCTAATTCATTCACGGTTGAGATCATTCCTGATATGGTTGAATTATCATATCCTGCTAACTTCATCGATGTCGGCACGCAAACCCGCATTGGCTGGTACAAACAGGCAGGCGCTACAAAATACTGGTATGAATATTCCACCGATGAATTCTTTTTGGAAAATGTCACGAGCGATACAAATACGAGCGACACGACAGCGCTTTTAAAAGCGTTAGAGCCCGGCATAAGTTACTTCTGGCACGTCAAAGCATCGAACGGCACATATTGGGGTGAGTTCTCTGAAACACGTTCGTTTATTACGCAGTTGACGCTTCCGGCGCAGGTGGAGTTGATTTCACCTGAGGATGGAACTCTAGATTTATTAGATTTAAGGTTTAAATGGATAGCAATTCCAGACGCAAACTTTTATGAACTAGAAGTTTCTGAAGATTCTACTTTTACAAATATAGTTTTTCGGGATAGTACAATAACTCAGAATGAAATTGGTGAATCTACTTTTGGTACAGGAACCGGAGCAAGGTATTTTTGGCATGTCCGTGCAAAAAATCTTGATGGTTGGGGTGAATATAGCCCAACATGGCAATTTACGGTACATGGACTATCAGTATACGAAAACGCAGCATCCAAATTCAAACTCGAAAATTCCCCAAATCCTTTTGAAAAAGCAACAGCAATCAAATTCACGCTTTTAAAAGACCAGAATGTGACACTCCGCATTTACAATGCAGCCGGGCAGGAAGTTTTTAAAAGCGTTTTAAAAGACGCTCACGAAGGCGAAAATTCCTTCACATGGCATGCCTCCGGCTTTGAGAACGGCGTCTATTATTACGAAATTGAAGCGGACAATATGAAGGGAATTCGCCCTATGGTCCTGGTGAAATAATCCCTTTTAAAAACAGGTTTTAAAAACAGGTTTTAAAAACAAAAGGCAGTTCTTTTTAAAAAGAGCTGCCTTTCCTGTTTTTTAAAGTTTTTTTTACAAAACACTTCGCAAACTGTCATTCCGGCTTGCCCGGAACCTTCTTCTACATCGTTTGGAGGAACCAACGCGAACTTCTGACGATTGCAGAAGATTCCGGGCAAGCCGGAATGACAATCCTAAGTAAATGTCTCTCTCCCGGGAGATGTCCGAAGGACAGAGGGATTCTCAATTCTTTTTATTAAAAATCCGCTTCATGATCGGCACAATATCAAGCTGCGACGGCTGCTGCCCGGCAACTTCATTCACCAGCGCCTGGAGTTCCTGCCCGCTGCTCCCTTTTTTTGCAATGATAATCGGGATATGGCTGTCCTGCTTCGTCGGGCTGCCATGCCACGAATGATACGGCGCTGAAAAATAATACCGTTCCTCCACCGGCTGCTCAAAACCGGATTTACTCAGCAGCAGAATATCACCCGCACGATGTCCGTACGGCCCCGCAGCCAGCCCGCGCATACGCTCTTCCAGGTTTAAAAGGTCAGGACGCGGATGCTTTGTTAAATATTCGCCAATTGCCAATAAACTATTCCCGTCAAAGATTTTAAAAGGAAGCGCATCCTGCCCGATCGGACGAGGTTCGCGGGCAAAAATGAGGTCAAGCGTTCCCTTTAATTCCGGCACGCCTTCACCTGTTTCATTCGCTTTATAAAATGCACGGACAAGCGGCATTACGTCTTCTTCCAGCCGCGGGCCACGTTTCCAGTCGCACTTCTGCCCTTTGTCCGGACACGTGGAGCGGTCAGCAAGATATACGTATGCAATCGCGCCCTGGTACGCCACTGTCGCCTGATAATCTTCTTCTTTAGGTTCTAATTCAAACGGGCGAACACGCCAGCCAAGCTTTTTTAAAAGGTCAGGCGGTTCATGTCCGCCTTCACTGGAAAGCGCGTGCCTGTCGTCGTTTAAAACCGGTGTGTGGCCGTGATCGGCAATGAACATAATATATGTTTCATCAAGTATTCCCGCTTTTTCATATACGTCAAGAATACTTCCCATTGCGCTGTCGAGAACTCTCTGCAAATACTCTTCCTGCTTTTCCAGCGGATAATTTGCAATATGGCTGTACAGGTCAATTCCCGGGAAATATACGACCTGCATATCAGCCGGGCCATTCCTTTTAATAGTTTCCAGCAGCTTTGAGACTGATTCGTAATCCACTTCCTTATATACTTCCTGGCTGACAGTTTCCTCGCCTACCATTCCCTTTGCTACAGCCACAGCAACTTCTGCCAGCGTCGTCGGCTTTGGTGTGGTAAAAATATCGGCGCCACGATAGATTGGTGAAAGTGACACATACGAACGCACATCGAGCATTTCAAAGATAGTCGGCACTTTTAAAGCATTTCCCACCAGCCCGTCATTCAGCATTTGCAATGTGTGCTTATTTTCCGTCACGGAAACCGGCGCAGGGGCATAGAATTTCATTTCCTCGCGAACAAACCACTCATTTCCGGGAACACCTGTTTCAGCGGGCGGCTTGCCGGTGTAAATTGAGCTCCATGCGGCCATTGTTGTTGATGGCAGGATACTCATCGCATTTTGAACGGAGTACCCGTTTTTAAAAAGCCCATTCCCTTCATCTTCGCCGAGCAACTGTGCAATACGCGAGGTTTTCCGCGATCTGATAGCTTTTTCAAGCTCGTCCGCTCCCACACCGTCAAATGCAAATACCAGTAATCGTGTGCCGCCTTTTGCAGGGCGTAATTCATCCCGGAGCTGGTGATCTCCATCTTCGGCAGCTAATTCGCCAAGCTCGCCAAGCGGAGTATTGGATTTCCAAAGGTAAAAAGCGCCGCCTGCCAGCAGTAAAATTATGAGAACAAACCACCATTTTTTAAAAATTTTCATCAGTTTTAAAGAATTAAAAAAGAATATGTAGTGTTATAACCACTTTTCATCATTATTAGTGCGGTAATTTTCACCAAAAAAAGAATGACTTTTTTAAAATTCCCGCTAAATATTTGTAATTTCACACAATTAGTTTTTTTACTCATTTTTTATGTAACTAAAAACCTATGCGCAATATTTATATTTGCCTCGTTTTTGCGATCTTCAGTTCGGTTTCTTTAAAAGCACAGCACTCATGCTGCGCACCCGCTTCTGCTGCCAGTTCAACGCAGAAATTCGCGGCATTTGCCTCTGATGTAAAATTTGGCGCAGCGCATGAAACGCCGAAGCCGTTAGCTCTCGACAGCCTGCGCGGCGAGATGGTCACATTTGCAACTGTCAGCGGCGAAGGACGTGCGTACTTTTTAAAAACACCTAAAGCAAGCAGCAAGGTTGTATTTGTTTTTCATGAATACTGGGGACTAAATGATTATATAAAACGCGAAGCACAACGCATTCAGAAAGACCTTGGCGATGTAACGGTGTATGCAATTGACCTGTATGATGGGAAAATTGCGACAACAGCAGAAGATGCAGGAAAATTCATGCAGGCCGTAAAGGAAGACCGCGCTCGTGCAATTATCGAAGGTGCAATAGCGAAAGCCGGAAGTGAAGCAAAGATCGCAACGATCGGCTGGTGTTTTGGCGGTGGCTGGGCGCTTCAGGCGGCGATCATGGCGGGTTCGCAAACGCAGGGCTGCATAATTTACTACGGAATGCCGGAAACTGATGTAGCAGTTTTAAAAACACTGCAAGCGCCTGTTGTAGGACATTTTGCTTCAAAAGATGCGTGGATCACACCGGCCATTGTAGCAGATTTTAAAAAGAATATGAAAGCCGCCGGGAAGAAATTAACGGTACACATGTATAATGCAGATCATGCTTTCGCTAATCCGAGCAATCCAAAATATAACAAGTCGCTCTCAGCACAGGCGTATAAAAAATCTATCGCGTTTTTTAAAGAAGTTTTTAAAAGAAAGCGCCCGGTACCTGCAAAAAAGAAATAATGTGCAGAAGTAATTTAAAACAAAAAATCTCTTTAAAGATCATTTTCTTTAAAGAGATTTTTGCATTTCAGGCCAAAGTGACAACTGCATGCACTTCAAAAATAATTTCCGTTTTTAATATTCGCCTTCGATAGTTGTATATCGCTTGGCGGCTTTACTGCTAAAGTGCAGTCTGCACATAGATATTGCGCCAAATACGCTGACTGATAGTATTGTCCATGCAAGCAAGACTAGTAAAATAGTTTCTATCATGGCTAACTCCGGCAGAAAAAATGCAAAAATAATTACATTATATTTCTATAACTTTCTGCGCACTTTGAATAGTTCCCTTAAAGCTATGCTTTTAAAGGAATTATCTCAGAATAGCCGCTTCCCGCTCTAGCTTTTAAAAGTTTTTTTGAGCTTTCAGGTATAATTCATAAAAAAACCTTGCTTTGGAATATACCAATGCAAGGTTTTAAATCATTTCATAATCGTGTGCGAGGAGCGGGAATTGAACCCGCACGGGATTGCTCCCACAGGATTTTAAGTCCTGTGCGTCTACCGATTTCGCCATCCTCGCGGCTCTTTTAAAAGAATGCTCTTTTAAAAAGAGAGGCAAAAATACACATTTTATCCTGTAAGAAAAAAGTTTTTTTTATTCTTTTAAAAATCTTTGTAAACATTAAACCTTTTTAAAACCCAGTCGTCTATTTTGCAAATTGTTTGTTTTAGAAAGTGTATCGGATTTTTATTCGCATTGTTATTACCACTAAGACCGACAAAATTCGCTTTTTAAAAGAATATCACATATACCGTATTCTACACAGAGGATCACTTCCTATGAAACTTTTACAAAAAAATCTGCTGGCCGGAGCTGCATTTGCACTGCTTGGAATTATCGGCTGCGCTTCTCCGCAAGGCACGCGTGAAGATTATTTCGGCTATAATAATAAACCTGTGATCGAAGAGGAAAAACCTGAGGCAACACAACCGCAGGCAGAAACCGCTCCCCAGGAAAAAAAATGGCGCAATCCCCTTTCGGATAACTCCCGGACGGCCCATGTATATTATGAACCCGTTTTTGTTCCGGTAACGGCTCCGTGGTGGGATAGATATTA
The DNA here is from genome assembly GCA_040386315.1 of Bacteroidota bacterium. Classification (GTDB taxonomy): domain Bacteria; phylum Bacteroidota; class Ignavibacteria; order Kapaibacteriales; family DASPKH01; genus DASPKH01. The sequence goes on from JAZKFS010000001.1 coordinate 42,838, forward strand.
TGGATGGGAAGACTATCATCACAGCCGTGTTGTGGTAATGTATCCTCATCATCGTGTACGCTATTATGACTGGGATTATGCGAATTACCCGTACTATGGAGGATACCCGTATTACGACCGCTATCCGAACTATGACCGGTTTCCATATAATAATTACCCGGATTCACGTGAAGTCGAGCCGGTAGCTGCGAAAAAAACCTCACGCGGATTTGGCTCATCACGCGGTACGATCAACCGTGATTCAGAGAAAGACACTCGCGGATCTAATAATTCCGGCTGGAAGGTGCGAGGACGCGACGGAAATGTAACAACACCAACACCTGAAAAGCCAAATGAATCAACCTCATCAAGTTCATCCTCACGTTCACGCGGCTCCGTAGGCGTGACTCCACGCGGCGGCAGCTCAACAGAAAAGAAAGAAACTACAACAACGCAAACCAATACATCAAAGAAATCTGATTCAGGCGCGAAAAAATCAGAACCGGCAAAATCAGAAACGAAAAAAGAAACAACTAATAAAGTCAGAGGACGTGGCGAATAATGAAAAACCTTTTAAAAACATCACTTTTAAAACATACGCTGATCTACGGCATCGCACTTTTCGCAGCCAGTTCGGCACAGGCACAGTTTATTGAGGACGGATTGCGGCTTTCACAATCAAACGGCTATATCACGCCGCGCGCAGGCGGTCTTGGCGTAGCATATCATGGTGTATCAGATGATTTTGCTGCATTATATTACAACCCCGCAGGGCTTTCGCTTTTAGGAAAAAATGAGGTTACTGTTGGTTTGGGATTTATGCGTAATGCGACTGAAACGAACTTTTTACAAAACGAGACACCTTTTCAGGTTAATTCCACGATCGTTTCGCATGCAGGATTTTCAGCGCCTTTTAAAATCAATGGCAAAAATGCTGCGATATCTATTGGTTACGCACTTGAAAATAATTATGATAATATCGTTAAGATTGACGGTTTTAATAGAACTTCTTCTATTATTCCGGGTTTGCCAAGCCCTACACTACCAGAAGCTGACTTGAGAACCGCCGGGTTGGGAGGATTTGTAAATGAGAAATTTGTCACTCCCCTGCGAGATAGCTTGCAGCAGACTGCCACCATTCAGGAATCAGGTGGGCTTCACACAGTAACAGGTGGAGCAGGATTTGACCTGACGGATTGGGTTTCAGCGGGATTTGCTCTAACGGCAAAAGGCGGCCAATACAATTATTCCCGCCGCTATACTGAGACTGATATCTATAACAAATATAAAACATTGGACGATGTAAATTATACTGATATAGATTTCAGATCTTTGGATATCCGCAATGAACTTACACAGGATATCGAAGGAGTTTCAGCTACGCTTGGCGTGCAGGGGAAGATCGATAAGTTTATGCGCATTGGCGTTACAGTCAAAACACCAACATTTTACCAGATCAAGGAAACATTCAGTACTGACCTCACAGCCACATTTGATAATGACGCAACAGGCAATATCACGACCGGTGAGGAAACGACTGCCTACAATTTCACGACGCCGTTTATCTTTGGCGCAGGGCTTTCTTTCAATGCGCTTGGTATGACATTTACAGCAGGTGCGGAATATAATGACGTGACGCAAATGCAATTCAGCGACGCGACTCCGGAAGTAACCGATTTAAATCTCAAAGCAAAAGAAGAACTCAACGGTCAAACTACTTGGGGCGTAGGTGTAGAATACGAAGTTCCCCTAGCGCCGATCATTGTCCGTGCCAGCTATACAGCGATCACATCACCATACAAGGAAGATATTGCAGGAGCTGATGCGCGTATCGTGGCGCTTGGCGGCGGTATCTACCTCGCTCCGAATGTACGTCTTGACGGGCTTTTCCGCTGGACTGATGTTTCGCAGCTTCGTGCTAATTATGGCAATGGCTCCGGCTCGCAGTTTATCATGCAGCAGCGCCCGCTCAATATCGCGCTTCAGCTGACCTATCGCTATTAATTCTTTTAAAAAGATTTTTAAAAACAAAGAAACCTCATCAATTATAACTGATGAGGTTTTCTTTTTTCACTGTAATTCTTTTAAAAACTCTTTCGCCTGCGCCGGATTTTTAAATTCCACAATTTTTAAATGAGAATTTTCCGGCCTTTTTAAAAGCTCCGGCGTATCACGCCGCCTCCGGTAATACGTTTGTAGTACCCAGAGTAAAATTGAATCGCGGCTCATAAAACTCCTTTTAAAAGTCTCAACATTTCCGTTACAGATCACTTCCTTTACGAAAACACGGCGAAAAGTTCTTTTAAAAGCGCGGTACAGTACGGTTGTAAAAGAGTAATTCAGCCAGATGATCGTATCAGCGCGAGGCCAGATAATATCACGCACAGCACCATAATTCCCCACAACGATCCAGCTTTCTTTTTCAACTTCTTTTAAAACCAGATCGCGCATTTCCTCATTTGGGATTTCCACCCAGTTCGGACGCCAGTGAATATCATCCAGCTCAATGTGCGGCGCTTTTAAAAGAACTGACAGCTCCCGCCCAAACGTGGTTTTGCCCGAACAGCTCGTGCCAATGACGACGATTCGCTTCATTTTTAAAAGCTTTTAATACGTTTTAAAAAGAACCTACAAAGGCCAGATCTTCACGCCATTTTCATAAATTTCAATCGCGCCTGTCGGGCAACTTTGCGCTGCCAGGAGAATATTTTCCTCAGTATCTGTGCCGCCTGCGAAATCCACTGAGTTCTTATGCTGAAGCGTAAAAACTTCCGGCGAAACAGAAGTGCATGCAGCAGCCGAAATGCAATTATCTTCCAGCAGTTTTATCGTATAATTTCCAATGATTTTTTCTGACATTTTTCTCTTTTTTAAAGCTTTAAAAATTCTGTTTTAAAAAAATTGCTCTTCATGAAGATTTTCGGCCGCCATTCCTTTTTCTTTTAAAAGTTTTTTCACATCGGCGATCATTTCATGGCTGCCGCACACATATGCTTCATGTTCTTGTAAAGACTCAAAGTGTGTGTCAATCCATTTTGTTACGCGCCCTTCGAGATAATCTGCTGTTTCGCCTGGTTTTGAAAGACAAAGATGAAAATGAAAGTTTTTAAAAGAATTTTTTAAAAGGTTGAATTCTTCCAGCCAGAAAATATCAGCGCGATTCCTCAAACCCCAATAGAGTGTAATTTCACGTGCATCCTGCTTTTTTAAAAGCAGGTCGTCAATCATCGCTTTCAGCGGCACAATTCCCGAACCCGTCGCCACGAAAAGCAGTTTCATCTGACGGTGACTTTCATCAATAACAAATCTGCCGAGTGGCCCCAGCACTTCAGTTTCCTGACCGATCTGTAAACTTTTTAAAAACTCCGATCCCGCGCCTTCCGGTGAAATATCCACCGCTATTTCAAATTCATCACCGACTGTTGCCGCTACAGAATACGAACGTCTTTCCCCTTTCTCATTAATTTTAAAAGAAAAATATTGCCCGGCGAGAAATTCAAAAGCAACAACACTTTTAAAACGAATACGCAGAAATTTTTCCGAATTATCGAGGAAGTCTTTTAAAAGAACTGTTGAGGTAAATTTTTGCGGGCGCGGAAATATCATAAATATCAATGTGAATTCTTTTAAAAATCTTTTTAAAGCAGCGTGCCGCGCAGGATGGAAATTGCCACAAGGAAGTAAATGACAAGCCCCACCACATCAGCAACCGTAGCGACAAATGGCGCAGACGCGGTTGCCGGATCGAATTTCAGCTTTTTTAAAATAAATGGCATCATAGATCCGCAAATACTTCCCCACATAACCACGCCGACAAGCGAGATCCCAACGGTAAGGGCAATAAGAAATGAATGAATTCCATAAATATCAGAAAAAAGCGACCACGCCTCAATACGAAGAAATCCGATCACGCCTAATATTAAACCCAGGACAAGGCTTACAAGGATTTCCTTGCGAAGGATGCGCCACCAGTCGCGCAGGCGTATTTCTCCGAGTGCAAGCGCACGAATAATAAGCGTTGTGGCCTGCGAACCGGAATTACCACCACTGGAAATGATGAGTGGTAAGAACAACGAAAGAATAACTGCTTTATCTAATTCATGTTCAAAAAAACCAAGCGCTGTTGTGGTAAGCATTTCACCAAAAAGCAGCACAATCAGCCATCCGGCACGCTTCTGAATAAGTTTTAAAAACGGCGTGGACATATAGGGTTCGTCAAGCGCCTCCACACCACCGATCCTCTGGATATCTTCGGTAGCTTCTTCCTGCGCCACGTCCATCACGTCATCAAAGGTTACAATCCCGATCAGATATCCTTCCGAGTCCACCACCGGGATAGCGGGAATATCGTATTTTTCAAGTGTGCGTACAGCTTCTTCCTGCTCATCAAATGCTGAAAGGCTCACCACATTAAAGTCCATCAGCGACTCAACTGTATCATCTTCCTCAGCCAGGATAATATTGCGCAGCATAATATCGTCCACGAGCTTCCCGGAGATATCCCGCACGTAGATCCGGTTAATCGTTTCGCTGTTTTTGCCAAATTTACGAATGTGGGCAAGTGCGCGCTTGATAGTCCAGTCCGGGCGCACCATCACGAAGTCCGGCGTCATCATCCGCCCGATACTTCCCTCAGGATAGCCGAGCAGCTGACGGGCTTCCTTTAAATCGTCAGGATTAAGCAGATTTAAAAGCCGTTGGGTAATTTCAGCAGGTAATTCTTCAAGCAGTGATGTACGGTCATCAGGACTGAGACTGGCCAGGATTTCACGCGTTTCAGCGTCCGTCAGCTCTTCTAAAAGCGCGTCCTGCTGATCCGGCTCCAAGTACGAAAATACTTCCGTAGAAAGCGCGCGTGGCAGCGAGCGGAACATCAGCACGCGGTCATGCTTTTCATTGTCCAGCAGCAGATCAGCGATCTCCGGCGCAGGCCACGTAGCCAGGACTTCGCGCAGCTCACTCCATTGACGCGATTCAATGAGTTCCTGTATTTCCGGTTTTAAAAGTTCCTTTAGCATTTCGGGCGATTTCCGGTTCGATAATTTTTTTTGGAGAGCTATGTGCGATCGCACAGGAAGTGCAGTACAAAAATAACACAGTAATTCGTGAATTGGTGCAAGAGAATTGGAAATTCTAAAATTTTATCGTATTTTTAGAATCTTCTCCTCACAGAAGCCAGGTAAAAATATTTATTTTTAAAAAGAATAATTTTTCTTGACTTATACAGGAAAAAGCAGTATTTTTGCAGTCTAAATTTTTCAATAGCGCATTACTAACAGCACACATGGCACATCATAAGTCGGCTTTAAAAAGAATTCGTCAGGACAAAAAAAGAAAATCATATAACCGCTTCAACAAAAAGCAAATGCGCGAGGCTTTAAAAGCAGTTCGCACAGCTACTACATTTGAAGACGGACAAGAGAAACTTCGCCTTGCAGGCAAAATTCTCGATAAAGTTTCTGCTCGTGGCATCATCCACAAAAACAACGCAGCAAACAAAAAATCTTCTCTTGCAAGGCTGATCAACAAGCTGAAAACTGCATAAAATATTTTTAAAAGAATTTTTTCAAAAGAAATCTTTTAAAAACCGCGCACCCGTAGCTCAACTGGATAGAGCATCTGACTACGAATCAGAAGGTTGTAAGTTCGAATCTCGCCGGGTGCACTCTAAATCCTTATAGGTCAATGACTTATAAGGATTTTTGCTTTTAACGCGTAACAAATACATAACAAAAATATCGCGTTTTTTAGTTGACTTCTTAACATTTAGCCCACTTTTGCTCAAGTTTCTTAGTTAAGTTTGGAATTTTTCCAGTAACACCACCCACCTAGGAGTTATTAGTGGTATGCAATAAACCAAATTATCTAAGCCAAAGAGAACTCCTGTAAAACTGACACGATCTTCCGAAGTCTTCAGACTTCGACCGGGCCTCAGTATGAAATAGATTCCAGAAAAAAGCTTAACAACTTCATGGTTAACCTTTATGTCTCCCGTACACCTAAGACTAACCTATTTTGTTTTATACCTGCATTTTTTGTTCGTACTCGATACAGTAGTATCTTATGCAAATTGATTTCGGCTTTACAGATAAAAATATTGCTCAATATTTCACTCCTAACTTTGTTACGAGTGAGGTATTGACCAGCAAAGAAAAACTTTATGCTAAGGGTTTTTCGCATAAAAGATTATGTCATTTTAGTACAGGCAGACATTGTGCTAAAAAAGTCATTGAAAACTTAAATGTAGCTGATAATGAAATTTTAATTGGATCGGATAATGTACCGGTCTGGCCGAAAGGTATTGTTGGCTCGATTAGCCATACTAATGGTATGGTTGGAGCAGTTGCTGCAAAGTCTTCTGAACTACTTTCAATAGGAATGGATATTGAGGAAATCGGGCGTGTCAAAGGCAATATGTGGGATATGCTATATACCCCAGCAGAACAAAAATATCTTTATCAACTACCGGAAAAAGAAAAGGCTCTTTACACTACTTTACTCTTTAGTATGAAGGAAAGTTTTTATAAACTTCAATATCCTCTTACACAAAATAAATTATGGTTTACCGATGTACAGATTAGTAAAAAAGATGAAAACTTCAGTCTGCAGGTCTTGATCGATTTTGAAGGCAAAGAATTGCTGAAAAATTCAACCAAGCTTCATTTTGCAGTCTTTAATAACTATGTCATCAGTCTTTGTTTTATAGAAAGTTAGTCAACTAATTTCTCTTATCTTTCAGAGCTTCTTCCGTAAAAAAACATTAATATGTTTCAACAGTAAGTACCTTCATAAAACGAGGACATTCAGTAGCTCCGACACTAACCATGATGGATGTGAAAATGTGGGCTAGGAAAGATTTTTAATCTGGATATCATAGGTGAACTGGATATGATAACAACAGGGCTCATTGGAAGGAGAAATATATTGATTCGCAATATATTCCTGCGTTTTAGCCAGTCGGATAATATGTTGTAGCTTCTATTCTTTTGATTTAAATATCATCAAATTGTTCTCTTCTTTCTGTTCCTTTTTTACTGTAATACAACTCTTGACTGACAATTATTTCAGCACCTTCAGATCTTAGGCACACTTTTGAGTCCATATCATAAGTGGTTACATTAGCCACCAACTTAGTTGGTGAGTGTGTTACCATTTCAAAGAAAACATTGTAATCCTTATCAAACTCAAGGGGCTGATATACCAAAACCTTATTACACTTTACTGGAAGACTCCCAGCATCGTAAATATACTTGGCCCAGATTAACAGACCCTGATACTGAACATCGGAAATAAAAGTATTTATTTGATTGATAGGAAATTGCCCTTGCATCTCATCCTCAACTGATTTTACATTGCATTGAAAACGCATGTAATTCTCGCCATATATCTCCACCTCCTTAATCCCTTGAAAAGATTTTCCATGAAATAAGGTACCGTTTGTATAATAATTATCTCCGTTTTTCTTCAAATTACATTCAGGTAAAGTGGGTAAAGAAAATGATGGAATTTCTTCTTTACGTTTTGTCAAAATCACCTCACTTCTGTAATGGAAAACTTTATTTCCATAATCATTTTGACTGTAAATACTTCCTTCACATTTAATTGTATCCTGGGATTTTTCCAGTTCTTTAATTTCAAGATGATAATCTTTGATTAAATCATCATTTAAAACTATACCTTTAAACATTTTACTGTTTTCAATTGCAGAAATGTATAAGCCTGGGTAGAGGTTGGCTGTAGATTCTGCAATCCAGGCTATCGAACTTACAACCGGAAGTACCGGATTCCCTCCTATTTCATGGTCATGAAGAAAAGGATTTAATTTTAACTTCAGCTGGCGATTGATCAAATATGTTTTCAGAGTCGAATCTGCACTATAATTTGGTACAGGTTTCGTTGCATAAACGACCTCAATATGTGTGTCAGCGATATTTAATTCATTTATAAAAAATTGAACAGCCTTGTCTTTTTCGATAGAAATGACACCATTTTCCGCAAATAAATTTCTAAGCTGAGGGCTTGTATTTTCATCATTCCAGGGTGCCCAGTTAAATGCTTTTACTATACATCCGGGATTTTGGTCATGTATTTGATAACATACATGATTAAGGATTTCATCGGTCATAGCTACTTCAACCTGGCCAAAAGATCCAAATTTTCCACCGGCAGAAGAAAACACTATTAAATACTTTAACTCATTTAGGTTGATGGCTTTAAATACATTGTAAAAGTTCTCAATTCTAGCAAAAAAAATCTTTTCAAATTCCTCAATTGTCTTTCGTTCTATTTGTTTATAGGTCGTTTTGATGGATCCAAAAATTACTCCGGAGATTGATCCTAATTGTAATTTTTTTTTCTCCATTTGTTCTTTGAAAACCGTTTCCTGATAGAAAGTGACCTTAGATCCTACCTCCTGCAAGGTTTGGACAATCTTTTGAATCGTTCTTTTATAAATGATTGAATCATAGAGTTTTTGCACCTCAATTGGTAGTGGGTTCAAATTCTGCGATTTAAGATAATTTACAATAATCTCCTTTAAGTTCTTTTCTTCTATAATGCCTCTAGACCAATCATCTTCAGGTATACTAATATCAGCTTTACCCACTACTAATAGTTCCGGCTTGTACCTTTTAGCCAATTCTAAAACTAAAGAACTGGTTGGCTCATTTTCAATATTGTCAACAGCAAAAACTTCTGCTTTGGAAACAGGATTATAAGAGGTAATTGTCGGAACCAAGGGCTTAAGTTCTAATGCATATCTGCCTCTTTTGTGCCATATAATTTCTTTAAAGTTTAAATTCGGGTCAAAAAGCTCAGAAAGTAAAAGCTCTGCTTTTTCTTCATGAGTATATGAAGTTGAAAACTTTATATGTCGGCTATTACAATCTGGCCATTCAAGACTTAAACTATTTGCTAAACCGGTGTAAGCTCCATTCAGAGCCGATCCACAGGCAATATTCGGATGACCGTAAAAATTTGAAACAAAAAAGATCTGAAACATCTCCGATTTTTCATAAAAAAGATCTTTAAGACGCTTCGATAATAAAAATGCCGTTCTGATAGAAAAGACTTCTGCCTTGAGATTTGGTGAAAAAATATCATTCCCTAAACAAGAAAAGAAAAGCAAACCGGATAAAGATCGCCTAATAATGTGTTCAGCGTCCTTTAAAGCGTTTTTAATCGATTCATCATTAATATTATCCAATTTTACAGATTTTATTTCCTCTGAAATACTTGATTGTGTTTTAGAATTACAAATCACGACAATTTCAATCTGGTTCTTTTTTAAAATTTTTACGAGGGGATTAAAGAATTCAATGTCATCGGAAAAAATCACATAAGCATTTCTATAAGGCAATACAGACACAAGTCTGTCAGGATAAGGAAGTTGTTTTAAGGTAGGGATGCGGCGAAAAATGGATTCCATGTTTAATAAATTTGTTATGTAATTTATGTCATCCGTCTAATCTGCAAAGTTCATAATTGAAGGGTAGACTTTTTTTAGCTTTACCAAAGATATCATCTCAGAAGAAGTGTGTATCAACCTGGGATTTCTACACAAATGATAATCACTTCTTATTTTACTGCAAGTCCTTTACCCTCCTGACTATTCTTGGAGCATGGTAAACTTTCAATCCATCAAAGTCTTGCTTTACCTAAAACAATTACTCCTTTTGCATTTCTAACGATTTCATTTACATCAAAATCAACTAAATCAACTTTGTTATCAGGTATTACCTGCCCTCTATAATGCCATTCAGATTCTTCCTTAATTGCTACAGGTTTAAAGATCGGTTTGGTTATCCCAAGGTGAAGTCCCTGTTGAATAATAAAAAAACTGTACACCAAATCGCACTCCATGATTTTTTAAAACACCATCGGGTTCTAATTTTCAAACACTACGCTAATGAAACTTCCTATTTTTCTATCATGAGAAAAGAAATTTTTTAATATATAATAGAGTTTGCGCCAGATCCGAAACAAACTTTAGGTTACTTTCCATTATATGTATTATTTATTTTAAAAGACCCCTTTTATACATTAGTTATTTCTTTGTGATTATTAGTTTGCTCTCTTATTATACCCAATTCCTTTTTATAAAGATTAGCACTAACCAGGTTCGCCTTGCCCCAAAGTGTTGTTAATTTTTTGTCGGACCAGTTATAAACTGGCTCATTATTTCTTTCTTTTGCCGGATTAAGAAAGCCGGTATATAATAAGGTTAAATACAGTGCCAAAACACGATTTTCAATAAATTCTGTAGGCTTATTATGATAATTTGCTACCTGAGGAATAATAAGTTTCGGTAACAGATACAAAAATGAGGGATATTGGGAAACAAAAGCCATATTCCAAGTTTGATACAGATTGGCCCACTCTTTGGGTAGTGACATTCTGATACGAATAGTTTTCTTATCTTCTGACCATATGGAAGGCCCAGCACCTGTCAACGGATCTTCTTTCGCAGCCCCAGCACGATTAACTACAAGAGGCAGGCAGGCCTTAGCATTATCTTTATTGCCCTTTAGAAAATCAAAAAGGTAAGCCTCCAGAATATTAAGAGGCAGCAACCAGCGAAAGGCTCCTGGAGGAACAACCCCTGTTTTATGCATTTCTAATTTTTTCAGGAGACCAGCTTCTATACTTAATAATTTTACTTTATGAAAAAAACTAGGATGCCGAAATACCTGTGCTTTATTTTTTCTTTCCCGGAAAATATTTGTTAAAAGAATAATGAATTCTGGGTCTTGGGCCATCTGTATAGATAATCGCTCTAGTACAATGGCAAAGGCTAATAAATCGGGAATTACATAAGTCCCCTCCTCTTTAAACTTTTCCGTTAGGGTTTCAAATCTCTCGCTCCCAACCTGCTCCAGAAAGTTTACTAAATATTCATTTTTCTGGGCAAGTTCAGTCATTTCCCAAACAAAAGACTTCGTGCGGTTTTCCGTCCAATTTTTGCCTAAAAGTTCATCAGACTTTTTTTGTAACTGGGGGTGTACCCAATTCATTTGGTTATCTAATAGCTGGAAAATTTGGTAATGCTTTACCATTAATTGAAACATACTTTCACTATCAATGCCATTAAGGCACTCGTTAATCTTATCGGCTATTTTGTTTAATACCATTATTTGCACCTATTGCTACTCTTACGTTTAATTTAGTTTCATTCAATAATTTGAAAAAGCGGATTCATTTTTCCTAGAATAGGATTAATAAATGGCTTATGATAACTCTTAAAGCCCATAAACTGGTACAAAGGCAATAATTCATCCCTACAAAACATTAGAAGCAATCCTGGTCCCATTTTTAAAATGTGATCATAAACACCTACACACAAAGTTCGTAAGTCTGTAAAATCCCGGTAATCAGAATGAAATATCAACTTATCGGTAAAATAAAAATCGTCGAATTTTTCCTGAAAAGCAGATAATTGATAGTTTTCAAAGAATTCCGAGCTAGCATTTGCCATTTTTAACATGTTTAGCCGGCAAACACCAATTATTCTTTTATCCTTTTGAAGATAAAAATTTACACCTGTGGCATCGAGTTCATCAGTTATTATTTTTTCATTTTTATTGGGAAAATCATATCCCATATTTTCCGCATAAACTGTATACCGAAGCCGGTAGATTTCATCCAATTCTTCTTGAGTAGAGGCAATTTTTACTTTTCCCAAACCCTTATCCACTACCCGCATTCCAATATTTGGGGCATGGTAAATTTTTAATCCATCAACCCACAAACGAGACTCTCCCATTACTGTAATGGCCTGTTCTTCTATGAGCACTTCCCTAACTTCAAAATCAATAGAAATCAACTTTTTATCGGGGGTAACTTGTCCTCTATAATGCCATTCTGTTTCTTCCATTATAGCAATCGGCTCAAAAACAGGATTATTCAGATGAGCGTGAAATCCTTGATCTAGCATATAAAACTGCATGAGTTGCACCATTGCTTCAATTCCCAGGGAGCCGGGTTGTACCGGATCCTGGAAAAAATGCACTTTAAAAAACCATTCGCTTTTTTCTACATCTTTTTCTGACTTGATATAACCTTTTCCATGTTTTCCACCTTCCGGATAGAAAGCTACTATTCTGTCAATCATAAGCAATTTCGATGACGGAAGGCAGGCTGAACTTGCGCTGAAATATTTCTCAGGGAAGGAAGTTAAATCTACTTGGACATTGCTGGCCAGAGACACATTTACTTTTTCTTCTGAGGTAATGGCTAATCCCTTCTGGGTTTTCATCGACCCGGTATCAAAAAAGCCGAAAACCGTGTTCATAGTAAAAACAGGCTCATCGTTAATAGTAGAAACTACATCAAATTTTACAATGATGATTTCTCCCATTATCGATACACCAGTTAGGTCTGTACGGGTAATAATGGTTTTATCTGCGGGAGTAATTGGCCTATGTTGAATAGCTTTGCCATCGAGATTGCGGAACACCAAATCTTTATCCTTAATGTCATGCTGGCAAATAAAGGTACTAAACCAACCACAAGGCTGTAATGCTACCTCCATTAATACCCCGTATGGCATGGTTTTATAACCATTTTCCCTGAAATACCAAACATCCTCCGAAATATCGTACTCTGCCACCGCAAATGACTTAGCCTTGTAATTTCCGGGTTCTAGCTGGTAATCGGCAATGCGAGTCATAAAATGATATGGAGGACCTGGTAATCGTGGGCTTCTGTCCGATCCATCGTAATGATTAAAATCAGGTCCGAAGGCATCTGCTGGCCGACCCAAAGCACAATTAATCAAGGATTCGTACCCAAATTTAAATCCTTTATAATTGGCGATAGGCTTTCCAACTACATCCTCCTCAATTAAATGCCGCATAGTAGCCAAAGGCCAATCAGGAACAAGTCTTAAGCCAAGGCCTTCACAAAGAAATGCTTTATTGCCATCTACTGTAGTTAAAACGTGGGCATAAATTGTAGGATATTCGCCATCAATGATTTCCGAAACAAAAATTTCATAAGTAACTTTTTCAGATTCCGGGGTAACCTGTCCGCGACAAACAAACTTGTATTTATCGTTAGTAACGGGTTCAAAACGCCAACCGTCTTTGTTAACCGTTAACCCGGCTCCTACCATATAAAAAGCCATCATCTGCATGCAGGCATCAGCCATTAAGGTACCGGGCATGCAAGGATCATTTTTAAAATGGCCTTTGAAGTACCAGTCATTCGGATTTACAGTTGTCTCTGATTTCAGATATCCTCTTTTTGCAGGTCCTCCAAGCAGATCGAAAGTGGTTATATTTTCTATAAAATTCTGATATCCGGCTTGTGACCGGGGAGTTCTGGTATGAGTTGTAGTCCAGTTTAATTCTTCTCCGAAACAAGTAACCATATCTCCTAACGTATAAGCAACAACCTCTTCAGAACTAAAGGATTGTTTCTTAGTTGGGCTTTTTAGATGTGGAAGAGCGGAAGAACTATATGCTGCTTTTTCAGGATCCCATATAATTCCTTTAGACTCTTTTAGCTCTTCCTTTGTAAAGAATCCAGCCTGCCCATTTCTTACTGATATTCTAAGGTTGCCATCAATATGGCAGTCATAATGGAAAAAGAATAATGTTGTTTCTCCTGTTTTCGCATAGCCGTCAACATGAATTTCATATTTTAGCGTATCACCGGGCTTTGGTAACTCACCAAAGAATTCCAATTCGCAGCCTAGTAAACGGTATGCCCTTTCACCTTTATTCTGAAAATCAATTCCCAGATACGATATAAGCAGTAAGTCTGCCTGACCTGCTTCTATAAAGATCCCGGGAGGCATACGGTTATTATGCAAATACCAGCTCTGCTCTGTTACATCAGTTTCTGTCCAAATAGTACCCAGCTTTAGCGAACCAGGTTCTCCTTTGATACCCGTTACTCTGTCACACAGCAATAAGGGAGGCTCAGGCATTCTCACTTGAATGTCATATTGATCCTGCTTTTCAAATAAAGATCCAAAGACAGAAGATATTTTTCCAGATGCAAGAATCTCTAACTGCTCTCTGCTAAATTTTGGGCCCGGCAGTCCCTTAACATCTTCAAGCAAAGCAGTGGAAACCTTCAACTCTTCACCTTGTAGAATAGAAGAAGAAGCAGGTAATTGCAAATCTCTATTTTCTTTATTGACTATAAACTGACTATTCGATGAGATACCTTCATCAAATGGATATTGCTCTAATGGGACTACATTTCTCTGGCCTTCATTTATCAATTGGCTAGCCATGTTTTGCAAAAGATTTGTAAAATCTCTCTGGGCTTTTAACTGTACTTTAAGGAAATTATCATATACTTCAGTCATTATGTTATGTTGATCTAATATCATGTCTGTTATAAAGCCTGAGCTTTCCATTACCTGGTCATTATTTACAAACTGCACGGTTTGATCAGAAACTTGGAATGTTTGAGTTGCTGCCATATTTTCTTCTTTATTCTCAGCTGAAATAATCGAAGGTATATTTCGCATCACTCTTTTTGTCACTGCTATCTGAGGTGCTCTTTCCAATATATGTGGCGAATTCATAGGTTTTTCAGATGCTGAAGTATGAAACATTTTATTTTGGGATACCATCTTATTATGTATTTGCTCAATGTGCATGGGAAATTTAATTTCCATCACTGGCTGTTCTGTTTTACTCATGGCAGCCAAAACTTCCAGATTTACCGGAACACCAGCACACCACAATTCTGTGCTGGCTCTAAAAGCTTCCAAGAGGTCAGATTGTCCGAATTTATCTAAAGCTACACTTACAAAATCTCGTCCTTGTAGAATTTCATGGATCGCTAAGGTTAAGCTGTTACGTGGACCGTGTTCTACAAATACGCGGACACCATCTTTATATGCTTTTTCTACAATTCTGGTAAAATCAATAGGCTGCAAAGCCTGGCCGGTTAAGGCGTCAGCGACTGTCTCTGAAGTGGGTGAATAAATGCCATCCAGGTAATTAGAATAGAATCTAACATCTTCAACTTTATTTACCTTTCTGGTATGTAGCTTCCGCCATTTATTTTCATATGGAATTGCAGGAGCACAATGAACAGCAATATCGTGATGTAATGGCATTGCTTTTTCAGCACCAATATGGTGTAGTATTCTTGCGCAGGCTTCTTTATCACCGCCAATTACACAATCACTTTTTGTATTTACTATGGTCAGATATACGCGCTCTTCATTAACCAGGAGCTCTCTGACCTCCTCTACAGGTGCTAAGATTCTCCAATTTTCCCAATCCACTTTTTCATGAGTCTTCAATCCCCAGTATTCTTTTACCGAATTGAAATCTACTGCTAATGATGAACGGTACAGTTCACTTTCGTAAATATCCTCTAACAGGGTGTCCATATCTTCCCAAACACCAAAAGCAAACATAGAATTGGTTTCTCCTGATGAAAGTCCGATAGAGGCATCAGCCTTTAATCCCAGTACCTTCCGAGTAAACGTAGAATGCACCTGGCACATCAAAGAAGAGCCAGTTAATTGGTAAAATGGCAGCTTTCCTTTCGGGCTATTTGTTTCATATATCCAGTCTCCTGCAAAAGCCGGGTTTTTGCAGAAATGTTCTACTCCTTCCACCAATCCCGGAAACTCCTGTAAAAGATCCCTTCCCATTTGAGGATAGGCTGATGCCGCACCTGTAAATACAAAGGCTACCTCTCCATTTATCTTTTGAGATCTATAATGTATAAAAGGGGTGATCCAACCATTGATCTTTTTTTCCTGTTGCAATAATTGTAAAGACTGTTCTTTATGCTTTTGCAAATCCTCTATTGAAGAAATAATTCCCAGGCGATGTGTACCATCCTGAGAATAAACATTTTCTTTTATTGAATTAATAAGCGATACTTTATCATTACCGGAGTAACAATGAATCAACAAGGATTCCGTACTACGGATTTTTATATCGTTCAATGGTTGAGAATGAACAAAGACATCACTTTTAGCTCCGAATAATGAATAACATGTGATTTTATAAGAATAGTCGTTGCTATTTTCCAGCAAAGGTTTTAAAGATGTAGCTTCATGTATCTGTAAACGATGGCGGGTCAATAACACAGCGGTCGCGACTTCCAACAAACCGCTACTCGCATGAGAATAGCCGGTTTTGGACCTCATATAACCATTATCGAACGGGTAAACATTTTCACGCTTTTCATCTGAACCAATTGTTGCATAAATTGAATCGCCATCTGAAATCGCTTTATTATAGTCCTTTAAAACCAAAACAACTGCCGTGTTGCCTGAAGGAAGATTTATATCCAATACATTTGACAATGCTGCACGATTCACCAGCTCATCCGACATATCAACCGCTCCTACAATAGCGGCACTAAGTTCTCCATTTTGTATTGCGTCTATAGCCACCTCAAGGGCTTTTACGCCCGAAAGCTCTTCACATGAAACTGTAAAACCCGTTCCCGTTAAATCAAAATGATAGTTAATTCTATTTGCCGGAATATTTGGCATAGTACCCAAAGCACCTGCTGCATTTAGTACGGGGCTTATAGATTCTTCAAGTTGCTCCAATTCATTTCTTTCATATGCGATATTGCCTTTCTGTAGTAATTCCTTAAGTCTTATCCGGAATATATACCTGTTAATTTCGGCATCCGCCCCGATTCCAACAAATACCCCGGTACTTTCCTTATCCAGCTTAGCACCCTTTGCCAGCAATTGCTGAGTGGTTTGAAGCATTAATAACTGCTGGCCCAAAGCATACTTCAAATCAATTGGAGGAGAGCTTAGTTTATTAAGTTCAAATGTTATATTTTCATTTGTATACTTGCTGGCATCTTCATTCAATAAGCACTTCACATAGTCGTTTGCGCTTTTGAATTTATCAGACTGTACTTCCACACCGACAACTGCAACTTTTCGCTTCTTTGGATTACTTTTATTTGTAGGATACTCGGTAAGAGGGTTCCATTCTTCCAATATCACATGCGCATTATTTCCACCAAAACCGAAGTTGCTTATTCCAGCTATCCTGTTTCCTTTGCTCTTCCAATTCGCAGGATCGTTGGAAACTGAGAAGCCGCTGTGTGCTAAACCTTCATTAAGTGGGAACGTATTCGGTGTGGGTGGCAACGTATTGTATTGAAATGCGCCTAATACTTTTATTATACTTCCAATGCCTGAAACAGTAATAGTATGCCCTATATTTCCTTTAAGTGAGCTTAGATGTATAGATGATGAATGACCGTACACCTCCTGCATGCTACCGATCTCAATAAGATCACCTGTAGTAGTACCTGTAGCATGACATTCAATATAACTTACTTCCTTTGGATCAATTCCTGATGATGCCAAAGCATTTTTCATAGATCTTGCTTGCCCTTTTTGCGAAGGCGACAGGAATCCACCCTGTTTTCCATCATTGGAAAGCCCAATACCTCTGATAACACCCAGGATTTTATCATTGCTGGCAATGGCATCCTTTAATCTCTTTATCACAACAAATCCTGCGCCTTCTGCAGGTATTAATCCATTAGCATTCTTATTGAATGGGAGCGAATGACCTGATGGACTTAAGGCATTTAGGGCAGTAAATCCAACATGGAGGAATAACTGATCGGACGCACAAACGCCACCTATCAGCATCATATCTTCTGTGCCATTTTGTAATTTATCACACCCTAATTTTAAGGCATATAATGAAGAAGCACATGCAGCATCTATGGCAAATGCATCACCTGCTAATCCTATTGCCTTGGCAGTAAGTATTGCAGGTAAACCCGACATAAAACGATTTACTGCTTCAACAGGTTGAGCCGGATTCTGCCACTCAGGAAATAAGGACAATAAACACTGCTCTTCATAGTATTGGCTAAAGGAACGTGTTGGATAAGAAAGATTACCCATTATCAAACCAGTTCTTTCTGTCACTTCATGACCAAAATACCCTGCATCTTTTAGCGCAGCCAATGCAGAATGAAAGCTCCACTTAAAAAGCGGGTCTAAACCCTTTACAATACTCGCATCAAGCAAATAAGCATTAGCATCAAAAACCTCTTCAAAACCTTTGATGTAACCACCAAAGCTATGCCAAGCTTTGTTTTTTAATGATATCTCACCTCCTTCAGCAAGCACTTCATTTATCTGTACTCTCCAGTCATCAGAAGTTCCAGCTGTGATATTTACTTCATTATTCGACACCATTTGCCACAGTTCCTCAGGTGTAAAACATCCTGGAAGAACACATCCCTGCCCGATAATTGCTACTGGTTCAAAATTTTTCAAATTTCTGCTTTATTAATTCTTGTACATGTAAATTCTTAAACCAGTCATTTCTGCAAGTAGCTGCTGATCTTTATCCTTGAAGTGAATATCCCATTCAGAATCCTTATCTCCCTTCTTTCTCAGTGCCAGCTCGCAATGCATTTGAGAAGCAGGATAAGATTGTGTATATAACTTCAGGGAATCATAACCTAAGGGAAGTGATGAGTTATTACCAGTCCATTTATCCATTGCCAGCAACGCTAGTTGTATGCCGCCGTCAAAAAGAAACATATCTGATAACCACCTCATTTTACTAATATGGTTAGAATCAGAGATTTTTACAATACCCTTGCAACCATCTTCATTAATTCCTTCCAGCTTTTCAACTACCTGAAAATCGGGTCCATGAAAAAGGTGGCCATTATAAATGTCGTTTTTCTTCCAAGTCCATGATTGTAGATTTTTTAGTTCTATACCTGAATCAGGAGCATTAGATATTGCATTAGATAAGTTTACTGTGACAGCATAATATGGCTGATTGCCTTCATCTTCAATTTTAATCTTGACTACTGCAGTGTTATTTTTTCTTTCCACACTATAATTAAAGAGAAGGATGTCTCCATTATTTTCAAAATTTTCAAGATGAATGCCTTTATAAACTTTCAGGTTGTTTACTTCAACTATCCTAAGATCCGGGCAAAGACTTTGGGCGAGGCGCATGCTCCATTCATTGGCCATCATCATTGGTACAATGACCTTTCCCTCTATTCTATGACTTTCCAGAAAAGCATTGTTTGATTTGTGAATCCACATATTGCGGTAATTCTGTGATATGGGTCCCACTTTTTTACCCCATCCATCAAATGCACCACCGACTACAACTTCTACATTGTCAATAGAGGCATCTTCCATTTCATCAGCAAACATTTCTACTCCTGTTCGCAATGGGATCAGATCTACATCCATAGATTCAAAATGTTTCTTCAATTGCGGAGATACCATTCCGCCCTCCCAAGGTCCCCAATTGATTGATTTTACCACGCAGGTGTTTTTGCGTTTCTTCTGTTCTGCCTGGCAAACTTTGTTTAGTACTTCATTGGCCATAGCATAATCCACCTGACCTATATTCCCCATACGGGCAGCCACAGAAGAGAAACAACAGATATGTGTAAGTTTATCTTTTGCTGTTGCTTCTAGCAAATTGATAAATCCTGTAATCTTGGTATTGAAAACTTTATTAAACTGATCAGTTGTTTTTTCGTGTATATATTTATCAGCCAGTACTCCTGCTGCATGAACTATTCCGTGTATAGCACCAAACTCCTTTCTTATTTCATCCACAGCAGCTTTCACAGCATCTGCATTGGAGATATCTACAGAAAAATACTTTACAACTGAACCATCATTGGTTAGCACATTAATATTTTCCAGGACTTCCCTGTTGCCGAGAGTTTTTGAAACAGTCGCATTCACATCCATTGGAGAAACTTTCTGACCTTCTTTTATAGCCTGTTGAAATACTGCGTTTTTTAGTTCCGCGTCAGTTTTATAACTGGCTAAATATGCTGGCTCTTCTTCCAATTTTGTTCTTCCCAAAATGCCGATATTCAGCTTTTTACGTTCTGATAAGGCAATAAGACATGCTGCAGTAACACCTTTGGCGCCACCGCTCACTATTATTGTATCACCATTATTAAGACTTTTCGAGTGATCGTTAATATCTACAACAGTAGAAATTAATTGATATCTGTTTCCAGATGCATCAATTTCTATTTCTGTAACAGATCCGCCAGAGGTAATAGCATCAAAGAGTTCGTTTGCAATTTTTACAGCAGCCTTTCCGCTACAATCAATATTAATAGATTGAACGTCAGCATTAGGCCATTCCAATTTAGCCGTTTTAGCCAGGGCACTTATCCCACCTGACCAGGCTCTGTTGTTATTTTTTTTACTTGCTAATCCATTATCGAAAGGGAGTATTAAACAACCGCTTCCCGTAAACAACGTTTTGGCACAGGTCTGAGCTATCTCAAAAGTATCTGTATTGACAGCAAGAATCTGCTCAATGGTATTATTAGCATATATATTGAGTCCTCTCAAATTAATGACGTAAGCAGCACTTTCCGGTAAACTGCTTACCACCTTAGTGGTTGTACCAACTGTGTGAAATAACCTTTCCAGCTGTTTGGCTATACCTTGATCATCTTCTACTATGTATAAGATATCCGCTTTTTTCCAGCTGGTATATCCAAATCCATTATCAGCTATCGGCGCACGGGAAACTATATATCTAAATATGTTGCCGTGCGCAGGGACTTTTTTCCCTGTGAAAAAACGCCTCCTGCGCCAGTTAAATCTGTGTTACTAGAAAATGCAAGTATTTCTCCAAGCGTATTCATTGCCGCTAATTTGGCTTTGTCTACATTTTTCAATTCAGGGAAGACTTCCTGTAAAGCAGAAAGAATCTCTACCCGTTTGATAGAGTCTATTCCCAATCCCGACTCAAGATCGGTCTCTAGATCCAGTATTTCTTTAGGATACCCAGTTTTTTCTGCAACTATCTCCAGCATAGTATCTTTCAAATCACCATGCGAAACAGTATTATCAGTCGCAACTGGAGCCCCACCCTGACTTGCCGGAGCATTACCTCTGGAGAATCTAAGTATTTCTCCAAGTGTATTCATGGCAGCTAATTTCGCTTTATCTACATTTTTTAAGTCAGGAAACACATCTTGCAAAGCAGAGAGAATTTCCACTCTTTTTATAGAATCAATTCCTAAGCCGGATTCCAGATCGGTAGTTAGATCAAGAATTTCTTTTGGATAACCTGTTTTTTCCGCAACAATCTGCAACATGGTATCCTGGAAGTTCTCTGAAACTGCTTGTGTTGTAACCGGTGCGGGAACAGCCCGCTGACCTACTGAGTTTGTAGGTTGTGGTGAACTGCTTTTAGAGAAAGCAAGAATCTCAGCCAAAGTATTCATTGCTGCTAATTTAGCCTTATCAACACTTTTCAAAGCTGGAAACACATCTTGCAAAGCAGAGAGAATTTCCACTCTTTTTATAGAATCTATCCCTAAGCCAGATTCCAGATCCATATTTAGATCAAGAATTTCTTTTGGGTAGCCTGTTTTATCAGCAACAATAGTTAATAAACTATCTTCGAAAACAATACCAGCGACAACAGCAGGTGCTTGTACTTGTGGTCCAACAACGTGAGGAGCAACAATAACTTCTTGTACAATTTGCGGTTTGGCTACCATTCTTTCTACTACTGGCTGTGGTTGAGATACAACTTGTTTCTCAGGAGCAGCTGGTAAATATTGGGGTGCTGACTGTTGGATTGTTGCACCATTACCTGACAAGTTTCCTAAATGGTGAAACGCTACCTGAGATGTTTCTAAAAACATCCGGTGACTTTCTGCTAAAGTTTCCTGAAAACTTTTTTGTGCACTCAGTGTATTTTTCTGAATTTCCTGAAATGCACTTAACCATTGATTGTTTATTCCGCTCATTGTGCTTTTTTGTGATGTTGTTTGGATTAAATTTGTTCTGATCTCTGTTTTTTGAGGAGCAGATTCTTGGCTGGTTACTACTTGTTGTTGTTTCTGTTGCACCGGCACCGCGCTGTTTTGATTGTTAACAGTATTGACTATTTGCATTTCCGGCTGTGGGACTTCAACAACTTCTGGATTCGGTTTTGGAAGACTATTAAATCCTCCTACAGGTGGATAAGGTTTTCCGTAATTAGATCCGTTAATCTTTACTGTGGCAACAGATGGTTTCTTTTGTGCGATAACTTTTTTATTGTCATCGATACTTTTCCAGATTTCTTCGAAAGCAACAGGAATACCTGTCACAGCAAGATGACCAATAGCTCCCCAGAAAGCATCTTTACTGTTCAACTTTTTACCACCATCCATAGAAATGGCCGTGTGTGGTTTATCTTTTAAAATATCTTTAACAAAGTTTCCTAATACTTTACCAGGACCAACTTCTAAAAATACTCTCACACCTTCTGCATACATTGCCTCAACCTGTTTCTCAAACTGCACAGGTGCTGCCAGTTGATTGGCTAACACCTTGGCGTACTCTGCACTATTCCTAGGATAATGTGAGGCAGTGGTATTGGAGTACACTGGCATGCTCGCTGTACCAAAATTTATCTTTTTCAGGTAGGTTTCAAAGTCTACTGCACTACCTGCAACAAGGTCAGAATGAAATGCAGTTGACACATTCAAACGCATAAAGCGTATTCCGGCCTGTTCAATTTCTTTCTCAATTTCTACTATAGCATCAAAAGTTCCTGTAATAACGGTTTGAAGAGGGCTATTCAAATTTGCGATCACCACTCTGGTTTTTGCTTTCTTTAAAAATTCTGCAACCACTTTAGAAGAAGCAAGTACGGCTGTCATGGCACCCTTTTCTTTCGAAGCAGCTGCCATTAATTCACCTCTTTTTCTGGAAATATTTATCAAATCTTCTTCATTGGTAATTATACCTGCAGCATAAAGTGCAGCCACTTCACCATAGCTATGACCTCCTACTACACTTGGCACAACATGTAATTTATTCAATAAATTTAGATGCGACATCGCCAATGCTCCAATAGCAGGCTGGGCCCATTTCGTATCAACCAGTAAATCGGTTTGGGCTTGTATTTCTTCTTCCGAGAAAACAGGAATAGGATATACAACGTTATTCAACCGTTTGCTTGGATCGAGTTTCATAGACGAAACTTTATTCCATGGACTTAAGGCTGCGTCATATTGCATCAATAGATCAGCACCCATATTTACATATTGACTTCCTTGTCCGGAGAAAAGGAAAGCTACATTTCCATCAGGTTTCTCTTCAGAATAAAAAACAGTGTTATTGATTTCTACTTTAGAAACTTTTTTTGCAAGTTCAGAAATGACATGTTCGCTCCATTTTAATATTTCAGCCATATTTTCACCATAAATGGCAAGCCTTACAGTGTCCTGTGAATTAAATGCAGCTTGTGTAGATTTAGCTAATTGCACTAAATCCTGGGTCGTTCCGCCACTTTTTAAATGCGTAAGTGCACTAATTATTTCTGCCTGATTTTTTCCTGAGTATAAAAGTAATTCGCGGCTAACATTGTAAACTTTATCTGGTCGATTCGCTTTTTTATCATACTCTTCCATTACGACATGGAAGTTAGTTCCACCAAAACCCATGGAGCTAACTCCTGCTTTACGTGAAGTAGTTTCATCATGGATCCATGGCCTGGCTTTAGTATTCAGGTAAAAAGGACTGTCTTCTATATGTAGTTTTGGATTGGGTTTTTCAACTTTTATGGTTGGAGGTAAAATTGAATTGTTAAGAGCCATGGCCACTTTCAAAATACTGACAGCCCCAGCAGCAGATTTGGTATGTCCAATCATAGACTTAACAGAACCTAAGGCACAATACTGATTTCTTTCAGTAGCACCATATCCTAATTTCAATCCACTGAACTCTGCATAATCCCCGGCCATTGTTCCGGTTCCATGTCCTTCTACCAAATCAATCTGATTAGGAGTAAAACCTGCATCTTCATATGCTCTTTTTATCGCTATTGATTGACCGTTAGAATCCGGGGCATAAATACTTCCTGATTTTCCATCAGAAGAACTTCCGATAGAAGCAATCACAGCATAAATTCTGTCGCCATCTCTTTCAGCATCTTCCAATCTTTTCATTGTCATCATGGCTATAGCTTCACCGAGGACAGTTCCATCTCCGGTATCAGAAAAAGGTCTGCAATCTTCTGTTGGAGAAAGCGCCGTTGTTTTGCTGAAACACATATACATGAAGATATCATTCAAGGCATCCGATCCACCGGTAATTACCATGTCTGTTGTTTCAAGTTGCAACTCTTGTACAGCCATTTTAACGGCTGCTAAACTACTAGCACATGCTGCATCAAGTACACAATTGGTTCCTTTTAAATCGAACCTGTTTGCTATTCTTCCGGATACTACGTTTCCTAATAATCCAGGAAAAGTATTTTCATTCCATTTCGTATAGCTGGTATCTAAATCTTCTGTAATGGCTTTTATTTTACTTTCCGGGAGGCCCTGTTTACGCATAGCAGAAACCCATTCAGGCTTATGTATCTTGGCAGACATCTGGCCAATTAACTCGGTGCCCCCTGCTACTCCAAGAATAACACTGATCTTGTTTTTATCAACTTTACCATCTTGATAACTAACTGTATCTGCCAGAGTATCTCTTGCAACCACTAGAGATAGTAATTGTACTGTATCAGTAGTACTTAAAAGATTTGGAGGCATGCCGTATTCTACGGGATCAAAAGAAACATCATCCAAAAAAGCTCCCTTCTTACAATATACTTTATCCCCGGTTTTATTATTCGGATCATAATAATCCTCTGTGAGCCAGTGGGTATCCGGAACATCTTTTACCTGATCTTTCTCTGCAAGAATATTTAACCAGAAATCCTTCGTATTAACTGCACCGGGAACTAATGTGCCGGTACCTACGATAGCAATTTTATGCTGTCCTTTTTGGTTTTTATGTTCCATATTAATTAAGTTTTAATTCAGTTGGTATATAAAAAAATGCTTCTTCCCCAATTGATACCCCATAGGTTTTTAACTGGTATGCTTTCGTTATAATTGCAGCCCCTTCTAATAGATTTAACGCTACTTGTTGCACTCTGCGGTTTTCAACTGATTCCAAGAATGTTCCTTTCACCCATTGATTGAACGCTCCCATTGCAGGACCGCACCAGATCTGATAATCGAGTTGGCGTTCCTTGACTTCCTGCATTGGCCACTGACTTGACTTCCCTATGTACCATCTGAAAAGCAAGGCCATTTTATGACGCGGATCCGTTGCCGCACGTTCTATTTGTGAAGGTTCTACTTCTCTGAAAAAGGCTTCAGTGTCTTCCCAAATTCTATTTATCGGAGATTTAAATATTTCCCTTTCCAGTTTTACCTTTTCTTTTTCCGGCAGCTCTTCAATGGATTTATAATTGATATATAGATTATACAGGTAATTTCCTCGCTGAGGCATCAGTGTGCCGCGTTTCAATACCTGAACTTTTACGCCTTGCTCAAACATGTCTGCACAGGCTGTTAATGCAACATCTGCAAGCCCTGCTTCTCCCAGCATCTTCTTTCCGGCTTTCGACATGCCTGATTCAATACAGGATTGATGTACGGAACCTATGCAAACATAAGCAGCACCTAATGCATACGCAGAGGCCACTGCTGATGGTGTTCCAAGTCCTCCTGCAGCACCTACCCTTGGCCATGTTTCATATCCGAATTTTTCGCACAGGTTATTTCTTAATTGTAAGATCTCTGAAAATAAAGGCCCCAAGGGTCTTCCATCGGTATGTCCGCCTGAATCGGATTCTACTGTGATGTCTTCTGCTATGGGAAGATTTTTCGCTAAGGCGGCTTCTATGACAGAAAGTTTTCCTTCAGATACCAGACTTTCTAAGATCTCATAAGGAACAGGTGTTAAAAAGTGCATTGCAACTTCAGATCGTGAAATTTTTGCAAAGACATGGTTCATGCGGATCATACTTCCGTTAGTATCCTGTCTGAGGCCTTTAAAAGCGAAATGAACAATAGCAGGAGATAACCCCTTGAAAGCAGCTGTTTCTATTTTATTTACTCCATTTCTTAGATAAAGATCAACGATAGCTTCTTCAAGTGCAGGCTCATTGGGTGTATGAATCAAGTTCATTCCCCATGATAGACCTTGAGGATGCAACCGGTCTTTGAGAGTATTGATTTCTTTTTGTAAGCGTTCGAGCGATAATCCTGCTGATCCAAAAAATCCTAACATACCGCTTTCTGCCAATGCAATTACCAGATCTGATGAACCTATTCCTCTGGCCAAAGCACCACCTACGTAAGAATAACGTACCCCATGCACCTGCTGAAAAGAACGGTCTCCAAGCCATTCGGGATAGATGGCAGGTAGAATGCCTATAAGCTGATAATCTGTAAGATGATTTTTGATTTCAGTACTTAACTCCCCATCAAAGCCTAAACCGTATTGTTGGGTGGCTTTGTTGAAAATAACGATATGTGCTTTTCTGATAATTCTTGCATGATGAACCATGCCGGAATAGTCAAAAATAGGCTCAGTTTCTTTGTTTCTCCAATAGCCAATAATTTGCATAAAATATTATGTAATTAAGTATTCAGACTAAATTATTGTGAAAATTGTCGGCAATATGCTAGCAGACATCTGCAAGTGATAATTTTACATGTGTAATACAACACGTTACGTGTAAAGCACTTGCAATTCTGATACGGGTACAAAAATATAGGAAGAATGAAAACTATAACTACTAAATAACTACCAATAATTTTGCATCTAATTAGATACCAACGAGTTACGAAGATTTTAAAGCTATACAAGAAACTTTAAAATGTATTAGGGTAGAATGCTATATTCTTAGGTAATGTAGTTGATTCAACGAGTTACAACAACAAAAAACCTGTAAGCCGTTGATTTACGAGAGTTTAACTGGTGGGATTAGAGGGACATCTCGAACCGCATGTAAGACCGCACTGTAGCTTGCTTCAATTTTATAATTTTATTTTTGCCGTTCGTTTGCAGAATACCCAATTGAATCTACTACTTTAAATAATATTCCATAACCATTCTTAAAAAAGTGAGGAATTTGCGCTGCTCTTTAGCCGGATTCCAGCCCTGGGAGAGATCCCTCCTCGCCCACTTTTTTATTCTTGCAAGACAACTACTTGCAACGAAATTTTTCTCCATAAAAAAACTACAACATTAATTATTTTTGCAAAAACAACTGTGCCTGTTTATCATTTCTTTTATATAAAAATGAAGAAGTAAAAACTTTTAAAAACAGACATATTTTCTCGTATGGTAATTTGTTGTAGTTTTATAATCCAACTGTATATTGGTACATCCTTTATCACTTTTTTACGATGGTTATGGCGCAATCTTCTCACGATAAAAAAGCTCAACAGGCGCGTTTACAATATATCAATAATTTTGCTGATACAAATCATTCGAGTGACCCGGCGGAGTGTATTCACCTGATGGCGGAAGCTGCTGAAATATATCGTGAGGAAGGGGAGTTCCATCTTCAAGCCCGGAGCTTGTGGCGGCAGGCATTCAGTATGCGTGAGCTGCTACAGTTTGAGGAGATCGTGCCTGTCCTGGAATCCGCGTTTGAGATTTGCATTAAGCATGGTTTTAAAAGGGAATGTGCGAAGATCTGTGGTGAACTTGGCAGCATGTACCAGATCTTAGGAAATTTTACAAAGTCTAGAGAGAATATTCAGCGTTCACTTGATGGATATCGTGAATTAAACGATGTGGAGCGTCAAGTAATTACACTTTCTGATTTTGCAAACCTGAACGTCGCAGAGGGTAAATTCACCGAAGCATTACAGCATTGCAATGCTGCTTTCCTGATCTGTGAGGAAAATAGCATTGATCTACCCGGGCTCCTATGGGTCATTAAAGGTGTTATTTTTTCCAGCATTGGCGATGGACAAAGAGCGCTTGACGCTTATGTACAATCATTGGAAATTACGCGGCAGGATCCTCTTTCAGAAATTACCGGCATGACGCTCTCCGCAATGGGCGAGCTCTACTGGCATAAAGGCGAGCCGGAAATTGCGCTTGAATACATGAAGGAAGGCATTAAGGAGTATCGGCGAACAAAATGTCCCGATGAGGAAATGTGGCTGCTGTGTAATGTGGCGGGAGTGCTCACGGAACTGAATCGAGTAGATGAAGCTGAGGAATATATAGCTAAGGCATCAAATATTTTAAAAGGCCGCGAAATTCCTGCTGCAATGCTGCCGGTGCTTACTGCAAGCGCTAAGCTTCAACAGGCGAAGGGAAATCCCGATGAAGCACTCAGGATTTTACACGAAGCGCTCATGCTTTCGGAACAACTGAATGAGTTCAACGCGCGTACCCGGATATTTCTGGAGAAGGGACGCCTTCACACAGGAAGTGAACAAGAGGGGTTTTTAAAAAATGCGCTTGCTATGAGCCAGATAAGCGGTCAGAAACAAATGAATTATAACATTCATTTTGCATTATACGAATATTATCAGAATCAGGGCGACAGCTTTCAGGCGTTAGAGCATTTTAAAACATATCAGCTTTTAAAAGATGAAATGCTTGCCGAGAAAACGCGCCTCCAGATGGATATTTTGAAAGTAGAAAATGAGATGCAGAAGATTATAAAAGAAGCCGAAGACAGTAAGATCAAACTAAAAGAACTCACATCTGACCTAATACAGCGAAATGAGGTATTGTCCGAGATCAGGAAACTAGCCCAACACGGACTTCAGCAAAAAGGCATTATTCAAAAGAAAAGCTTGTCCTCAATAGTGCGAACTACTGAGGCCGGGGCCACTTCATTCTGGAAACAACTCGAAGAGCGTTCGGAGCTAATCGACAAATCGTTGTCAGAAAAGGTTCTTGATCTGTGCCCGGATTTTACCTCTATCCAACTTCGCATCCTCACGCTTTTAAAAGCCCGTCTCTCCAATAAAGAAATTGCACAATTACTTTTCATAACAGAAAGAGCCGTCGAATACCACCGCACGGTGATCCGGAAGAAACTTCACCTGAGCACCACGACAAATATATCGGCATATCTCAGTACACTATAAATATTTTTACGTAGTTTTTAAGATTGTTTTAAAATCTCACGAAACCATTGCTACTAAAGGACAGACCAATTTCTTGCTGGTCATTTAGTAGTGACATCTATTATCTTGCACCCATAAGAATTGCATGAGTATTATTCACACTGCGATTCACATCTTTATTAATTACGTAGAGGGTGTCGTAATGCAACACACAAAAGGAATCGCCGAAACAACTCGTTTAAATTTTTCATATGTCCACGGTTCGTGAAAAATGCAAAAAAGTGAACACTTATAAAATTGACAACGCTTTATTATGTTATAACAGAACAGGGTAGATTAAACCGGATAAACAGAAAATAGATATTGTAATAATAAAATTGATAAAAGCCGTATGTATTCAGCGGTTAAAGGTAGCAAAAGACTGGTAAGTTAAAATTAACTGTTATAAGGGAACTTTCCAGTCGGTTCGAGCGCACATCTAGGCAACCTACTGAGTTAGAAATACCAAAAGCATTAATGAAAAAAAGTAATTTAATTCAAAATTTCCTTGGTCTAATTTTGGTCTAATAACTTTAAAAACCTATCAAATTTTCCAAATTTCGAGGCTTACCTTACTCCTACGAATCAGAAGGTTGTAAGTTCGAATCTCGCCGGGTGCACACATCAAAAGCCCTTGAACACTAAAGTTCAAGGGCTTTTTACGTTTTAAAAATCTCCTTTTAGTTTTGTTTTAAAAACATTTGAAATTGGCAGGAATCGTATGCGTTTGGTGATTGCGCACTTCTTTTTTAACTTCGCTACACTAAACGTATACTCTCTTATCAATACCTATTGTATCTAGCAATCCCCCTATTCACTTTAGTTTACGCTTTTAGTTTCAAAAATTACTTTCGCTATTTTATATCTGACATGTCCCTATGAAACAACTTTTACTTAGCCTCATACTTTTGCTTAGCGCAAATATTTTGCCTATACCAGCACAGCCAAACATGAAACTGGTCAGCACCAACCCAACCACCGGTGATGCGGACTCTCTATATTATGCTAAAACAAAGTATCGCCTGGTCGGACCCTTTCGTGGTGGCAGGAGTGCGGCAGTAACGGGAAGCTTTAAAAACAAAAACACTTTCTACTTTGGTGCTACCGGCGGCGGTGTTTGGAAGACAACCGACGGCGGTAGCAACTGGAAAAATATTTCTGATAAATACTTTGGGGGTTCTATTGGTGCGGTAGCGGTAGCACCAAGCGATGAAGGAACCATATATGTAGGAGAAGGCGAGAACACACTTCGTGGAAATGTAGCCGAAGGCTTCGGCATCTGGCGCAGCGACGATGGTGGAAGAACCTGGCGGAATCTCGGTTTGAACGATACCCGGCACATCACACGCATTGTTATTCATCCACGGAATCCGGACATTGTGTGGGTATCTGCTTTAGGTCATCTTTTTGGTCCTAATCGTGAAAGAGGTATTTATAAAACCATCGATGGCGGTAAGACATGGAAGAATGTCTTGTTTGCAAATGATAAGGCCGGTGGTTTTGATCTTGTTATGGAGCCGGGTAATGTCTCTACATTTTATGCTACTACGTGGAATGTAAAAAGAACTGGTTATAGTTTAGAAAGCGGCGGCGAAGGCAGCGCATTATGGAAAAGCATAGATGGCGGCGAAACATGGAAGAACCTGATGGATAAGAAAGGGCTTCCAAAAAATGAAACGATCGGTATCATTGGTGTTACTGTTAGCGCTGTTAGTCCTGATCGTGTCTTTGCAATTATCGAAGCAAAAAATGGTGGACTGTTCCGAAGCGATGACGGCGGCGAAACATGGACGAAGACAAGTGAAGACGCAAACATCAGGCAGAGAGCATGGTACTTCAGCCGCATTTTTGCTGACCCTAAAAAAGAGAATACTGTTTATGCATTAAACGTAGGCATGTACAGGAGCAGCGATGGTGGTAAAACATTTCAGCCGATTGCTACACCACATGGCGATCACCATGATCTATGGATTGATCCCGAAGATCCAAACAGGATGATTGTTGGTGATGATGGCGGAGCACAGGTAAGCTTTGATGCCGGTGCAAACTGGAGCACCATGGACAACCAACCTACGGCACAATTCTATCGTGTGTCCGCCGATAATCATTTTCCTTATCGCATACTTGCTGCACAGCAGGACAATACAACCGTTCGAATCCTGAGCCGTTCCAACGGCCGCGGCATTACCGAAAGCGACTGGTCACCTACTGCAGGATTTGAAAGCGGCTATGTTGTGGCTGATCCAACTAATCCTGACATTGTCTATGGTGGTAATTATGGCGGCTATATCTCACGAATGGATCACCGGACCGGCGAAAACCGTTCCGTAAGCGTTTGGCCTGAAAGTCCTATTGGTTCGGGCGCCGATGTTTTAAAATATCGTTTTCAATGGAATTTCCCCCTCTTCTTCTCGCCCCACAATCCAAAGCGCCTGTATGCGGCAGGTAATCATCTTTTCGTAACGGAAAACGAAGGGCAGAGCTGGCAGGAGATTAGTCCCGATCTTACTACGAATGATAAGAGCAAGCAGGGGCCGAGCGGTGGGCCAATTACGAATGACAATACAAGTGTAGAATATTACTGCACCATTTTTACTGCGGCGGAGTCTGCTTTGGAAAAAGACCTTCTCTGGGCAGGTAGTGATGATGGGTTGATACATGTAAGCCGGTATGCAGGCAAGAATTGGCAAAATGTAACTCCACCGGCCGCAGGCAAATTTATGATGTGGAACTGTGTGGAAACGGATCCTTTTAAAAAAGGAAGCGCGTACGTTGTCGGGACAAAGTACAAAAGCGATGATTTTACGCCATATATCTACAAGACAGAAGACTACGGAAAATCATGGCGCTTAATTACCAGCGGTATCAATAGTATGCACTTTGCAAGGGCTATCAGGGCAGACAAAAAAGTGCCGGGCGTGTTATATGCAGGAACTGAATTTGGCATGTACATTAGCTATGACGACGGTGCCAACTGGAAGAGATTCCAGCTAAACCTTCCTGTTGTTTCTATTACTGATTTGTTGGTTAAAGAAAATGATCTTATCGTAGGTACACAGGGAAGATCAATTTGGATACTTGACGACCTGACTTTTGTGCAACAAAGAAAACAGGCAACCACAGAAAAGAGAATGCAGATATTTCCCGTTAATGATGTGTATAGAACTGAAGGTATGCAGGACCTGAATGTAAAGAATGCCGGCTTCAATCCGATCAATGGAGTCGTTTTCAATTACTTTCTAAAAGATACTGTTAATGCGCCAAAGCATTCGATTACCATTCTTGATAAAAAGGGGGCTGAAATAAGGACTTTCAGCAAAGATGCAAAAGACACGAGTAACAGGTTAGATTTTAATGAAGGTATGAACCAGTTCATATGGGACATGACGTATGCTCGTGCCGATAAAATAGAAGGAATGATACTGTGGAACGGGTCTGTAGGTGCACCTAAAGCAGCACCGGGAATGTATACCGCCCGTTTCCGGTATGCAAAAGATTCTATCGATATGCCATTTGTGATAAAGGCGGATCCTAACTATAAAATGACTGAAGCCGAATATGATGAACAGGTTGCTTTCCTACTAAAAATAAGAGACAAGTTCTCAGAAGTTCAAAAAGCAATCAAAAACATCCGGCTTATACGAACGCAATTAAACGACTTCATATCAAGAGCAGATAGTTCAGGTAAAGAACTAAAACCGCTTGCTGACAGCATCAACAAGAAGATGACAGCAGTCGAAGAGGCTTTATACCAGACAAAAGCAAAGAGCGGCCAGGACTTACTTAATTATCCAATCCGCCTCAATGATAAGATCTCCGGCATTTTCGATTATGCGTCAAGCGGTAATAATGCACCTAACCAGCAGGCAATAGAAAGCTTCAACTATCTAAGCGGCGAAGCTGACAAGCACCTCAATGTCCTGAAGCAGGTCATGGAGAACGAAATAAAACAGTTCAACCAGCTCATTTACCAAAAGCAGCTACCTGTCATCGGGGTGCAATGATGAAGATGCTAAAATACTGCGGCGCAATACTTCTTTGAGCGTTTCTGAAAATGAAATCAAACTGAATGTACAAGAGATATATAATTCCGGTGATGCCTTAGCTTCGAGTATTTACTAAACCAAATTATGCAGACCAAAGAGAACTCCTGGTTTTACAGGAGTTCTTTTCTAATCTTCTGTTAGAGCCGCGGATCCACTGGCTCACTCTCTAATGCAAGTACTCCAAAGACACACTCATGGACTCGCCGTAATGGTTCTTTTAAAACAAATCTTTCCATTGCCTCCACACCCAACGCAAATTCCCGCAAAGCAAGCGAGCACTTACCAGAAAGGCCTCGAGAGCGCAACCGTTCGAGATTTTTAGGGAAATCATATTCAGGCCCATAAATAATCCTCAAATACTCTCTCCCGCGACACTTTACAGCTGGCTGAATTAGGCCTCGTTTTCCTCGTGCTATAAAATCCAGAGGTTTGACGACAGCTCCCTCGCCTCCTGCATTCGTCATAGATTCCCACCACATGATTGCATCAGCAACGGTTTCTTCTTTTTCAAAATCCACAATTTTAAAAGCAGTTTTAAAAAAGAATTCCGCGTCTGTTGAGCACAATTGCGCGATAGTCTCCATGTGCCAGAGGTGGTTTTTGTCCGTGTGAACAGTGCCTTCCGTTGCCAGAATGTGAAATGGCGCAAGTCTTATCCCTTTTAAAGAATCCACAGGCCAGCAGTAATTGCGATAGGATTTTGTGTAATCCTCCACAGCTTCCTGTCTGTTTTTAAAATGTGCTGAAAGCTCGCCAACGTCCAGCCCGTTTTCCAACGCCGTTTTTAAAACGCTGTTTGCAGCTTCGAGCGAATGTTTTGCGGCAGCACCGACGGTGGCATACTGCGTTTTTAAAAGCTCCTGCGCTTTGGCTGACCACGGCAGAAGCTCGCAGTCGAGGCAAATCCAGTCTGTTTTTAAAACGTCCCACAGCCCGGACGTTTCCATTCCGTCAGTAACCTTTTTTAAAAACTCCTTTTCAAGATTTTTCTCGGTAAAAAACGGCCTTCCAGTCCGAGTATAGCATACTCCAATTTCATCTCCATTAATACCAAATCGTTTTTTAGCGGAGGCATTATCACGACATACGATCACAACAGCACGAGAACCCATATGTTTTTCCTCGCATATCACTGAAGGTACTCCCTCTTTCCGATAATAGGCAAGTGCTTCCTCAATATGCTCAAGATAATCCTCTCGCTTACTGGTTTCACTCGGTGACATTGTTGGTGGAAGATACATGAGCCATTTGGGATTCACTGCAAAACGACTCATAAGCTCAAGAGCTGCAATAGAATTTTCTTCCCTGATCGTAACTGTATGATGCAGTTTCGTGGGAATAATTCGTTTTCCTGAGATGTCGGACAAATCCAGAATGTCGTCTGCCTCAAAGGGAGTCGTTCCTGCTTGCAGCTGGTCATACCCAATCGGTTTTGATGGTATGGCATATTGATTTTTAGCCTGAACATGAACAATTTCACGCTCAGGGTACCGAAGCGCGGAAAGCTTTCCGCCGAACACACATCCAGTATCAATATTCATCGTATTGTTGAGCCACACAGCTTCAGGGACTGGAGTATGTCCATAGACTACCATCGACTTTCCACGATATTCCGCTGCCCAGTTCAACCGTACTGGAAGCCCAAATTCATCCGTTTCTCCTGTCGTTTCGCCAAAAAGAGCAAAATCACGAACCTTCGCTGAGCCTCTTCCCTGCAATTCCTCTTTTATTCCTGCATGAGCTACAACGAGTTTTTCATTATCGAGGACATAATGACTAATAAGCCCATCAATGAACTTTGCAACCCTCTCAGAAAATTCTTTTGGCCGTTGCTCAAGCTGCTCCAAAGATTCAGCCAGTCCATGGGCAATCTTGACATTCCGCCCTGTTAGTTTTTTCATGAGCTTAATATCATGGTTACCTGGCACGCACAAAGCTATGCCAGACGAGACTGAGTTCATAACCAGTTCCAGGACTTCCGGTGTTTTCGGTCCACGATCTACAAGGTCACCCAGGAAGATGATTTTCCTGCCGTGTGTCGCTGTAATATCCGGTCCGTTATCAGTATCTATGACCTTGTAATCAAGCTTCGTCAGTAATTCCACCAATTCATCATAGCAGCCATGAATATCACCGATAATATCAAACGGGCCATGTTCGTGTGAACGATTATTCCATAGAGGTTTTCGGGTGATTTGCACTTTTTCTACGGCTTCCTGTGAATCCAGAACATACGTAAAGCGAAAACCCTCCCGCTTTAAAGCTTTAAGTGAACGTCTCAGTTGATGGCGCTGCTGCGGTATAACATGAGAGCCAAAATTCCTGTCAGAACGCATCGCGTTTCTATCTAGACATACTCTTTCCGGCATATCAAGCACAATTGCTACCAGATGGCAATGATATTGCTGAGCAAGCATAAGCCATGATTTTCTGGCTTCCGGCTGCACATTTGTTGCATCAATGACCGTCAGGCGTTTAGCAGAAAGACGCTTTGCAGTTATATACTGCAATACATCAAAAGCGTCCTTTGTAGCCGCCTGATTATTTTCATCATCCGACACCAGCCCCCGGCAATAGTCCGATGACAGGATTTCAGTCGGTAAGAAATGCTTCCTTGCAAATGTTGATTTTCCTGACCCTGAAGCTCCCATAAGCACCACAAGGCAAAATTCCGGTAATTCTATGTTCATTAATGTATTCTCCTTTTAAAAACAGCCATTTGTGTCGGCGAGCCCAAATCCTCATTCACTTCACCAACCGTGAAAAAGTCTGCTTCGTAGCCGTATTTCGCTCCAACCTGATGAGCCCACGCCTGAAACTGCTGACGCGTCCATTCAAACCGGTGATCCTTATGCCTGAATTTTCCTGCCGGCAACGTTTCAAAAAGTGCATTATACTCTGCATTTGGAGTCGTAACAATCACTATTCCAGGTTTTGAAAATCCGAATACATTGCGCTCAAGAGCCGTTAATCTATCTTCATCTAAATGTTCAATTACTTCAATGATTGTCGCAACATCATAGCCCTCAAGACGCTTGTCACGATAGACAAGAGACGAGTGCAGAAGCTGTATGCGCTGTCGCTGTTTCTCCGGCAGCATATCTAATCTCAAGCGTTTTGTAGCAATCTCCAGCGTCCGGTAGGAAACGTCCATTCCTACGATCTCAGTAAATTGTTTATCACCTAGAAGCATTTTTAAAAGATTGCCTTCTCCACAGCCAAGATCCAAGACTCGAGATGCTCCGGTGCCTTTTACTTGTTCAAATACACTCTGCATCCGTATATCATTGAGCCGTAGCTTTTTCTCTACCTGTTCTTCTTCCTGTGCATGCTCTTCTTCCTTTTCAGCAATCACCGATTCATCAGGTATTAATCTTTGTAGTGCCTCATTTGCCAGAGCTGCCCTATGTTTCAGATAACGTTTTGTGATGAGTTCCTTTTCAGGATGTGACGCTAGCCAGCCATCTCCTTTGCGGAGGAGTTTTTCCAACTCACCCGTATCTACCCAGTAATGCTTTTCATCATCCAGTACTGGGATAAGTACATAAAGATGATTAAGCATATCCTGAACTCTACACACGCCCCAAATTTGAACATCGAAATACCGGCTGTCACCCCACTCGGGAAATTTCTCATCCAGGGTGAGGCGTTGAGCCTTTACAGTATAACCAAGTGGTTCAAAGAGATTTTTCAGTACAGTCTCGCCACCCCTGCATGGTAGAACCGGTATAGCTACAGTAAGTGGAATCGCTGTTTCAGCAAGCTCCTGCCTGTCCTTGCTTCTGCCGCCCATCGCCGTTCCGAAAACCTGCGCCAGCGCCACGCTTAAAAACGACGATGCTGCATACGGCCTGTCATTCACATATTGTTGGAGTGCAAATGCCTGCTCGGATTTTTTCCGCACAAGCCCCACCGGGTCAACATCTATGAGTAACGCCGCTGTGCACCTCTTCTCCGTAGCTTCAGGATAGAAAATATGCGCCTGACCAAAGCTCAAATTTGTTGTTTGAACCCGTGCGGGATTTTTATGAAGCAAAAAACCCAGGTCTGTTGCGGGCTGATGCGTTGTTGTTATTGTAAGAAGCATATGTGATTCAGCTTTTAAAAAGCGTTTTTATGTTTTTAAAAAATCTATTTCCGCAACTTTTTCAATCTCCACGGTGCAGTCAATTCCCAGTCTCCCGCCATTATACAGCCGTATGGCATAATTTCGTCCACCACTTCTCCGAGCCCGAATTCGTGCATTTGCTGCTTTACCGAATGTGCATTTTTATACGCGCTCGGCAGCTCAGAAATATCAATATTACCAGAGAAAAATCGAATATCCAAACCTTTCGTTTCCTCAGCAAAAATCTCATCAATTGTCTTGTGCGCATTATTGAACTTGTGCTTCCCACGGCTGATGTTTCGCCCGGCCCCATGCGGTGCAAATCCGAGGTTATTTTCCGTGGTATTGCCTCTCACAATTAAAATCGGCTCGCTCATATTCAGCGGAATCAGCCGCAAACCATCCTTCGAATCCGGCACAAACTTGTCGTCCAGCGGCGTTGCACCTTTTGCGTGATAAAACAAATCACCGTCTTTAAAAACAAAATTGTGCTCATTCCAGAATCTGTCGAATGGCTCTGCACTGAGCTTTTCAGCAGTTGTGTTGTGAATTACCGTGTGATTGAGCTTTGTCCAGTCGCGCACGATTTGCAGCGCCTCCCAGTATGCGATTCCTTCCTCGGTTTCAAAAGGAATCCACGCGTTTTTAAAAGGCGTTTTCGGCGAAATCTCCTTTCTGAAATATTCTGCAACCTTCATTCCTTCTTTAAAAAGATTTGCACCAAAACCACGGCTGCCGTGGTGCGTCACCATCATTGTTTCACCGGTTTTTTTGGAAATTCCGACGTATAAAAAGTGATTACCATCGCCTTGCGTCGCCAGGTGCGATTTCGCAAAATTCACGCTGCGCTCACTTTGTAAAAAGCTATTGCCAAAAATCCTTTCTTCCATATCTTTCGGCAATTCTGAAAATTCCAAACGCCCGCCACCGCCAAAATGCGTAACGGAATGCGCCGCATCGAGCACCGTTTTCGGCGAAAGTTTACCGAAATTCGTCATCATCACCGAACAACAAATATCCGCGCTGTGCATCGAAGGGTGAATCGCATTTTTCGCAACGGCAATCCCACCCACCGGAATCTGTCCCTCGCCGGTCGGACACGCATCAGGCATGACCGCGCCTCCAACCAACGTTGGCGTTTTCATCAGATCGCTCATAGTTGACACCACATTTTCAATATTTGAAATCTCGATTTCATTCTCAGCTCTGATGTTTTTGAAAAATCCAACCGGCTCTGTAAACGGGTCCACATACACAGGCCGGATGGATTTTAAATATTGCACAAGTGGTTCGCCGCTGAGATTGTGTGCATTAGCGTGCTCAATCGCGTCCTTAAACCATTTCCCCGGTTTAAAACCCAGTTCAATTAATTCTTTTCCAGTAATCATAATGTTTATTCTTTAAAAGTAATTTTACAAATCCAGCACTTGAAATTCCGAAATCCTAAATTCCTTTCTTTTTACAAGTTTTGGTTCTTTTAAAAGAAATTCCGGCTTTTCCTTCGTGCTTTTAAAACAAAACCTGCGCGGCAAATCTGTATAAATTGAGCGAGGCGGCTTTTTATAACTAATGTCTTTTAAACGATTCCCGCTTTCATATTCATGGTAAAAAATCCTGCGGATTCCCATTTCCTCGCGGATAAACCACAGCGCAGCGGCCAGCATCGCCTCATCCCAAATCTTCACATGCGGTTTTAAAACGTCTTCTACATACGTGTGCAGATTTCCCGAATTTACACGATTGCGATGTGTCAGCTGACGCACACGAACACGATTATCGTCGAGTGATTCCACCACTTCCACCGTTGTGCTTCTACGCAGTGCCACACGAATCCAGTCATTTTGGATTTCCTCTATCAACGCCTCGCCCGTCGTCAGGTCGAGGTCAATCCGTGCCCACGCCATCGTGCGCCGTTCACCACCTGCAATCGGATGGCATGAATATTCAAACGGATGGTAATCTTTCGGCTTTATCATCGAAGTATAAGCGCGATTGTGTCCGGCATTGAAATTCATTTGCAGAACGATATTCAATCCCGCGCGCGTTTTTTGAGCACCCCATTGTAAGCCGCGTCCCCATTGACCAACTGTCAACGTGTACGATTCAAAGCTCTCCGGCCACTTCATTTCAAAAAGCTCTGGATAAAGCATTCCGTCCGGTGCCAAAGCAATCAGCTCCCGAACGTCTTTCTTCTCCAGCAAACCTTTAAAAGGCGTGGCCTTAATATCGCGCACATGTTTGCGCTCTTTCGTCAGATATTGCAAAATCTGGCGCGCGTATTTATCCCGAAAATAATAGAATACCGTCCGCCCCGGCGTCAGGCACTCGATAATTTCCCTGTATTCTTTTTCTGTCATAAAAATAGATTATTCTGTCGTTTTTAAAAGTTATTTTTTTCACATTTCCGCAGCTAATCCGCGGTTTTAAAAGTTTGTTTGTCCCGCTACCGGGCAGATAATTTTGTCTTAGAATTGTCATTGGATGTTTCCTCCGTTTTGGATTTTTAAAAGAAAAACCCGCTCCTGCACGAAGCAAAAGCGGGTTTTAAAAGTTGAAAATTTTAAAAACACTACCTTCGCTTCAGACACAATACACCACGCCCATCCCGCTTTTGCAGCAGATTTATCGCGTGGCTATATTGTTCAATAAAGGAGCGCATTGTTTTTAAAAGTAATTGCTTATAAAAAAAGTAATAATTCATTGTACCTGCCGAAAACAGGTTTCCCGCAGGTACAATTTTTAAAAGCCTAGCGAACTCAGTTTTTAAAAGAAACCGAGCTAATTTTCTCAATCATCGAAGCTTTATCTGTTTCCATCAGCTTCATGATGTCGAAAATTTTATCTGAAAATCCGGCCGTGCAGAATACTTTGTTTTGAGGCAATTGCAGTGTTCCATAGCCTTGCAGATCAAATGAATAGACAAACGGGTCAGCGCCAGTACGGCGTTTGTACGCTGTGAATTCGTTTGCCGGAGTGTCATTGCCAATCCAGCCCTGCATGTCTGACAAGATGATGATGCGGTCGTATTTTCTTTTCGCCTTTTGAAAGATCGCGTGGAAGTTTGTACCTCCCATCGCAAATTTTATCGAACGCGCAATCGTTATTGTGCTGTCGCCAATATTCACGTTTTTGTAGGCCGCATCATCGGAAAATGTCATAAAATCAGCATTGTTGGATTTCACCAGGATTGCCGAAAACAGCGAACCGATTTCAGCCGGTTTTCCCGCCATCGAACCCGAAACATCCAGTACAACAAGCGTTTCGCCATCGAACTTCGGAACGTTATTCAGTGAAATGTCAACCGCCGTATTCAGCGCTTGCAGCACCTCGCGAACAACTTTCCCGCTGTCCATTTTTAAAACTTCCTCGTACGCCGTTGTAAAGCGGAACGGCAGAACAAGTGATTTTTTAATCAGGCGCTCGTTCGTCAGCATTTCCAGAGCTTCGCCGATGACGTCAGGTGCCTGCGTAATGATATTGCGCAAGTTTCGCAAAAGTGCAAAGTAGCCGATTTTTCGCGAGCGAATCAGCTCCGTCCACGCTTCGTTTTTAAAAACGGCTTTTTGCTCGTCGTTTTCAGCTGTTTGTCCGGTTTTTGTCAGCGCGGATTCCCATGTACCTGTTGAGCGAAGTTCATCTTTAATCAATGCCGAAATTGCTTCAGCATTTTTCTCAACCGGCACCGGGTGAACCAGATTCACAACATCTACAAGTTTAAAATCTTTAGATGCCGCACGGTATTTACCCAGCTGGTAGCTATCGAAACGTTCGAATGCTTTTGCAAAACCTTTTTTCATTGAGTTCGGCACTTTACCGTTCGTCGCTGTGTGGTATGCCAGGATTTCCATCATGTCATCCGGACGGAATACAACCGCGCTGTAAAAATCCTTCGCCCACACCTGTCCGCCGATGTGCTTTGCCAGCTCTGAAGCGACCACATGCGAAATCGTACGCATACCAAATTCCGTTCGCGCAAAAATGGCTGCCTTCGCGACGAACTCCTTGT
This sequence comes from Bacteroidota bacterium, assembly GCA_040386315.1. Taxonomy (GTDB): domain Bacteria; phylum Bacteroidota; class Ignavibacteria; order Kapaibacteriales; family DASPKH01; genus DASPKH01. The sequence goes on from JAZKFS010000001.1 coordinate 83,891, forward strand.
CGCAGAGTGCGATGAGATTTTTCAATCGCTCTAAGCCGTCATGCTGGCTTCTGTAAAACTGGTCTTTCACGAACGACGTGACCAGCATCGAAACCAGTTCGAGTTCAGGCGACTGCTTGTACGCATCACCGCCCGCGAAGTTTTTGACTTTTGCCAAAGCTGTTGAAAAATTAAATCGTGCCATTATGCACCTCCTCTAAAAAATATGGAAACATGGCTTTTTAAAAAGCCGGGGAATCAAAAAAACGGCAGAGAAAACTGCGGGAGTTCTACTGGGCGATTTAGCAAATCGAAGTAACTCAAAGCCGCATCACTACTGCTTTTAAAAAGACAATTTTAAAAATAAGAGGCAGAGAAAATTCGCGTGGAATTTAGGGCGAATTAAAAGTTCGCTGCTTTAAAGCGATGTATTCCGCGTGTCGCTACTGCCTTTTTAAAATAAATGACGGAGAAAATGGGGTAAGGCTGTGCTTTACCAATTTAGCTACCAACGGAGTTTTAAAACCCCGATGGACTGGACTCGAACCAGCAATGACTTACGTCGAAGTAACTCACCTTTCACTACCGTCAAACTTTTAAAAATGAAAGAACAAAAAATAAAGAGGCAGAGAAAGTTTATGTAGGACTTTTTCGTTGCTCTACCAACTGAGCTATATTCAGAATTTTAAAATCTGAACAGCCGGACTCGAACCGGCGACCCACGGCACCCTAAGCGAAGTAACCCACATATCGCTACTGCCTTTAAAAAAACAAAATGACGGAGAAAATCTGAGTGAGTAAGCTGCTCTACCAACTGAGCTACATCCCCATTTTTAAAAACTTAAATCAGAGGAGATGGCGGGACTCGAACCCGCGACAGGCCGCGTGATAAGCGAAGTAACCCACTCGTCGCTACCGTCAAAAAAATACGTGATGGAGAAAGTTTACAGGAGTTGTTAGGCGAAACGCTCTAACCTTTGAGCTATATTCCGTTAGCTGGAACAGCCGGACTTGAACCGGCAACGTTTTCGTACGAAGTAACTCGCCGTATCACTACCATCACATTTTCCAAAGAACATTTTTAAAAGCAAAAAACCCACCTTCGCGAATCTTGCAAAGGTGGGTTTTCAAAAAGATGAAACCGCTCTATATGTATTGCTACACTACCTCTGCTTTAGACAAAACCCTTCCTGACTGCCAAGCATATGCTTGCGGTCTATCACGGGATTATATGTTGCTAAAGTGAGGCGCATTGTTTTTAAAAGTAATTATCGTCGTGTTTGTAAAATTGAGTTGCAAACCTACAAAGGTTTTTTACAAAGTCAAATTAATTTTTTGTCATAATGCAAATAATTATAAGACTTCACATCGGTAAGTTTTACATTGTGATGCTAAAGAAGTATTTAAATTTGATATTTCTCTGGTCTAATACAGGTCTACTGGTTCAAGAAATCCCTTAAATTTACCAGATTTCACCACATACCTTACTCCTACGAATCAGAAGGTTGTAAGTTCGAACTCGCCGGGTGCACATAAGAAAAGCCGATCAGATAAATTTCTGACCGGCTTTCCTGTTTTTTAGACTTCTCTTTAAAAAAGCTCAATCTACTTCGTCACCAGCGGCAAATTTGATGTATGCTCGGCTACCAGTTGCCAGACACCGTTATTCCGTATCCACGTTTGGGTGAATCTTGTACTGGATTTGCTAGAACCGCTTTCGGCTGTCATTGTTAGATTTGCTTTTCCCGTAATAACTGCAGCGTCAGCATACGTGTGAACTTTCACATCCTGCGTTTCAATCGCTCCAATATGGAACATCGGATTCGTCAGCGATGCGATATTATCCTGCTTTGTCAGCATCGTCCCGTCAAATCCGGTAAAGAAGTGTTCATCCGCAGCAAGGCGGTTCAACGCCTCTGCATCCTGCTGGGTAATTGCCGTCGTCCATTCGTTTAAAAGATTCTTGATCTCCTGCTCCTGCTGCGAAGCATTTTGCGAACTTCCTTCTGAGGTAGTATTATACGTTTTCTGTTCGCAGGAAGTAAGCAGTAAGACCATCACACAGAAAAATGCGGAAAGAATTTTCATTACAATAGATATAATTGGTTTAACAAGATCGTCTCGTGTAGAATAACAAAGCAAATGTTAATTTTGTGCTGGTTTTTAAAAGAAAATTTTAAAAACTATTATTTTAAAACAATTACCTTCCCATTTGTTTTTATATCTCGTAGCCGTACATTTTTATATGAAACCCTAAAAAAAGTAATTCCACGTGTTTTTAAAACATGGAATTACTCATTTTTCTAAAACAATTTACAACTTTTTAAAAATTCATCGGAACATCAATCACCAAAACTTCAGAATCTTTTAAAAACTTCATTTCAACATTTTTAAAATCCTCAATTCCAATCGCGTCACGTTCTTTTAAAACATTTTCGTCAATTTCCGCTTCACCTTTTAAAAGAAAAATAAACGCGCCATTTCCTTCCTTTTTAAAAGAATATTCCGCCGTTTTTCCTTCATCAAAATTCCCCATCGAAAACCACGTATCCTGGTTTATCCAAACTGCATCGCTCTCTTTTTGGGGCGAAACAACCGTTTTAAAACTATTTTTAAAACCATCTTTTTCAAAGCTTTTCTGCTCGTAGCGCGGCTGAATATCCTTTTCTTTCGGGTAAATCCAGATTTGCAGAAAATGCACTTCCTCTTCAGGCGAATAATTATATTCCGAATGCGTGATACCGCTTCCAGCTGACATGATCTGCACATCGCCCGTTTTAATTTCCTTCGCCACTCCGGTTGAATCCTTGTGCGCCAGCGTTCCTTTAAGCGGAATGGAAACAATTTCCATATTCTCGTGCGGATGCGCGCCAAAACCCTTTCCCGGTGCAACAATATCGTCATTCAGCACGCGCATCAGGCCAAAATTCATCCTGTTCCTATCCTGATAACCCGCAAAGCTAAACGTGTGGCGCGATTTCAGCCAGCCGTGATCTGCATTTCCCCGTGATTCACTTGTAAAAATTGTCGTTTTCATTTCAAACCTTTTTTTAAAGAATAATTTTTTGCCCCTCGAATGTATTGAGAGCTTATACAGACATTAACGATTAAAAATAAAGTTGCGTGTTTAAACACACTAATTCTCATTCAGAAAGTATGTCTGCATAATTCCTTTGCCCTTAATGTCAATTGGCTCTCTTTTTTCAAAAGAAAAATTACCATTTAACCTTTTAAAAACTTCTTCGCTTACATGAATTCTGTCAGTTTCACCGGTGGCTTCCATGCGGGCGGCTGTATTGACAGTATCGCCCCACAGGTCGTACGCATATTTTTTCATGCCGATCACGCCGCCGATCGCTTCGCCGCAATGCAGGCCGATCCGAACCCGGATTTCGCCAATCGTCGTCATCCAGGTTCGGTCGCCTTCAATCTCCTTGGGAATTTTGACCACAAGGTTTTTTAAAACTTTTAAAAGCTCGACAGCTGTTCGTGCTGCTTTTTGCACATGCTGTTCGTCATATTCAGGAATTCCGGATGCCGCCATATACGCATCGCCTATTGTCTTGATCTTTTCAAGGCCAAATTTGTCAATAACGCTGTCACAGGCATCGAAAATCGAATTTAAAAGATAGAGCAGCTGACGGGAAGAAACGATAGCCGATAAGTGGGTAAAATTAACAATATCGAGGAAAAGCACGCTGATATCAGGATAATAATCCGCAAGCGGAGACTCACCGTCACGAAGCCGGTCAACAACCGAACTTGGAAAAATATTATTTAAAATCGTGTATGTGGCTTTCTGCTCGCGCCGCTCTATTTCACGCTCTTTTTCAATTTCAGCAAATTTCTTTTGAGCTTCAAGATCAGCCATTTTCTTGGCAACTTCCTCACTGAAGACTTCCTTTTCAAGCTCATGAAATTTCGTAAAATACTCCGCATAGCTCTGCCAGTCTTCAATTTCTTTATACAATTGTGCAAGCGATTCATACAATTTCACTTTAATATCTCGCTCACCTGTTTCCTCGTTTAAACCAAGCGCCCTCTTTAAAAAGTCAGTGGCTTTTAAAACATCATACTCTGCAAAATTTTTGTTGCCATAGAGCATGCCGATGTTTTGCAACGCCTGCATTACGCCATTTTTATCACCAATTTTTTCCTTTATTTCCAGCGATCTTTTAAAGCACTGAAGCGCTTTTAAAAAGTCCCCCATTTCGACATAGATCGGGCCAATGTCATTCAGCACCATCGCCGCATAATTTTTATCGCCGATCTCTTCATAGATCGTGAGAGCGCCAAGGCCATATTCCAAAGCCTTGTGATAGTCACCAAGTTTTACCAGTGCATTTGCAGCATTGCCAAGGCATATCGCGATTCCGAAGCGGTCAGAGCTTTCCTGGTAAAGATCTAAGGCACGTAGCTGTTGCTCAAGCGCTTTTTCATACTCTCCGGTGCTTTGATAAACATTACCGATACTCACAATCGCTGAAGCTATCTGACGTTTATCACCGACTTCTTCCGCCGTAGAAAGTGAGCGTACGAGTACTTCAATTGACTTCGAAAATTCGCCCATTCTGTTATAAACCGCACCAATATTATGCAATGTTGTCGCAATTCCCCGTTTATCTTCAAGTTTTTTATGAATTAAAAGTGCGCTTTGCATACAATTAAGCGCTTGCGAATATTCACCCTGATAATAATAAACGTTGCCCATATTCTGTTGAACCATGACGATTCCAGGCTTTACATTTTCTGCTTTTAAAATCTCGAGCGCCTTTGTGTAACATTCCAAAGCTAAAGGATAATCGCTTGTCGAGCTATATGCGAGCCCCAGATTATTTAAAGCATACGCTTTTGATTGAATGACACCGCACTTTTCTGCTGATGCGATTGCTCTTTCAGACTGCTCAATTGAAAGCGGATAGTTCCTTTTTAAAATGCTATGCCATGCCAGATTTACCAGTGCCGAAGCAATTCCTTTATCATATTGCACCTCTTCAGCCAAGCGCAGCGCTTCTTCGGCAAACTGCTCTGCTTCAGCACTTCCCTTATTTTTTTTACTGCTGGCTTTCTTGTTCAATTCTTCAATTTTAGCAATAATTTCTGTCGTCATGATGATATAGAATATTTTAAAAACAATATTTCAAATTAATCATCTTTTTAAAAATAAAAAAGGCAAAGTTTTTAAAACTTTGCCTAAAAAAATCCCCACTTTTTAAAAAACCTAATGCCTGAAATGCCGCATCCCCGTAAACATCATCGTAATATTACTTTCATCGGCCGCAGCAATTACTTCCTCATCACGCACCGAGCCGCCCGGCTGAATAACCGCCACAGCGCCCGCTTCCACCGCCTGAAGTAATCCATCAGCAAAAGGAAAAAACGCATCGCTCGCCACAGCACAACCTTTTAATTCAATACCCGCATCCTTTGCTTTTTGAACGGCTATTCTCGCCGAATCAACGCGCGACATCTGCCCCGCGCCAATTGCCAATGTACGGTCAGGCGCTGCATACACAATCGCATTTGATTTTACATGTTTCGCCACTTTCCACGCAAAAAGCATCGCGGCACGTTCATCATCGCTTGGGTCACGCTGCGTCACAACGCGCAAAGCATCTTCATCAAGCAGCACATCGTCAGGATTTTGCACCAAATACCCACCCGCCACCGAGCGAATATCGTGTTTAATTGATTTTTTTAAAACATTATAATCAACCTGGATTAATCGTCTGTCCTTTTTCTTTTTTAAAAGCTCCAGCGCTTCTGGCGAAAATTCCGGCGCTATAAGGACTTCCGTAAAAATACCGTGGATCATCTGCGCCAAATCCTCATCAACCGGCTTATTAAAAGCAATTATTCCGCCAAATGGCGAAACTGTATCCGTCGCAAACGCCTTATTATATGCTTCTCTTAAATCTGAACCAATGCCGACGCCACACGGATTTGTATGCTTAATAATCGCCACTGCCGGCTCCCCAAATTCCATCACCAGCCGCGATGCAGCGTCAATATCAATAATATTATTATACGAAAGCTCCTTGCCATGAAGCTGGTTGAAAATCTTTGTAAATTTCCCGTACAGAACTGCGCTCTGATGCGGGTTCTCGCCATAGCGTAGATTCTTCCCGCGCCGCGCTTGAAGCGTATAAAGCTCAGGAAACGAAGAATTACGCTGAGTACGGAAATACTCAGCCACAACAGCATCATAATGCGCTGTATGCTCAAACGCCTCACCAGCCAGACCGATTCTCACGCGCTCCGGCAGACATCCGTTATTCATCTGAAGCAGCGTCAGCGTTTCCTTGTAATGCTGCGGATTCACTACAGCCGCAGTCCAGCGGTAATTTTTCGCCGCAGCCCGCAACATCGCTGGTCCGCCAATGTCAATATTTTCAACAATTTCTGCGTGAGTTGAGCCTTCCCGCGCCAATGTTTCCTCAAACGGATAGAGATTCACAACCAGCAAATCTATCGAAGGAAAATCATGCTCCTCTAGCTGCTTCTGATGCGCCTCATTATCCAATTGTGCCAGCAAACCCGCATGAATTTTCGGATGCAGTGTTTTCACCCGCCCATCGAGGATTTCCGGAAAACCCGTCAAATCGCTCACATTCACCACCGGAAGCCCGCACGCACGAAGATAATCCGCCGTTCCGCCCGTTGAGATCAGCTCAATTCCCAGATCATGCAATCCGGTTGCAAAATCCACGATGTCCGTTTTGTCCGAAACGCTGATGAGCGCACGTTTTAGTTTATATTCTTCACATTTCATAATTTTAAAACCATCTATATTTCAATTCCACAATGTTCTTTTAAAGCCTGAAACGCCTCGTCCACCACGTAAAACGAACCGCAAATCAGCATCGGTGCGTCCTTTTTAAAAGCAGCTTCAACCGCTTCTTCAATAGACTCAAACTCATTCACATTTTTAAAACCGCTTTCCCGCGCGATTTCCCCAATTTTCTCCGCCTTCGCCGCACGTTCATTTTTCGGTGCAGCAGCAAAAATCTCTTCCGCAATATCTTTTAAAGGCGTAAGCATTTCAGCAATATCTTTATCCGCCATTGCCCCGAAAACTAGATTCCATTTTACAGCAGAATAACCGCATAAATCCAGCGTTTCTTTTAAAACCCTCGTTCCCGCTGGATTATGCGCCACGTCCACAACAAGCGGCGGATTATCTTTTAAAAGCTCAATTCGACCGCGAAGACCGACATTCTGCTTGACGTTTTTAAAACCCTTTTCAATCGCAACATCCGAAATTTCGACTTTTTCTTTCAAAACCTCAATCGCCGCAAAAGCTGTCAAAGCATTTTGAACCTGATGCTTCCCGGCTAGAGAAGTTGTAATTTTTAAAGAATCTTCATTTTTTAAAACATTTTTAAAATAAATTTCCGTAGAAAAATCCTTTTTAAAAACAACATTTTCAACAACAAAAATATCTTTTAAAAACGTAATCGGCGCATCTTCTTCATCAGCTTTTTTTTCAAAAACTCCCCGCAATTCCGCACGATTTTCTGCAACAATCACCGGCGTATTTTTCTTAATAATCCCCGCTTTTTCAAAAGCAATTTTCGGCAGCGTCGTACCCAGATATTCCATGTGGTCAAGGTCAATCGACGTAATCACAGACAGCTCAGGCGCAATAATATTCGTAGAATCCAGCCGCCCGCCAAGCCCTGTTTCTATTACCGCAATATCAACATTTTGTTCCGCAAAATAGCTGAACGCCATCACGGTCGTTACTTCAAAAAACGTCGAACCAATTTCCTCGATATGCGGCTCAAGTTTTAAAAAATGCCGCACCATATCTTCATCCGAAATCATCGCGCCATTCACGCGAATCCGCTCATTAAATCGCAAAATATGCGGCGACGTGTACAGCCCCGTTTTAAAACCCGCCTCCTGCAAAATACTCGCCAGCATCGAACACGTCGAACCCTTCCCGTTCGTGCCTGCCACGTGTATCGTTTTAAAACGCGTGTGTGGATTTCCCGCAATTTCCGCCAGCGCCAGCGTGCGCTCCAGCCCCGGCTTTATGCCAAAGCGGTGCAGCGAAAACAAATAATCTATAATTTTCGAAAGGCCTTTCTGCACGTCCAAATTCCCAAAAACAGGCAAAGCTGCCGTCGTTTTACAAACAGGCAGCTTTTAAAAAATACTTTTTAAAAACGATTACACTTCAAACGCGGTCGTGTACTGCACATTCTCCGTCAGCGCGTGAATTTGCTCCACAAGCTCGGTCGCGTGCACCTTCTCCGCGATTTCATCCGACGCGTCAAACACTTCCTTTGACGGATAAATAAACACTTCCTGGTACGTATTCCGCTTGCCGCGCACCTCAAAAACGCTGTATTGCACATCAGGATTGCTGGCAAACTTGCCCTTCACCTGCGTGATTAGCTCCTGGTAATACTTCTTCTGATTTTCCGAAACCGTGTACGTAATCGTAAAAAGAACGCGCGCCATAATTATCCTGATAATCTAATCTTTTAAAAACCGAATTAATTTTAAAGAATTTTCTTTAAAAACAGACTACAAATCTACGCCATTCCCGCCTTAAAAGTTCAAATTTTTTCACACATTTTAAAAACTTTTTTAAAATTCTCTTTTAAAATCTCTTGGTTCCTGTCGTTCTCGCTCAAAGCCATCTCGTGCGGCAACCCTGTCCGCACCCGGCACCCGTTTTTTAAAGAATCGTTTTTTACACCATCGTCATTCTGAAGCGCAGCGAAGAATCTCTCTTCTAAAGCCAAAAGGCAAATCGTGTTTTAAAAACTTTGCCAAAAGAAATTCTGCTTCACGCAATCAAGAGAGATTCTTCGTCGGAAGACCTTCTCAGAATGACGACTTAAAAAAGGAAGTCTCCCTTAAGAAGGGAGATGCCGCAGGCAGAGGGATGAACGCGTCAGAAGTTCACATCAAACCTTTAAAAACGCTAATACTCCAGCAATTCCTTCATCGCTTTTAAAATCGTCCCCTCATTCGGCAGAACCGCCTTCTCCAGCGTCGGCGCAAACGGCGTTACCGAATCAAAAGCCGCTACACGCTTAATCGGCGCATCCAGGTATTCAAACGCTTTATCCGCAATTCTCGCGGCAATCTCACCTCCAAAACCCGCCGTCAGCGTCGCCTCATGCGCAATACACACACGATTTGTCTTCATCACACTTTTTAAAACCGTTTCCTCGTCAAACGGCACGAGCGTCCGAATATCAATCACCTCCACCTCAGAACCCAGCTTTGAAAGCTCCTCAGCCGCCGCCAGTGCCATGTGAACGGCGCTTCCATACGAAACAATTGTCGCATCCCTGCCTTCGCGCACCACATTTGCCTTACCAAGCGGAACAACGTAATCGCCTTCCGGCACTTCTTCTTTAATCTTCCGGTACAAACCTTTGTGCTCGTAATACACAACCGGATTATTGTCGCGGATAGACGCCAGCATCAGCCCTTTCGCATCAGCCGGAAAAGCCGGACAAACCACTTTTATCCCCGGCGTATGCGCAAACCACGCTTCACTATTCCGCGAGTGGAACGGCCCGCCGCCCACACCGCCGCCCGACGGTCCGCGAACAACCATCGGCACCGCCATTCCCCAGCGATACGCCGTCGTTCCGGCCACATTCGCCAGCTGATTAAAGCCATTCGTCACAAAATCCATAAACTGCATTTCCGCCACCGGGCGCATCCCGTTCATCGCCGCGCCAATCGCCGCACCGACGATAGCTGCCTCCGAAATCGGCGCATCAATTACCCGCTTCGCACCAAACTCCTGGATAAAACCCTTCGTCATTTTAAAAGCGCCGCCATACGGCCCGATGTCCTCACCGATGAGAAAAACCGACTCGTCGCGCTGCATTTCAAAACGAAGCGCATCGGAAATCGCTTCAAGATATGTCATTTGGGGCATGATGTTCTGATATTTTGTAGTCTAATTTTTAAAATTGGGGTTGAAGGACTTTACGCGGTGTCAAAATCAAATACCACATAAGTGGAGCAAAAATATACAAATTAAAAATGAAGAATGACTCAATATGAAAGTTTTGAAAGTAAATACTAGAAAAGAATGAAATCACTGTCCAAGCAATTATCACTCTTTTAAAAGATTCTGAAATTACTTTCCCTTTCTTTTGCCAAGTATTTAATATTTTATCGTAAACAAATACCTGAACAAAATGAAGGAACGTCATTTGCAAAGACCAATAGAATACTCCCAGAATCAGGTTATCGAGCGCTTCACGAACTGCTTGACCTTTAACAAAATGCAATGAGCAAAAAGCAGCAAAAATAGTCGTAGCATTTGTTAAAAAAGCTGCAAACAAAAACCTATATAACTTTTGTCGCATTATATCACCGCTAATTACCTTTTTAAAAAATACTCCTTCAGCTCCACAATTTCAGCCAATTCCTGCTCGACATACTTTTTAAAAAGCTTCTCACCCACCTGAGTTTTTAAAGCAGAAATACCAACGTCAATAAGCCGCAAACCGGAATCCGTAAGAAAAACGTTATCAAATGGCTCACCCCCAATATCCGAAGGCCGCTTTATATCCCGATGAACAAAACCCGCTTTGTGTAATTCCGCAATTTCATCTTCAAAAACATCAAACCACAGTTCACGCTTTTCCCGCTCATGAGCACGAAAGTCTAATGGATAGAGCCGCTCCATCACGAGCATCTCAGCACCTTTTTCCTCATCAATATCAATTTTTAAAAACTTCACGACAAGCCCGTTCACCGCATTGGCGAATTTCATCTTTTCTGCTTCCGAGCCAATATCTGAGCGCGTATCGCCTGTAAATAGTTTCGCAACTTCCGTTTCCGAAAGTGCAATAACGGCATTATTTGTGCCGATGGACAGAGTTTTCGGATAGCGGTTTGTCATGAGTTTTTAAAAACCTTACGGCATAAACACATTTTTAAAAGCTTCTTCTGCCGGAGGATACGGGATTTCGAGCGTGCGGTCAATCGCGTCAATCATTTCTTTTAAAAGATTTTTGCTCAGTTCGTCAATCTGCTTTGCCGTCATAATTCCTTCCGCAATCATGAAGCGTTTGTAGCGCTCAATAGGGTCTTTCGAACTCCACTCTTCCACCATTCCTTTTGGAACGTAACTCGCGTCGTCGTGTTCTGCGTGGCCGCGCATGCGCATGGTTATGCTTTCGATAATCGTCGGCCCTTCGCCATTTCGCGCACGTTCTACCGCTCGCTGGCACGTTTCAAAAACAAGCTCTACGTCCGTTCCGTCAATCGTTTCGCCGTGGATGCCGTAGCCGATTGCTCGGTCGGAAAGTTTTGCACAGGAAAATTCCAACGAATTTGGCGTAGAATACGCGTACTGGTTATTTTCAATAATAAGCACAAGTGGAAGTTTCTGTACAGCGGCAAAATTCAGGCCTTCATGCACCTCACCAACCTGCGCGCCGCCATCGCCGATATACGTCATGGCAACAACATTTTCTCCGCGCATCCGCGACGCCATTACAAAGCCCGCCGCAACAGGTATCATCGAGCCAAGGTGCGACACATTCCCGTAAATGCGCTTTTGAACATCCGCGTAATGGCCCGTTCCATCCGTGCCGCGCATCTGGCTGCCGGTACGCGCAAGGTGATTGACCATCAGCGTGTCTACATCCTGCCCAAAAACAAAATGCCCGCCGATATTCCGGTGCATCGGGAAAAGCACATCGCTCTCGCCCATCGCAAACGCCGAGCCGACAGAACTCGCCTCATTACCAACTTGCGAATACACACCACCGAACGCCTTGCCTTGGCGATATAGCCGCAGCATCGCCTGGTCAAATTCACGCGCCTGCACCATGTGCGTAAAAATCTTCACACGCTGTTCATTATTTAAATGCTTACTTTTAAAAACATCCGGCTTTTCAACAGTTTTTAAAGAAGTTTTTTTTGCAGTTCCGTTTGTTTTCGGAGTGGTCTTTGTATTTTTTTTAACTTGAGTTTTCAAGGTATTTCTTTTAAAAGAATTGTATAAATCCTACTTATAAAACACAGGATATTTCTGCGGATTCGCCTCATTCATTATCTCATACACAGCTTCAAAAACGTGCTCGGCTTCCGGTTTTGACCAGTAGTTGCCGTCGGTGCCGTACGCCGGGCGGTGCGGCTTTGCCGCAAGCGTTTTCGGTTCGCTGTCAAGCCACTTCCAGCCCTTTTGCTTTTCCAAAACTTCCTGCATCATAAACGCAGTTGTTCCGCCGGGAACATCTTCGTCGAAGAAGAGAACGCGGCTGGTCTTTTTTAAAGATTCTACGATTTTGTGATCTGTATCGAATGGAAGAAGCGTCTGAACATCAATGATTTCCACGTCAATATCTACTTTTTTAAGCATCTCCGCAGTTTCCATCGCAATCTTGCAGCAAGCGCCGTACGTCACGATTGTCACGTCTTTCCCTTCTTTTAAAACTTCGGGCACGCCAAGCGGCAACGTAAATTCGCCGACATTTTCAGGAATGCGCTCTTTTAAACGATAGCCGCTCAAAACCTCAACAACTAGCGCCGGCTCATCCGCCTTTAAAAGCGTGTTGTAAAAACCCGCTGCCTGCGTCATATTGCGCGGCACACACACGTGCATCCCGCGAACGAGGTTGATGATTCCCGCCATCGGCGAGCCCGAGTGCCAGACCCCTTCCAAACGGTGGCCGCGCGTGCGGATAATCACCGGCGCTTTCTGTCCGCCTTTTGTGCGGTACTGCACCGTTGCCAAATCGTCGGACATCAGTTGCAGCGCGTAGAGAACGTAATCAAGATATTGAATTTCCGTAATCGGCCGCAGACCGCGCATCGCCAGCCCAATTCCCTGCCCAAGAATCGTACATTCGCGAATGCCTGTGTCTGTCACACGAAATTCACCATGCTTCGCCTGAAGCCCTGCAAAGGCCTGATTCACATCACCGATTTTACCCACATCTTCGCCAAACGCAACAACGCGCGGGTCACGTTTTAAAGCCGCATCAAAGCACGCTTGCAAAACTTCACGGCCATCTACTGTCGGCGACTTTTCAGAATAAACAGGTTTCGTTTCCTGCGCATGAACCACACACTCGCTCGAATTGCTATGCAGGCACGAACTGTAGCGGTCTTCATTCAATTTATCCTGTTCGCGGCGCCACTCGATAAGCGCGCGCTTTGCTGGCGAATCTTCATCTTTTAAAACTAATAGTGCGCGGTGAATTGCCACCATAAAATCACGGCGGAATGGGTCGCGCGCGGAAGCTAATTCAGCTTTAATTTTTTGTAATTCTTCAGCATTTTTAGAAGCAGAAATCAGTTCATCTAATTTAGAATTGACAAAAGCAATTTCATCTAAAATCGGTTGCGTAAATGCTTTCCACGCAGCTTCTTTCTGGGCACGAACGGATTCGATAGATTCTTTTTCAATTGTATCAAGTTCTTTTGGCGTTGCAATTTTTTCAGCAATCATCCAGTCGCGCATTTTCACAATCGGGTCAAAATCTTTTTCCCACTGAAGACGCTCTTTAGTTTTGTAGCGCTCATGGCTGCCTGAGGTTGAGTGGCCTTGCGGCTGCGTCATTTCGACAACGTGGATAATCGCCGGGACGTGCTCACGACGCGCTGTTTCTGCGGCGAGTTTATATGTTTTTAAAAGCTCTGCGTAATCCCAGCCGCGAACCGTATAAATATCGTAACCACTGTCCGTACCTTCTTTCCGCTGAAAACCTTTTAAAAGTTCGCCAACATTGTCTTTCGTCACCTGAATATGATTGGGAACAGAAATTCCGTAGCCATCATCCCAGATTGAAATAATCGCCGGGCTTTTTAAAACGCCGATTGCGTTCACTGCTTCCCAGAACATGCCTTCCGCGCAGCTCGCATTGCCGATGGTGCCGAATGCAACTTCATTTCCGTTCTTTGAAAACTGCGTTAAATCTTTTAATTCATCAAGCTCGCGGAATAATTTCGACGCGTACGCAAGCCCGACCAGGCGAGGCATTTGTGATGCAGTCGGCGAAACATCAGCAGTGGAATTATACAATTCCGTTAGGTTTTTCCAGCTTCCGTCTTCATTTAAAAAGCGTGTGCCAAAGTGCCCGTTCATCGAGCGTCCGGCGCTTGACGGCTCGGCTTCAACGTCGGTGTGCGCGTAGAGCTGCGCGAAAAATTTCTGCACGTCGGAAATGCCGAGCGCGAACATAAATGTCTGGTCGCGGTAGTAACCCGAACGGAAATCGCCTTTTTTAAAAGCGCGCGCCATAGCGAGCTGCGCCACTTCCTTCCCATCGCCAAAAATGCCGAATTTCGCTTTGCCGGTGAGCACTTCGCGGCGTCCGAGCAATGATGCCTGGCGGCTTTCGCTTGCGATGCCGTAATCTTTTAAAACGTCCTCGCGGCTTAAGCCATGAAGCGAAAAGTTTTTAAAAGATTGTGCCGGAGCGCTTTTGGCCGGGGCGGCTTTTTTTGCTGTGCCGTTTGCGCCGTTGCGCGCGGGCGCTTTGGCAGAACCGTTTTTTGGTTGGACTTTTTTAGAAGGAGCGGATTTTGTAGCCACGATCTATTCCCGAATATATAGTTTGAGTTTTAAAAAACGTTTTAAAAAGAGAACTGCAAATTTACGAAAAGATTAACAAATGCGGGGCGGTGGAAAGTTTTTAAAAAGAAGATGGAAGTTTTTTTTGTAATTTACTTTATTAATCATGGTTCACCTCAATCTCTTTTTAAAAACTTATGAAAACGGCACAGATTTTTTCCGGTATTGCATTAGGTTTTATGATCTTTTCCACGGCTTTTTCGCAGGATGATGAGGCAATTGGCCTCTATCCGAAGCAAAATCCCCCACAGTTTTATTTGGGCATTACAGGCGGCTACGGGCGGGTTTTCCATTCTGCTGGAATAGCGCATCCGATGGACAATGTACCGAACGGTTCGCCGCAACCACACACACATCCTGCGATGGATCCTGCGCGCGCAAATAGCTATTTTGCGGGTATTTTTGCTGAAGCCGTTTTGCCAAATGGCTCAACGTCCATAGCTTTTAAAACTTTTTATAATGATATGGGAACGGCAACTTCAATAGTTCCGGGCTTGCCATATAAGGTTGTTGATCCGCAGGGGAATCCTTCATCAACGACCGTGCAACATAGTTCGGAATTTACTGCGACCTTTATTAATGCAGAGCTTATCGGTTTTCAAAATATCGCGGATGAATTTTCCCTTGGCTTTGGGATTGGCGCGGGATTTCCGCAGGAAGGGAAAATTGTAAAGAAATTTGAGCTCTTAACGCCGTCAACAGCCGCATTTGCGCCTGACCCGGAAGCAGAAAGCAAAGGTTTTTATTATTCAGAAGATAATCGCACGATATTTATAAAAAATGATGATAGGCTTAATAAACAAATATATGTAAAGCTGGGCGCGCGCTACAGCTGGATGGTGGATAATTTTCTAATTGCACCGTCGCTTTTCTACAATATCGGGCTGAATAATGCTACAAAAAATGAATCTTTTAGAATGAGCACGCTTCAGCTTGGTGTGGATGTGGGATTTGGGTTTTAAAAAATATTCTTTTTAAAAGAGTTGTGCTATGATAAAAATTCTTTTGAGCTTTCTGCTTTTGTGCGGGATATTTTCCGCAGCTTCCGCACAGGAAGATGATTATTCAACTGCTTGCTATGGGCCTCCGGCATCACCACGTGTGTACATTGGTCTTTCAGGTGGATATGGAAGAATTTTCCATACAGAAGGAATTTCAAATCCATTAAATAGTAATCAAAACTTTGATGCAGCAAGGTCAAATAGTTTTTTTGCCGGGTTTTGTGCTGAATATTTTTTGGGTCCTCCAAAAAAAGGAGATTGGGCAGCAAGTTTCCTTTTAAAAGCATATTATTCACATCTCAATGCAGCAAAAAGCACATTTTTAGAATCTGAACCTTATACTGCTCAAAACGGACAAACATCAATTTTAAAAACCGAGAATACAGCAACTTTTAAAACATCATTTATCAATACTGAATTACTCTATTTCAGATATTTCTCAAATTTTTCGATTGGTGGTGGATTTGGTTCGGGATTCCCTCTTACCTCCTCTATCGAAAAGCAAAAGGAAATCCTTGAGCCGGAAAATATAATTTTAACAACAGAAGATAAACGCTATAGAACTGATCAAGATGGCAGAGCCTTGGTTTTTGAAGAAGAAGATATTACAAATATCAATTTTTATGCGAAAGTTGGGATTCAATACGATTTATTTTCAGTTAATCGCAAAGCAAGGTTAACACCTTCAGTTTTTTATAATTTTGGTTTAAACAAATCCACAAGCACAGAATCTTTTAAAATCAATTCACTTCAATTCGGTTTGGATTTTAAAGCTGGTTTATAATTTTAAAGAGTTCTGGGATTATGAAAATTTTATTGGGTTTTGTGCTTTTGTGCGGGATGGCTTCATCGGCGTTTGGGCAATACTCAATCGAAAGTGGTGATCTTAGAGGCACTATAAGAGCGCCACGATTGTATATCGGACTTACTAGTGGATATGGTATAACATTTCTTCCAGGTGGAATTGAAAATCCTTTTTTAAAAGACCGGGATTTTAGAAATGTTCTGGCGCACACATATTCTTTAGGTATAAGTACAGAATATTTCCTTGTAAGTAGAATGCATACACGCTATGTTTCGGGAAGCTTGATTTTTAAAGCAATCTACCGTAATTATTCTTCCGCAGACAATTCATTTTTACAAACTGAAGAAAAAACTGTGGGTTCGCAGTCACGAACTGTTGAAACTCAATATTCAACTCATTACCAAAGCTCTTTATTTAATATTGATGTTTTATATTCTAACCCTCTATCGGAGTCAGCACCATTTTCTGTCATCGCCGGCCCGGGATTCGGCTTGCTGATAAATGAATATCTTTCCAAACAGGCAGAAATTTTACATCCTTCAGATTTCACCTTTGATGAGAATTCTTTTGAAGGTGATGACCAATTGGAGCAAAATGGCCGTGCAGCAGTTTTTAAAAATGACAATGCGAGTAGCTTTCAAGCATATATAAAAGCAGGCGTTCAATACAGTATTTATTTTGGAAGCAGAGATCAATTCCAGCTTGTTCCGTCCGCTTCTTTTAATTTTGGCATTACGAAACCATATTCTACAGAAAAATTTCGCCTTAGCACGATTGATTTTGGCGTAGATTTCCGGACTGCTTTATAGTTTTTAAAAGCAATTCATTTTTAAAAGAGTTGTGGGATTATGAAAATTTTATTGGGTTTGGTGCTTATATGCAGAATGTGTTCGGTGGCTTCTGCGCAGGAGGATTTTGATCAATTGTCTTCTCCAGGATTAGAACCAAAATCTCCACCATCAAAGATTTATATTGGCATGACCGGTGGTTATGGAAGAATTTTCCACTCTGAAGGAATTTCAAATCCATTGAACAATCAAAATTTTGATCCGGCACGGTCAAATAGTTTCTTTGCCGGATTTAACGGTGAATATGTTTTGGGTGAGCCAAGAAATTCCGAGTCCAGCATTATTTTAAAAGTATATTATTCAAATCTGACAACAGCCGAGAGTACATTTTCAGAATCGGAACAAATTCTCATGCCCGACGGGCAGATAACAACTTTAAAAACAGAAAATATAGCAGTTTTTAAAGCTTCTTTTATTAACACCGAAGCACTATATGTCAGAACATTGTTCGGTACGGTTTTCTCGCTTAGTGGTGGATTTGGTGCTAAGTTTCCATTTTACTCTTCTATAGAAAAACGAAAAGTAATTTTAGAACCGGAAAATATGACTTTAAAAACAGCAGACGAACGCTATAGAAGTGAACAAGATGGCAGGACTTTAGTTTTTAACGATGAGGAGATTGACAATATTAACTATTATGGCATTGTAGGTATTAGTTATAATATTTACCGTCTTTGGGGTAAAAAGTTGGATATTACACCTTCACTTTTTTATAATTTCGGTTTAAACAAAGCCACAAGCACTGAATCTTTTAAAATCAATTCGCTCCAATTCGGATTAGATTTTAAAGCTGGTTTATAATCCCTTTAAAAAAAATTTCCTTTTTACTTTTACCTTTTTACTTTCAAAAACCTTGTCCTGGAATAACATCATCGGCCAGCGCCGCGCGAAAAATATCTTGCAGCGGGCAATTATTGAAAACCGCGTTGCTCATGCATATTGCTTTCTGGGCATCGAGGGCATCGGCAAGGATGCGCTTGCGATCGAGTTTGCCAAAACGGTGAATTGCGAAAAACCTTTACAAACCGAAACGACCGTTGATGCGTGCGGCGTGTGCAAATCGTGTTTGCAGGCGGCGAGTTTGCAGCATCCGAATATCCGGCTGCTTTTTTCGTTGCCTGCGGGGAAATCGGGTTCGGCGAAGGACGATGATTCGCCGTTTTTAAAAATGTCAGACGACCAAATCCGCGCGATACAGGAGCAGATGGCTTTAAAAGCCGAAGACCCGTACCATAACATCACGATCCCGAATGCCTCGCAAATCCGCATTGCAGCGGTGCGGGACGTGAAGAAAAGTATTACGATGAGCGCATCTCAAAGCGGGCGGCGTGTCGTGATTATTTCTGAAGCGGATGAAATGACCGCTGAAGCTGCGAACGCGTTTTTAAAAACGCTGGAAGAGCCGAATGCGAATATCACGCTCATCATGACGAGTTCTAAAAAAGGGCAGCTTTTGCAGACGATCCTGTCGCGGTGCCAGCAGATCAATTGTGATCCGCTGACGGATGATGAAGTGACCGAAGCGCTTGTGGCTTTAAAACATATTCCTGCTGAAGAGGCAAAGCTTGTAGCGAGTTTTGCGCAGGGCAGCTTCTCAAAAGCGCTGGAATTTCTGGATGAAGATATGCGGCAGCTGCGGCAGGACGTTGTGGATCTGCTCCGAACGGCTTTAAAACCACGCGGGTATCGTTCGGAACTGCTGCATCAGTTGGGAAATTTCGCAGGCGAAAAAGACCGCACAAAAGTGGAAATGATGCTGACGCTGCTCATGATGTGGGTTCGCGACGCATATTCGCTTGCCATGACGAATAATCCCGCGCACCTCGTCAACGGCGATCAGCAGGAAACGTTTGAGCGTTTTAATGTTCGCTTTGGGAAAACGGATTTTCCCGGGGTTTTAAAAGCGATTGAGGAAGCGATCATGCATATTAAACGGAATGTCCACATTCAGCTTGCGCTTTTGACGTTGTGTATTTCGTGCAGGCGGTATTTTCTGGGAAGAAGTGTTTGACTTTTAAAAGAAATTGTGAATAACTTAACGCTTTTAAAAACACTGAATTACTAATTATTCATGCGTGTAATTGTAAAAAATTAGTAACTTTGCCATGAGTACATTTTTACACGCTGCTTTCACCTTTTAAAAACTTATTGCGCAGCGGTTTTACAACGCTTACACCGGACTATATAGATGGATAATAACAGACCAATTTCCCTTTCTAAAATCCAGATCACCCATAAAGATTCACTTCCCTCAGCTGCGGAAACTTCAGTAGCAGATACTATCCGTAATCGTAATTCAAACTGCACTGCCTGTGGCGATGAGGGCTGCGATACAAAAGGCGCGGACGCTACATGCTCCTGCGGCGACAAAGCCAAGGAAAGCATGCAGACGCTCACGAATGTTGCTGACCGTGCGCCAAGTTATCTCGAAGTGGAATTTAAAGGTACGCGCCGCGCATTGTACAAAAATGACAGGAAAGTTTCCGTTGCTCTCAGCGAGCTTGTCATTATTGAGTCGGAAACGGGTTGTGATATCGGGCGGGTTTCGGCAGTCGGTACAATTGCCGCGCATAAGCTGGCAGCTTATTACGCGAAGGAAGTTCCGCGCATGAATGTTATCCGGTTGGCAACGATGGACGATATGGCGCAGTTTGAAGTAAACCGCGAATCGGAAAAAACTATAACAAAAGAATGCCGCGAGATCATCGAGCGCTTCCGCCTTGACATGAAGATCGCTGATGCCGAATGGCAGTTTGACAAGCAGCGCCTGACACTGTATTTCACAGCGCCAGCGCGTGTGGATTTTCGCGAACTGGTAAAGGAACTTGCCCGCACCTACAAAGCCCGCATTGAGCTTCGCCAGATCAGCGCACGCGAGGAAGCACGCCGTATTGGTGGTGTTGGAGTATGTGGTTTGGAATTGTGCTGCACGACTTTTAAAAGAGATTTTGAGCACATTACGCTTGATCACGCGCGGCTTCAGCAATTGTCGAATAATATTTTAAAACTGAGCGGAATGTGCGGGCGTTTAAAATGCTGCCTGCTGTATGAAATTGATAATTATACGGATTCTTTAAAAAACTATCCGCCACTGCATAGCTCGATTGATATGCCGACAGGCGGCGTTGGGCGGATGATCAAGATTGATATTTTTAAAGATATTATTTCGGTGTATATCCCGCAAACTTCCAGCTATGCAACGCTGACATTGGCTGAACTCAATAAACTTCGCGCTGACGGTAAAGTACGGATTCCGACGCCGGAAGAAATGTATGCACAACAAAATCGCGGGCGCGTAACAGAAGATGTGATTATGAATTAGGAATTATAGAAGTTTTTAAAATGTAAAAGCGCAGAAATGAAAACTTTCTGCGCTTTTTCTTTTTTACATTCCCTGTTTTTAAAACTCACCTCTTTGCCCGTGTCGGCACTGACCTCACCACAAAATCCAGGTTTTTAAAAGCGTCTTTTCCCTGCTCTTCAATTTTCTTTTGCGCTACATAAGCGATCATGGCAGCATTGTCCACGCAGTAATTCATATCGGGGAGAATCGCTCTTCCTCCGATTTTTTCTGCGGCTTTTGTCATTTTTTTGCGAAGGGAAGAATTTGCTGAGACGCCACCAGCTATGACGATAGTTTTTATAGAATTATCCTGTGCTGCGCGAATAGTCTTTTTGACCAGCACATCCGTAATAGCTTCCTGTGCCGAAGCGCAGATGTCCGGCAGAATATCATCGGGAACGCCATTAGGAAAATTCTTCTGTACATAATACCGCACGGAGGTTTTTAAACCGCTGAAGCTGAAATCATACGCTTCATTCATCATCGAGCGCGGGAATTCCACCGCTTTCGGATTTCCTTTTAAAGCGAGCTTATCTACAAGCGGGCCGCCGGGATAGCCCAGCCCAAGCAGCTTTGCAATTTTATCAAATGCCTCGCCCGCTGCGTCATCTCTCGTTGAACCCAATACGTCATAATCGGAATAGGAATTCACTTTAAAAATAGAAGTGTGACCGCCACTGACAACGAGTGTGATAAAAGGGAATTCCACGGTATCATCTTCCAAACAACCCGAAAAAATATGTCCTTCAATATGATTGACCGGAACGATTGGCAGATCATACCGAAGAGCCAGACCTTTTGCATAATTCGCCCCGACTATCAGCGAACCAACCAAGCCCGGCTCTGACGTTACCGCCAGCGCATGAATATTTTCAATATGGCAATCCGCTTCCTTAAGCGCCTGCTTTACAACTCCCGTTATAATTTGCGTATGAGCCCGCGACGCAAGCTCCGGTACCACACCGCCGAAATCCGTATGAAAGAGCTGCGAAGAAATGACATTACTCGCCACGTGCGCACCTTTTAAAACCGCGGCAGAGGTTTCGTCACATGAACTTTCAATAGCAAGTATGATCTCGGCAGTTTGCATATATTATGATTGTAAAGATTTTAAAAGAATCCCCAGCGCCGCACCAACGGATAATTCACGGTTTACCATTCGTTCAGTCCCGAATATAAATTTCTTCGCACGAACGGAATGTTCATCAGCAATTCCTATCCAAACCGTTCCAACGGGCTTCTCCAATGTTCCGCCGCCCGGCCCGGCGATTCCTGTGATACTCATTCCATAATCTGTTTTAAAACGCAGGCGCACATTCTTTGCAAGCGCTTCGGCAACTTCGCAGCTTACAGCCCCATTGTTTAAAATTGTTTCCGAAGGAACGTTTAAAAGCTCAATTTTCGCTTCATTGCTGTAGCAGATAATACTTCCCATGAAATATTGTGAGCTGCCCGCAGCATCCGTAAGCGCCGCGCCGAGCAATCCACCCGTACAAGATTCAGCAAGGGAAATAGTTTTTTCCTTTTCTTTTAAAAGATTTCCCACCGCCAGCGCGAGATTCTGCTCGCCTTCGCCATAAATATATTTCTCTGCTTTGGAGCGGATATACTCTTCGACACGCGCAATTTCCAGATTTCCTTTTAAAAAGTTCTCCGCCACCGCACCGATCCGCAATCGTACACCGTGGTACGACGGCAGAAAAGCCAGTGTTCCGCCTTTTAAAAACTCAGCCGTATCGCCAAGCAGATCCGCCAGAGTAGATTCGGGAATTCCATTAGTAAGCAGCGTTTTAAAAACATGTACGGATGTGCTTTTCGCCATTTTTTCTTTTAAAAGCGGAAGTACGTGATCGGCCATAATTCCCTTCATTTCATTCGGCACACCCGGCATGGAAATCAGGATTTTCCCATCTGTTGTAAAAAGCATTCCCGGCGCCGTGCCACGTGAGTTTTTAAGCACTTCGCATTTCGACGGGAGCATCGCCTGAAGTTTATTCCGTTCACTTACTTCCATTCCACGCCGCGCATATCGTTCTTTTAAAAACTCAAACGTCGGCTCGTGAAATTTCAGTTCATCTTCAAAAAACTCACAGAGCGCTGTTCTTGTAATATCATCATGCGTCGGGCCTAATCCACCTGTGACTAAAATCATATCCGACGTTTTTAAAAGCCGCCCGATCTCTCCCGTGATTTCTTCTAATTCATCGCCAATGGAGGAATGCAGTTTTACATTCGCCCCAAGCTGTGTAACCTGCGAAGCGATCCATGCAGCATTTGTATTAACGATCTGGCCGATGCAGATTTCATCGCCAATCGTTAGAATAGAAATATTCATTTTGTTTTTAAAAGCTTTTAAAAGTCAGTAGCGAAGACAGAAGTATTCAAAAATAACAAAAAAAAGCGCCCCGTTTGTGCGGAGCGCTTTTAAAGATATTCTTTTAAAAAGAATTATGCGTCTTTGCCTTCTTCTGTACCAACCGAAGTTTCGTTGTCTGCTTCGTTTGATCCTACGGCTGGCGTAGCATCATCTGTAGAAACGCTGTCTTCTGTTTGTGTTGTTTCAGAGGCGCTGTTGTTATCTGCATTATCATCCGCAGCAGCATCATTATTATCTGCTGTTTCGTTATCCGAGCCCGCTTCGGTTTTCTCTTTGCTTGGATCATGCGGCTTATTGTCTGAATTCGGAACCGGGTGCGCTGCGTTGTAATCATCAATAATTGACTGATCTTTACCGCGTAGATATTCTACAGCTGAAAGAACGATCTTTTTTGATTCTTTGTCAAATTCAACAACATTAAGTTTTAACGTATCATCAATGTGGAAGAATTCAGCAATATTGCGAACCGGTGCAAATGAAAGCTGGGAAACCGGCACGAAACCGTCAACGCCATCAGGCAATTCAACGATCACGCCTTTGTCAATAATGCGAACGATCTTACCTTCTGTTTCGGTATTCACGCCATAGTTATTTGCAAATATCTCCCAAGGATTTTCTACAACCTGCTTGTGTCCAAGAGAAATACGGCGGTTGTCAGCATCTACACCAAGCACGACAACATCAAGCTCGTCGCCTTTTTTCACCATTTCTCCCGGATGGCGGATCTTTTTCGTCCATGAAAGATCGCTGATGTGTACCAGACCGTCAACTCCCGGCTCTAATTCAACAAATACGCCAAAGTTTGTAAGGTTACGCACTACGCCTTTATGCACTGAATCCATAGGATATTTCTGCATCAAATCCTGCCAAGGATCGGGCTCAAGCTGCTTCATTCCGAGAGCAAGCTTGCGTGTATTTTTGTCAATATTCAGGACAATTGCTTCTACCATCTGGCCAAGTGAAACAACCTGTGAAGGATGCTTCACGTGCTGAGTCCATGACATTTCACTGATGTGAATAAGGCCTTCGATACCTTTTTCAATTTCAATGAAAGCACCGTAATCAGTTAAGCTAACGACTTTACCGGTAACTTTCGCCTGTGGCTCATATTTCTCGGCAATTGTATCCCAAGGATGAGGAGTAAGCTGCTTCATACCAAGCGAAATACGGCGTTTTTCTTCGTCGAAGTCAAGGACAACAACTTTCGCCTGCTCGTCAAGAGCAACGATCTCAGATGGATGATTAACGCGTCCCCATGAAAGGTCTGTAATGTGAACAAGTCCGTCCACACCGCCAAGATCAACGAACACGCCGAAGTCGGAAATTGCTTTAACCGTTCCTTCCAGAACCATTCCTTTTTCAAGTGTTTCAAGGATTTTGCCGCGCTGCTCTGACAATTCTTCTTCAAGAAGAACTTTATGGCTCACGACAACATTTTCGTTCGGATGATTTACTTTTACAACGCGAACATCAATAACTTTTCCAACCCATGCATCGAAATCACGAACAGGGCGGACATCAATCTGCGATCCCGGAAGGAATGCTTCAATTCCAAGCAATTCCACGACCATACCGCCTTTGATACGGCGAAGGATTTTCACCGGAACTACTTTTGCAGTTTCGCTCAGCTTCACGATATCTTCCCAGATACGCATGAAGTCAGCACGGCGGCGGGAAAGCTGTAATCTTCCTTCTGAATCTTCTATTTTTTCTACGAAAACTTCTATTTCTGCGCCGACTTCCAATTCATCAATCGCTAAAAACTCTGAGCGCGGCACCGAACCGAGCGATTTAAAACCGATGTCAACAAAAACCTCATCTTTCGTAACTTCTACGATCTTGCCTTTTACAAGCTCGTCTTCTTTGATCGCGGTCACTTTTGTGTCAAATAACGACGCAAAGCTCTCATCGCTCATCATATCAAAGTCGTCGCCGCTCATGATCTGGGCAACAGAAAGTCCACGCTTACGCGCCGGCTTGTCTTCGAGTTGTGTCATCGTGTCGTCGGTGGCTGTTTCTTCAGCGAGATTGGAATCTTCAATCATGCAAATTCTCCGAAAATTTTTTTAAAAGAAATCAACATTGGCCGCAAATGCGTATATCTTTTAAAAAGTCAGATATGTGAGATAAATTTTAAGGCGGCCCGGATTTAAAATAAGAGCGCAAATTTAACTCTTTTTAAAACTTCTGCCAAATCTTTTTAAAAAGTTTCTTTAAAAAACTTTTAATAAGTTCCCATGCTTTAGTTCTTTTTAAAAACTACTTTTAAAATCAGTAATTTTGCATTGATACATTTTAAAAATAAAACACTTTTTATGAAGCTTTTAAAACCCCGCTTTCTCATTATTTCCCTTGTTATTCTCGCAGGTATTGCAGGAGTTTCCGCCTACCTCCTCTCGCAAAACGACACGAATTATCTCTACGCTTCTACAGATTATAAACTTCAATTCCCCAAAGACCATGCCTCGCATCCAAAATATCAGAATGAGTGGTGGTATTACACGGGGCATTTAACCGCTGAAAACGGGCGGAAATTTGGTTTTCAGATCACATTTTTCCGTGTTGGGCTGACGCCGGAGCAGCAGAAGGAATCAAAATGGCGCTCCAACACATTTTATTTCGGGCACATGGCGCTGACTGATAAGGACGGCAAAAAATTCTATTACACCGAAAAAGTTTCACGGGGCGGTGAGTTTGACAATACAGAAGCTCGTGAAGATATTTATAAAGTGCGCCTTGATAACTGGCGCGCAGAGCTTCTAGGGAAATTCCATCATCTTGAAGCATCAGGCGATTCCATCAATTTAAATCTCGTCGCTATTCCTTTAAAAAGCCCTGTTTTGCAAGGCATTAATGGATATTCGCAGAAAGGCGCAGATACAAAAAATGCTTCTATGTATTATTCGCTTACGCGAAATTCCGTTCAGGGCGTTCTCTTTTTAAACGGTGAGCCGATGACAGTTTCCGGCGAATGCTGGATGGATCATGAATTTGGCACATCGCAACTCACCGCTGACCAAACCGGCTGGGATTGGTTTTCCCTGCAAATGAGTGACACGACAGAACTCATGCTTTTTAAAATCCGTAAAAAAGACGGTTCGGTGGAAGTAAAATCACATGGAGCGTTTGTGGACTCTAAAGGAAACAAGCAAGAATTAACTTTTAAAAATGATTATACAATCGAAGTTTTAAAAACATGGAAATCGCCTCACAGCGGCGCGGAATACCCGGTGCAGTGGAAAGTGCGCGTGCCATCGCAGCAGATTGATTACACAATTACCGCCATAATGGACGACCAGGAATTAAAAACCGAGAACAGCGCCCGCATCGTATATTGGGAAGGAGCCGTGAGCGTAGAAGGAACAAAAGCTGGCAGGAAAATTGCGGGACAGGGATATACGGAAATGACGGGCTACGCAGGAGCTGTGAATGCGCTTCAGTAGGTAAGTTGAGTTTTAAGAATGTGCAAAAAAAGATATTGCTTTTAAAAAAAATATTCGACAATTTTACAACGCAGCAAATTCAAAACCACAGCCAGTCATTCTTCACAAAAAAAACTTTAAAAGGCATTCAACCTTTTTAAAAGATTTTGCGTCGTAGCAATAAGTTACACGGATGAAATTTGTAACTTTTCACATGATTGATGTGTTTTTGCAAGTAGGAACACACTTTATTTAAAGGTTTGAAAAAATAGTATGGAATACTTTGATGCATTAGAGGAGATTCACTCAGCGGTAGGGCGCTACGTGGACTCTCACGAGGGTTCGCCGCCGGAGCGCATCGCGGTTTCCGCCACGCTTTATCACTGGCTGCTGGAAATTGAAAAAGAGGAGGCGTTTTTAAAACAACGCCCGGTAAAAGAACCCTTCGCACTGGAAACTGAATATGGCGACATAGAGCTGATAATTGACGAAATGCTCTCGCCATACGAAATAATCGCAGAATAATTCTTTAAAATATATATGAAAAAAGCCGGACTTTTTAAAAGTTCGGCTTTTTCTTTTTAAAAACTATTCTTTTAAAAACTATTTCCCGCCTGTCTGTACAGCAATTGCAATATCACTTGCCATTTCATCAGTCACTTGCGTCATTGCCTCGCTTAGAGATTCGGCGATGGATACAATTGCGGAGGTATTTCTGTTAACTTTTTTGTCGTAAATTTTCTGCATAATGAGCATATTGCTGCTTGTTTTAATAAGAGAAACCTGCATCTGCAAATGTACTATACCGCTTCCCCGCTCATCTGTTTCAGCCAGCATATCAAGAACTTTTCCTTCCAAAATATATTCCGCCGCAGAAGCCGAGCCCGAAGCAACAACTCCGCGCGAAAATAACTGCGAAGTTGAAAGGCGGTTGACGATAAAATCTGTGACGAGTTCAGGAGTCGCGCTCACCCATTTATGATATTGATACGGATTTGAAATTGCGCCGCCCGTCGTCGAAAACATGTCATCAGAGTCGTATTGAGCATTTGTATAGAACGTCCGCACCATCAGCGTTCCCGGCAGTGAAGCCGAAGTTTTTAAAGGTGCAGATGCCTGCAAACGATAATAATTAATTGGTGCATATTCGGACTTGATCAATCCACCGCAGCCAATAAAAAACATGGCACAAATACAGGTAAAAGCTTTTAAAAGATATTTCATAAAAATTATTTCTCCACCGGAGGAGGTTCGCTTAAAAATGAACGGCCTGGATTATCAGAAATTTTCTGTACGGCGCGTTTGATCTGACGATTGGTTGAACGCAATTCCTCTAAAGTTTCCCGTAGGGAAAACATAACATTATCAGAATTGCCACTCAGTTTATTTACTGCACCTTGAGCCGATATCAGTACAGAATCTGCACGAGTGAAAGTTTTTCCAGTGCGCGCGTCAAGGTCCAAACCGTTGAGCTGCTGCGATAAGTCTCGTATCATGGTCTGCACCTGTACACTTGCTGCATTCAGATTTTGTCCCGTAATAGCGGCTTGCTCAATAATACGCGCGCTGTCTAATTTGATAATGATCCGAGCTAATAATTCCGTAGTTCTATTCATATTAGCGATCGAACTTTCGATCTGGGGGTTTTCAGCAACTCTGGTGGCCGACTGCAAGAGCCGCCGTGTATCATCGGAAATCTGCTTGGCCTCTACACCTTTTACATTATTGACAATATCATTAAAAGAATCCAGGATCGCATCCACGCCCGAAGGTGTAGAAGGAATCACGGCATATCGCGGTTTAAAGCTGAGAGCAGGATGTTGCAGAGCAAGTTCCGGCTGATCAGGATAGTACAGCTGCAAAAATTTTCCACCGGTGATACCTGCCAGCTCCGTTTGGATCCTGTGGCGCGGATTAATTTTCATACTCTCATCAATTTCCATTTCAATTTCCACGAGTTTTCCATCCGGGGCGAGACGCACAGCGCTGATCGTCCCGATTGGAATACCCTGGTATTTTACCGGGCTACCGACGTTAAGCCCCTCAACCGAACCATCAATATACGTTACATACGTGGAGTAATCATCAAAAAATTTCGATGCTCCGAGCCACAATATCACGCCAATAATGAAAAATGTTCCGGCAAGTACAAACAATCCCACGAGGAATGGATGTGTGGCGCGTTTCGTAGGTATATGTTCTTTTTTTTCAGCCATAATTTCTCCGACTTTTAAAGCTCTTCTTTTAAAATTCTTTTTAAAACTTCTCTGTAAATCTGTTGCAATATTCTTTTAAAACCAACTTTTCTTTAAAAAGCCCGCGAATGCTATTCCATCGGAACGCGATTGAAAAAGTTGTAAATACGTTCATCTTTGGAATCTTTTAAAACTTTTGGGTCGCCCTCGGCAATAATATTCTTTTCAATTTTATCAAGCATTATCACGCGGTGTGCTATCCGGTAAATACTGTCCAGTTCATGTGTTACCACGATCATAGTGGAGTTCAGCGCCCCATTCAGATTCACGATCAGTTCGTCCAGCGAAGCCGATGTGATCGGGTCAAGTCCCGCCGACGGCTCGTCAAAGCAAAGGATTTCCGGGTCAAGCGCCATTGCGCGGGCGAGTCCCGCACGTTTCTTCATACCACCGCTTATCTCTGATGGCAGAAAATCCTCATATCCTTTTAAACCCACCGCATTTAGTTTTAAAGAGATCACATCCATCACGTGATCTTCCGGTAGCGACGTATATGTTTGCAGTGGCAGCGCAACATTTTCCGCGAGTGTCATCGAAGCGAAAAGCCCGCTGGACTGAAATAAGATCCCGAATTTGCGCAGTAAAAGGCGCTTTTCCTCCGGCGCTGCTGCTGTGAAATCTTCTCCATCAATCAGGATAGTTCCGGCAGCCGGCTCGACCAGGCCGATCAACGTTCGCAGCAATGTGCTTTTTCCGCATCCCGAACCGCCGAGGATGACAAATATTTCTCCCCTGTTGATATTAAACGACACGTCCTGAAAGATAGTTCGTCCGTCGAATTCAACTGTCAGTCCTTTTACTTCTATGATCGCTTCTGATTTCATCTATTGAATTTTTTTAAAGCTTTTAAAAAGGCGTTTTTAAAAGAAAAGCTCTAAAGAGTTTTAAAAAGATTCTTTTAAAAAAGTTGATCAAATTTCTCTTATTTATGGATCCCGATCGCCTGGAAAACAATCGAAAGGATCGCATCAGCAAATACGATCAGGAAAATCCCGGTTACAACGGCTGATGTAGTGTATTTACCCACAGACTCAGCGCCACCGCTTACCTGCAATCCACGAAAACATCCGACCATTGCCACCAGCAAACCAAAGGCAACCGCTTTAAAAATACCACCCATCACGTCACTATAGATCAGCGCCTCGCGAATATCGCGGAAATAGCCGACCATCGTCATATCAAGCGCTATTATCGCAGCAAACAGGCCACCCAGAATCCCCATAAAATCAGCAAGAATAATGAGGATCGGCATCGCCGCCACTACTGCCAGGACACGCGGCACAACAAGAAAACGCATAATATTAAAACCCATCGAACGCAGCGCATCTACTTCTTCCGAGACATTCATTGTACCTATTTCCGCCGCGTACGCCGAACCCGATCGCCCTGCAACAATAATTGCCGTGATAAGCGGCCCGATCTCACGGGTAATAGAGCGTGAAACAAGTTTCCCCAAAAATGCCGTCGCACCAAAATCTTTTAATTGTACAGCACTTTGATATGCTATAATAAATCCGTCCAGCAATCCAATGACCAGCACGATCGGCACGGCATTGACGCCCGCGCGAAGAAAGTGAAAAGGAAAATCCGTCCACCGAACTGACTTTGGATTGGCTACTACCTGGACCATACTGGTGGAGAATTCACCAATAAACTCCACAAATGACCGGAAATCCTTCCACAATGTTACTGAAGAAGTCCCGATATTCATCACAAATTTTGTGATCGGCGGCTGAACCTTTTTCTTTTTGATCTTATCCT
The DNA here is from genome assembly GCA_040386315.1 of Bacteroidota bacterium. Lineage (GTDB taxonomy): Bacteria > Bacteroidota > Ignavibacteria > Kapaibacteriales > DASPKH01 > DASPKH01. Next base: position 114,254 of record JAZKFS010000001.1, read on the forward strand.
TTACATTCGCCTCCATCGTCTGGCGAAGGCGCAGCATATCGTCCGTCATGCCCTGCACATCAAGCTTGATATCACGGCTGCGGCAAAGTTCTTCCACATGCTCGAGCATCACCACAAAATATGAATCGTAGTGCGTCAGTTTTGTGAAATCCAATTGAAGTTCGTTAATACCGGACAGCGATTCGCCCATCAGTTCAGCTTCATAATCAGCTGCAGTATATACAGTCAGGTCACCCTCAAACGCAAGTATAGCGCGGGAGCCGTCTTTTTTAACCTTTATGTTGTCTTGTTCTGTGGTCGGTGGGGATGCCATACCGCTATTGAGAATGTGTGAAAATGCTACAGGTACAAACTATTTTTTGGTAAAAATAATTCCATTAAAGGTTTCAATTGTGGTTTTAAAAAGGTTTGCCACTCTTTTTAAAACCTTCATTACCACGAAACTTATGCAATATACCCTTTTAAAAAACAAAAAGCAGAGAATAGATTTTCCCTGCTTTTAAAATGTACCCATCTATTTTAAAAACTACCCGCGCCCGTTCGTGTGAAATTGCGCTTTTAAGCCCTGCCATACCTCATAATATTCCTTTTGAAGTAATTCAGTACGCATAGCAAATTCCGTTGGTCGAAGCGCAAACCGCGTTTCAAACATGAACGCCATCGTGTCTTTTATATACGCCGGTTTTAAATCAACACTCGTCATTTTCTCATGTGTTGCGGCATCCGGACCGTGTCCAGACATACAGTTGTGCAAACTCGCGCCGCCCGGCATGAATCCTTCGGCTTTTGCATCATATTCACCATGAATTAATCCCATGAATTCCGTCATAAAATTCCTGTGGAACCACGGCGGACGGAATGTATTCTCAGCCACCATCCAGCGCGGCGGGAAAATCACAAAATCCATGTTCGCCGTTCCGTGAATTTCCGACGGAGAAGTTAAAACCGTGAAAATTGAAGGATCGGGATGATCAAAACTGACGGTATTTATCGTATTAAAATTCGCCAGATCATACTTGTAAGGCGCATAATTTCCATGCCACGCGACCACATTAAGCGGCGAGTGATTGAGTTCTGACGCCCAGAGATTTCCACCATATTTCGTCACTAATTCGCATTCCTGCTGCTTATCCTCAAATGCTGCGTGCGGCGTTTTAAAATCACGCGGGTTCGCCAAACCATTCGCGCCAATCGGCCCCAAATCCGGCAAACGCAACAAACCGCCGTAATTCTCTAAAATATATCCACGAGCCGATTCATCCAGCAATTCAACGGAAAATTTAATCCCGCGCTGGATCACACAAATCTCGCCCGGCTTCACTTCAATTTTTCCTAATTCAGTTTTAAAAAGAAGTTTTCCGAGCTGCGGCACAATCAGCATTTCACCGTCAGCATTATAAAAAAATCTGTTTTTCATCGAGGAATTCGCCGCATAGACATGAACGCCAACACCCGACTGCATCGAAGCATCGCCATTCCCTGCCAGCGTGATGATTCCATCAACAAAATCCGTTTTTTTAGAAGGAATCGGCAGCGGACTCCACCGAAGCTGGTTCGGCGTCGGGATTTCCTCGTCAAATGGCGTGGAGCGCAAAAGCCCGTTGTCAATCTTTTTAAAAGGTTTATGCACCACTGACGGCTGGATTCTGTACATCCACGTGCGGCGGTTGCTCACGCGCGGCGCAGTAAACGGCGTTCCACTCAGCTGCTCGGCATACAGCCCGAACGGCACTTTCTGCGGAGAATTCTGTCCTTCCGGCAGCGCGCCCGCGATTGCTTCCGTCGCGCATTCATTGCCAAAACCCGATTGATATTGTAATTTTGTGCCCCTTTCGGCAGTTAAAGTCTCATTCATACGTTTTAAAAAATATGTTTTTAAAATCGTTTTTTAAAAGTTTTTCTAATTTAGCACAAATTCACGAGATTTCTTTTTAAAACTCACTTTTAATACCTTTGCCGCCTTTGCGCGAACCTTTGCTACCTTTGCGTGAAGCCTTTAAAAAAACACATGAAAACACTTTCAATATTTCTCACCGCGCTTTTTCTATTTTCCTGCAATTCCTCTGAAAATTCCGACCAAAGCGCACAAAATCAAACCGAAGTCAAAAAACCATTCAACCGCGATTCGCTTATCACAGCTATCCGCGCCGAACGCGACACGCTTTTAAAATATGCGGAAAACCCAATCACCCCGAGCATCGCCGGAACGCTGCATTTCAACCGTTTTAAATTGTATCAGAAACATTTCAATTACTGGCAGGAATACAATTTTTATCCCGACGTACAGCCGGTTATAAAAGAATATGGCGAGGTTTTAAAACGCGCAATGGCGGCGAATTTTCCGCAAATCCGCAAGTCGTATCTTCTGGAATTAGAGCGCAACAGTAATTATAAAGGTATCAATTTTGAAGCGGTTGATAAATCACTTCTCATCACGTCCGACCGCTTTCAGGATACAAGTGCGATGCGAACTCTGCACGAGCGTTTAAAACCGCAGGCAGAAAAATACCGCTTCGAGGTAATGCAATATTTTGGCGCACCAAAACCTTTCGTGGTGAATCTTGAGTCTTTTACAGATGATACGATTGTATTTACGCCGTAACTTTTTTAAAAAAGACTTTTTAAAAGCAAAGGGATAGCCGGCAATGGTTAGCCCTTTTGTTATATTTGGAGGAAATGTTTTTAAAACAATTTCTTTTAAAAATTAAATTAAAAAATGTATTCAATTTTATATCGATTCTATATCTATGCAGAGCAACTTCCGTTAAAAGGTGTTTATGGAGCTGTATTACTCTTAACTATTACAGAGTTTATGATTGCAGGTACAATCCTTTTAATCATCCAAACCTACGCAGCTGTAGCTCTTGATTTTAAATTTACTTATCTATTTTGGATATTAATTATAGTAAATTCATTACTTTTCTTAGTGAAGGTTGGGAATTCAAGGAGAATTTTAGAGGAATTTGAAAAAAATGAGAAAAGTAGGAAAGAAAAAACATTAGTAAATATCAAGTTGTGGTTATATGGTTCAATTGCAATATTCTTTGGTGCATTAATTATAACTCCAATTCATACAAGCAATGCTTATATGCAACGCTACAATGATTCAATTAAGAAGTTAGGTTTAAAACAACCTACGCGCGATTTTGGAATAAAAGATTCGGATACAACTGATGCAATTACTTTGATGTTGGAAAAGCAACAAAGAGAAAGACAAATTAAAGACAGCATTTTAAAAGATAGTCTTTTAAAAACTCACAACTAAATCATTCTTGAAAAGCGAACTCATCCTCCTCGGCGGTGCCGAAGAAATCGGTGCAAATTCCACCTACCTCAATCTCGGTGGAACAGGCCTCCTCATTGACGCCGGGCTGCATCCGCGCAAACGCGACACCGATGCTTTTCCCCACAGCGAGCTGCTCCTGCACAAGCCCACCGACGCGCTGCTGCTCACGCACGCGCACACTGACCATTTGGGCGGGCTGCCCTACGTTTTAAAACATCATCCGCACCTGCGCATTATCGCAACGCCGCCCACGCGCGACCTCGCCGAAATTATGTTGCGTGACGGCGCAAAGGTGCTTAAGAGTGATGTCAGCAGGAATTTTCCCGAAGAAACACTTTCGCTTTTTTCAAAAGAAGTTTTAAAACGGATTTCGCTCATAATGGAGGCGCAGCGCTACGGCGAAACGTTTGAATTTCAAGGACACGCGGGACAAGAACTTTTAAACATCACATTTCACGACGCGGGGCATATTCTGGGTTCGGCGGGCATCGAGATTTCTTTTAAAAACATGTCCATTTTTCACACGGGCGACGTGCAGTTCCGCTCGCAGGCGATTACAAAAGCGGCGGCATTTCCGCGCAGGCATTTCGACGTGCTCATCACCGAAGCCACCAATGGCCTCGACGATAGCGAACAAGACCGCGATGCCGAAATCAAGCGGCTCGCCGGCTTCATCAACACGATTTCAAACGCGAACGGTTCGGTGCTCATCCCGGCATTTTCACTCGGCAAAACGCAGGAAATCCTCCGCATCCTCTGGGGCCTCATGCGCAGCGGCAAAATCCCGCACATGCCCATCTTCACCGGTGGCCTCAGCCGCCAGATTTCCAACCTTTACGACCGCTACTGCTACGCCGTTCCGCGCGTTGAGCCCGGCTTTGAAGTGGCGGACATCCCGCAGGAAACCATCAATTACGAAGAGCTGCTCAACGAGCGCTTTTTTAAAACGCCGTCCATCGTCGTCGCCTCCAGCGGCATGCTCAACTCCGGCACCACCAGCTTCCGCCTCGCACTCGAATGGTTCGTAAAACCCAACTTTGGCATCGCCTTCATCGGCTACCAGGACCCCGACTCACCCGGCCACGCTTTAAAAACTTCCCGCAAAAAGGAAAAATTCACCATGGCCGGACGCGACTTCAAGCGCGCCTGCGACGTCGAATCATTCCGCTTCAGCGCCCACGCCGACCGCCCCTCGCTCGTGGACTTCATCACCCACGCCCGCCCCAAACAGCTCTTCATCATGCACGGCGAAGAAGACGCCTGCTACGCCCTCGCCGGCGAAATCACCGACCGCCTCCCACAAACCAAAATCATCGTCCCCAAGCTCGTAAAAAGATATGAGTTAGTGAGTGGGTGAGTTTTTGAGTTAGTGAGGAAGAATTATGACTATCTGGTGTTTATGTGGCGGATTAGTCCCGCGATGATTTTTGAACATTCTTGCGTTGCCTCATAAAGCTTTTTAAAACTATCATCAGTAATATAATTCTGGTCAAGTGCAACATATAATGCAGATTGGACTTCGGCTGCAGAACCGTGTGCGATATAGAGAAATTGGCGAAATTCATTATTAGAACGTCGTGCATAACCTTCCGAGATATTCAACATAATAGAAACAGCCGCACGCCGAATCTGGTCTTTTAAACCATAATCTTTTGCAAAATTTCCTAATGAAGTTACATCGTAGATTTCTCGTGTCAAAACTCGCGCTTTCTGCCAAGCGAGTATATCTTCAAATTTTTCAAAATTTGCCATAATCTTCTTTAAAAAATTAACACTCACTAACTCAAAAACTCACCCACTCACTAACTTAATCTCACATCATCCACGCCGGAACCCACTTCCAGCCATCGCGCATTGCCTTATCAAACTCTTTAAAATTCGGCTCCTTCTCTTCCACAACTTTCCAATATCGCGCCGAGTGATTCAGCTCCACCGTATGCGCGAGTTCGTGTATCAGAATATACCGCACCAGCTCCTCCGGCAGGAAAAGCAAATTGCGGTTGAGCGAGATGGTCTGGCGGCTGGAGCAGCTTCCCCAGCGCGTCCGCTGCGAGCGTATCGTGGCTTTTAAAAACGGTAGGTTTATTTCACGGCTTACTTCATCCAGCCACGGCAGCAGGTTTATCCGCGCCTGTCGGGAAATCCATTTTTGCAGCGCTTTTTTAACGAGTTGGATATTATCGATCTCCCCTTCCACTTTTAAAACGCAGCCGGGTTCTTCAGTGATGGCGATTTTTTTGGAGTTTTTAAAAGAATATTCGACGAGCCAGTCTTCGCGGATAGCTTCAAGGTTTATCATTTCAGGAAGGACTGCCGCCTGTGCGGTGAATTTCCGGCGGCGCTCGTCCATTCGTTTTAACGTCGTTTCTATCCACGCGCGGCGACGCTCGATTATTTCGGGAATCCGGTTTTTTGGATAGCGTTTTGGAATGACAATTTCCAAGCCATTCTGCACGGAGACTTTTAAAAGAACACGTTTTGCGCGGTCACTGACGCGGATTTTATAATTTTCGAGGAAATTTTCTTTCGACATTTGTTGGAATTGTTTTAAAAGAATGTGTAATTTTCGGATTCAAATATAACTTTTAGCGGTGAGCTTTGAGCAATGAGCTTCGAGCTTTTAAAAAACGCTTTACGCATCACACATTACCCATCACGAAAAAAAATGAAAATTGAATCGCTTCATATCGGCATGAAAGTCCGCCACCAGCATTATGGCATCGGCACCATCAAATCTATTTACGAACGCACAGCGGAAATCCTGTTTCCCGAGGGTTTGAAAAATCTCTCGCCAGAGCAGTCCGGCCT
>JAZKFS010000002.1:0-23308 GCA_040386315.1 Bacteroidota bacterium
TTATATTCGACGACTGGATTTTATACGAGCGTAGCATATATTTTGCTATTTACGTGCGCTATAATTTTTGTTTTTGCAGAAAAGGGAAAGTTTAAAGAGCGGGGCTGGCTGTTTATTTCGCTGGTTTTGTTTTTCCTATTTTCGCCGGTGGAGTGGTATCGGCTTTATTTCGATGCGCGGCTTATCCAGATTTTTGCTAATCAACCGGCATTGATCCAGCAGCACGAAGCTTTTAAAACCTTTTTACAGCTTTTCAGCCCGCAATTTTCGGCGGCTTCAATTCTCGCGTTTTTTACATATTTCACGATAATTTTCTTTCTCGCACTCCGCCCGCTCCACCGAACAACGGCGGGATCAGCTCCTTTATAAAAAGATTTTCTTAAAATGAAACTTGAAGCGATAAATACGGAATTATTGAATCTTGTAAAGCAGCTTGGTTATACAGTTCGGCGGGAGCAGGGCAGTTTTAAAAGCAATGCGTGTATTTTAAAAGAACAGAAGCTCATTCTTTTAAATAAATCCACGACGCTGGAAACGGGGAATTCAATTCTGGCGCAATGCCTCTCTCAACATCAGGAAATTCTGGAAGGACAGTTTTTAAAACCTGCAATTCGTGAAATTATAGAACGCGAAGCTCTAAAAAAATCTGTAGCGTAATTTTTAAAACTCTTTTAAAAAGTATTTTTGAAACTTTTTAAAAGTATTAATGCGGAGTTTGTGTAAACTCCGAATTCTCATTTTTACGACGTGACTCTTCAGCCATCTTTTCTTTAAAAGCAAGCATCTTTTTTAAAAGCGCTTCATCACTTGCAGCCAAAATCTGAACAGCCAAAATCCCCGCATTCTTTCCACCACCGATAGCAACTGTAGCAACCGGTACGCCTGGAGGCATCTGCACAATAGAGAAAAGCGAATCTTTTCCACCAAGATTCTTCGTACTGACCGGTACGCCAATTACCGGAAGCGGGCTAAATGCTGCCAGCATTCCGGGTAAATGTGCCGCGCCACCTGCTCCTGCGATTATTACTTTGATTCCGCGCTCATGAGCTTTTAAACCGTATTCCGCCATATCGCCCGGAGTGCGATGAGCCGAGACAACTCGCATTTCATAAGGAACATCAAATTTTTCACAGATCAGCGCGGCTTCCTTCATAGTAGCAAGGTCAGAGTCGCTTCCCATTACGATACCAACAACGGGTTTTAAAGAATTACTCTTCATGGTGTTTTAAAGATTCGCGTTTGATTATTGCTAAAAGCTGGTCACGTCCCAGCTCTGTTTTTGAGGAATATGCTAACACATCTACGCAATATTTACAAAATTGCACAAGTCCTTTGACTTGTTCAACTCTTTCTTCATGAGCTTTTTTTGTGATCTTATCAGTTTTTGTGAGAATAATGACGAATGGCCTTTCGTCATTTTCAAGATTTTCTATCAGCCCCAGATCTGTGTCCATTGGATCGTGACGACTATCTACCAGCAGGCAGACAAGTGCAAGTTGCTCACGAATATGCAAATATGTAGTATTGACCTTTGTCCAGTGCGCACGCTTTACTTTATCAACGACTGCGTAACCAAATCCCGGCAAATCTACAAAAACCCACTTTCCTTCTACTTCGTAAAAGTTAATTTCCTGTGTTTTACCCGGACGGGCACTCACTCGTGCTACATTCTTCTGTAAGAGTAAGCTGTTTAAAAGCGACGACTTGCCAACATTTGACCTTCCTACAAATGCTATTTCCGGTTTATTATGTGCAGGAAATTGCGAGATTTGCCCGGCACCAAGCATGAATGTAGAAGAGAGAGATTTCATTGCTTTTTAAAAGAATATCGGAAATGAAAAACGCCGAGATAAACCCGGCGTTCTTGTAATCATCTAAGCAAATTGTTATGCTTTTTCTTTGGAATCCTGATCGTTAGAATTCTGCTCGTCGCCGGCATCGCTCGTATTATTTTCAGTTCCTTCAGATGCAGTATTTACTTCTGGATTTGTTTCTGCATTCATTTCTACATTGTTTTCAGCTGGTGTATTTTCTTCAACTGATGCAGTTGCACTCGCAGCAATATCCGGATCAACATTTGCTTCAGTCGTTCCGCTATTCTGAGCAAGCTGCTTATTAGACTCTTCTTTTTTAGAAGAAGCTTTTACTTTCGGAGCAGTTTTCTTTGCTTGTTTTTTGCGTTTAGTCGTAGCACCATCTTGAGGAGCTGACCAGTCTACTAATTCGATGATAGCTTCTGGACTACCATCTCCTCTGCGCTGACCAATTTTAATGATGCGAGTGTAACCGCCCGGACGATCCATAACAGCCGGAGCGATTGTATCAAAAAGCTCTTGGACTACTGCTTTGCTAGCGATATCACGGCCAACCATACGGCGGCTGTGTACATCCAGCTTGTGGCCATCAGCTATCAGGCCCTGACGCTCACGCATGATACCGCGTTTTGCTTTTGAAATCAAATCTTCAGCAAATCCGCGAAGTTCCTTTGCTTTTGCTTCTGTCGTTGTAATTTTTTTATGCTCAAACAATGAGCTCGCCATATTGCACAAAAGTGCGCGACGGTGGCTGGCTGTTCGATTGAGTGTTCTTCCGGCTTTTAAATGATTCATTGGTATATTCTATTTAAATGACTATTATTCTGCTTCTACGTGCTGTGGCTTTGGCTCATCTTTGATATATTTCTGCACATCCATACCGAAATGCAGATTGTAGAGTTGCACTACATCGCCAAGCTCTGACAAAGATTTACGACCAAAATTACGGAATTTTAAAAGATCCGCTTCATCTAAAGAAACCAAGTCTGCTAGGTTGCGTATGTTAGCTGCTTTTAAACAGTTATGCGCACGTACTGATAATTCAAGTTCATCAACCGGCATTAAAAGAATGCGGCGAATGCGTGTACGTTCAGCTTCTTTAGCTTCTTCTTCGACTGTTTCCTGCGGCTCTTCCTCATTACGCTTTACTTCATCAAAATTGATGAAGAGTTGGATATGATCCTGTAAAATGCGCGCAGCATATTGAACAGCTTCTTGTGCAGTAATACTACCATCTGTAAGTATATCTAATACAAGTCGCTCATAATCAGTTTTCTGTCCAACACGATATGGATCTACGGTAAAAATAACATTTTGAACCGGGGTGAAAATAGCATCAATCGGTACCATTCCTACAGGATAATCTGCATTGTTATGTTCTTCAGCAGGCACATATCCTTTACCACGGCCTAAACGTAATTCAACTTCAAACTCTGCATCCGAAGCTAATGTAGCAATATGGTGTTCAGGATCAAGTACTTCTACTTGGTCTGTTGCTTCTTGGATATTTGCGGCAGTCCAGGCACCCGGGCCTTTCACTTTAAAAACAATGCGATTAGCTTTTTTATCTAATACACGAAGGCGCACTTCTTTTAAATTCAGAATAATTTCCGTAACATCTTCAATTACTCCGGGAATTGTCTGGAATTCATGAAAGACATCAGTCATTTTCACGCCAACAATCGCTGTGCCAGGAACGGAAGAGATCAAAACTCTGCGAAATGCATTACCAATTGTTACACCATATCCTTCCTCTAACGGCTGAAGCACGAACTTAGCATGAAATGGAGATGAGGTTTCATCGGTATGTACCCTTTCAGGCATTTGCATTGGGGGATTCATCATATATTTTAGTCCTGTATAATCTAGAGTTTCAAATTAACTAAAGGAATAACTTCCGTTATACTCGGCGTCTTTTCGGTGGGCGGCAGCCATTATGCGGAACAGGTGTCTGATCTAATATAGTCAGAACTTCAAGTCCTGCATGTGACAATGCACGTACAGCAGCTTCACGGCCTGATCCTGGGCCTTTGACCACTACGTCTACTTTACGTAACCCCATTTCAAATGCTTCACGAGCTGCTTTTTCAGCTGACACCTGTGATGCATATGGTGTGTTCTTTTTGGATCCTTTAAAGCCATTACGGCCTGCCGAAGACCAGCTTAATGTATTGCCATAAGTGTCAGCGACAGTAACTATTACATTATTAAATGTAGCATGGACAAATACTTTACCATGTACATCAGTTAATACCTTACGTTTGACTCTTCTTTTGGGAGCTGCCATTTGTATTGCCTAATTTTAAAAGGTTCAACTATTATATGCACATACGGTGCAGAATGATTATTTCTTAGCAGCTTTTTTCTTTCCAGCTACTGTTTTTCTACGGCCTTTGCGTGTACGAGAATTTGTACGGGTACGCTGGCCACGTACAGGAAGTCCACGACGGTGACGAACTCCACGATAAGCACCAATATCCATCAAGCGTTTGATGTTTAATTGTACTTCACTGCGAAGTTGACCTTCTACTTTATACTCTTGGATTACCTGGCGAATACGTGCAATGTCCTCATCAGTCCACTGTGATACTTTCTTATCAAAAGAGAGTTCAGCTTTAGTAAGAATCTCAACTGCACTCGTTTTACCTATACCAAAGATATAAGTAAGACCAATAACACCACGCTTGTTTTTTGGTAAATCTACACCACCAACTCGTGCCACATTACTCTCCTATAAAATTAACCCTGACGTTGTTTAAAACGCGGATTTTTTTTGTTAATAATATACACCCGGCCTTTACGACGAACAATTTTATCGTCTGGATTCCTTTTCTTTACAGAAGCTTGTACTTTCATAATACTATACTCTTTAACTATTTTTCTGCACTTAAAATCATTTATAGCGATAGACAATTCTTCCTTTTGAAAGATCATATGGTGACAATTCAACCGTCACTTTATCACCCTGAAGAATTTTTATAAAATTCATTCTCATTTTTCCTGAAATATGAGCCAAAATTTTGTGGCCATTTTCAAGCTTTACAATAAATTGCGTATTAGGCAATGTTTCCTCGATCGCTCCATCTACCCGTATTAAATCTTGTTTAGCCATTGTATGTAATTATACTTTCTTTAATCAAAGTAGGTGAGAACTATTGGTTTATCATCATCAACAATTACGGTATGTTCAAAATGTGCGGATGGACGTTTGTCGGCAGTATAAATTGTCCAACCATCATTCGCTGTTCTTACATGAAAAGTCCCACTATTTACCATTGGTTCGATTGCCAAGGCTTGTCCTTTCTGCAACTTCACATTTGGGAACTTACTTCTATGTAAAAGTGCGGGTACGAAATTTGGGACAGCGGGTTCCTCATGAAGATGAGTTCCTATACCATGCCCAACCAATTCCCGTACTACTGAAAAACCAGCCGATTCAACGTGATGCTGAATAGCTCGGCTAATATCATAAATTTTTTTATTGCTGATAGCATTTTCGAGTCCTTTACTTAATGACTCTCTTGTAACCTGTAAAAGATTTTTCTTTTCCTCTGATATGGCTCCAACTGCAAATGTAAAGGCACTATCACCAAAATGATTATTTACTTTACACCCACAATCTATTGAGATAATCTGTCCTTCTACCAGAACTCTTTTACCCGGCATTCCATGCACTACCTCTTCATCAATTGAAATACAAAGTGAATATGGAAATAATTTCCCATCTACTTCATATCCTTTAAAAGCAGGTACACCATTTTGGGTGCGTATAAAATCTTCAGCTATAGCATCTAACTCTATGGTAGTTATGCCTGCTTTTATATACTTTTTAATATGAAGAAGCGTATCAGATACTATCCGGCACGCCTCTTCCATTTCTTTTATATTCAGTTTCACTATTGCCATCTTTTTAAGCAGTATTACATACCGCCCGGGACTCCCACTCGGCCACGAATTTTACCACTTTTCATAAATCCGTCATAATGACGCATTAAGAGATAGGATTCAATTTGCTGCAAAGTATCAAGTGCAACTCCAACCATAATCAGGAGACTTGTTCCACCGAAGAACGAAGCAAACTGCCCCGGAACATTTAGAATATTTGCAACAAATACTGGAAGAATTGCTACGATTGCAAGAAAGATTGATCCAGGAAGAGTTATTCTAGTAAGGATATTATCAATATATTCAGCTGTATCTTTACCAGGCCGGATACCCGGAATATAGCCGCCCTGCTTCCTCATATTTTCAGCTACATCTTTTGGATTAAAAGCAATGGCTGTATAAAAATATGTAAAGAAAACAATAATGATAGCATACAGGATCGCGTAAAAAAATGATCTATCACTTAATACTTGTGAAAGCCATACCGCCGTTGGGCTATCAGGGAAAAAGCTTAAAACCGTATTTGGAATAAACATGATTGCCTGAGCAAAAATAATGGGCATCACACCTGCAGTATTTACCCGAAGGGGTATATATTGAGTAGTTCCACCATATACTTTGCGACCAACTACTCTACGTGCATATTGTACTGGAATACGCCGTGCACCTTGTGTTACCAAGACTACTGCTGCAATAATTCCTACAAAAAGAGTCATTAGTATAAGATCAACGATCAGATTACTTTCACCAATGTTTATTAGCGTAATCTCCTGACCTATCGCTTGTGGTAAACGTGCTATAATACCTATAAAAATAATAAGAGAGATACCATTTCCTAATCCACGCTCAGTGATTTGCTCACCAAGCCACATTAGAAATACAGTACCGGCTGTTAGTAATATTATTGCTGTAAGCGTAAATCCAAAACCTGGATCTACCACTACAGGAGCGCCACCGCTTACCTGCATACTGGCGATTTTAATGCTAACTCCCCACGCTTGTAGAGCAGCAAGGATTACAGTACCAAATCGTGTATATTGATTGATCTTTCTGCGTCCTTCTTCCCCTTCTCTCTGAAGTTTCTGAATTTGTGGGACAATTGCCGCTCCAAGTTGGAGTATAATTGATGCAGAGATATATGGCATAATACCTAATGCAAATATTGCTGCATTAGAAAATGCGCCACCAACAAAGAGATCATAAAGACCAAAAAGGGTATTGCTATCACCACCGGCTGCTGATGCAGCTTTTAAAGCTCCAACATCAATACCCGGAAGGGTAATATAAGAACCAATCCGTACAACAATTAATAACCCGAGAGTAAAGAGGATTCTCTTCTTTAGCTCCTCAATCTTAAATATATTAAGGACTGTGTCGAAGAATTTACGCATCAGTTGTTACACTGCCTCCAGCAGATTCAATTTTTTGTCTTGCCGACTCGCTTACTTTATTTGCGGTGACATTCAGTTTCGCTTTTAATTCGCCATTGCCCAAAATCTTAAACGGTTTCTTTCTGTTAATAAGATTTAAGTCTTGTAATATATTCATATCAACAGTATCTGTCAATTGATTATTATCAAACAGCTCCTGAAGGGTGGCAATGTTAATAACCTGATATTCTACACGGAACGGGTTTTTAAAACCAAACTTCGGCACACGACGGCTTAGAGGCATTTGTCCACCCTCAAATCCGCGCTTGGAGGCATATCCACTACGAGATTGTGCTCCTTTATGACCTTTGGTTGAAGTTCCACCGTGACCGGATCCCTGACCACGTCCAATGCGTTTCTTTTTTTGGCGTGAACCTTCGGCGTATTTTAGATTTCCTATATGCTTCATATCTATACCTATTCTGAGACTTCTTCTACTGTGACCAAGTGACTAACCACATTAATCATTCCTCTAATTTGAGGATTATCAGGTAATACTGTAAATGTATTTGGACGACCAAGGCCAAGTGCTTTCATTGTCCTTTTCTGCTTTTCTAAGCGGTCAATAACACTACGAGTTTGAGTAATCTTTAACTTTGCCATTTCTTCTTTCCTTTAAAAAGCTAATCAACCACGTGATACTTTTTGAATTGATACTCCCCTGCGTTCTGCAACGCTATGGGCATTTTCAAGATCTGTCAATGCTTTTAATGCAGCTTTTACTGTATTATGAGGATTGGATGAACCTAAACTTTTTGTCAATACATTCTGAATACCAGCAAGCTCTAATACAGCTCGAACTCCACCTGCCGCAATAACACCAGTTCCTGGGGTTGCCGGTTTTAAAAGTATTTTAGCTGCACCAAAAACTCCTGTAACAGGATGCGGAATTGTTCCTTCCTGGATTTCTACTTTTCGTACATTTTTCTTTGCGGCCTCAGTAGCTTTAGAAACTGCATCTACTACTTCTCCTGCCTTACCTAAGCCATAACCAACATGCCCATTAGCATCCCCGACTACAACGATTGCAGAGAAATTAAAGCGGCGCCCGCCCTTTACTACTTTAGCTGTACGGCCTACGTATACTAGTTTGTCTTTTAAATCTAATTCGGATACTCTTAGCTTACCCACGTGTTGTCTCCACACCGTTTTAAAACGGTTATTACAAGTGATTTAGAATTCTAATCCGTTTTCGCGTGCTGATTCAGCTAAAGCTTTTACTCTACCATGGTATAAATACCCATTACGGTCGAACGCAACTCTAGTAATTTTGGCATCAACTGCTCTTTTTGCTAATGCTGCTCCTATTGCTTTACTCTTATCAATTTTTGTTTTTGCATTCTCAATTTCGCTTCCAAGACCTTTATCAAGTGTAGAAGCAGAAATTACCGTATGCATATTCACATCGTCAATAATTTGAGCATAAATATGATTCAGACTTCTATACACACTTAGTCTATAGCGTTCTGTAGAGCCACTTACCTTACCGCGAATTTTTGCTTTACGTCTGATTCTACGGGTAGTATTTTTATTTTCCTTGCTCATTTCTTTACCACTTTAATATTTATTTCCCGGCTGATTTACCAGCTTTACGACGAATATATTCTCCTTCATAGCGCACGCCTTTACCTTTATATGGCTCTGGCTTGCGGAGCTTTCTAATCTTAGCGGCAACTTCTCCTATTAATTGCTTATCAATCCCTTTAACCTGAATTGCTGTCGGGCTTGTTATAGAGAATTCCACACCCTCCGGCTGCATAAATAGGATTGGATGGGAATAACCTAATGAAAGAAGAAGATTTTTTCCACGCAATTCTGCACGAAAACCTACACCTTCTATTTGAAGGTTTCTTTGAAATCCATTAGTAACTCCCTCTACGCTCGAAGCAGTTAATGCTCGCGTTAACCCATGAAGCGCGCGTACATGCTTATCATCACTTGATCTTTCAAATACTATAGTATCGCCTTCTTGGGTAAATTTTATCTCATCAGGAATTCTGACTGATAATTCTCCCTTTGGCCCCTTTGTTGTTAACCTACCATCACGTACATTAATTTGTACGCCTTTCGGTATAGCAACAGGTTTTTTTCCTACACGTGACACGGTGCTTCTCCTTAGAATATTACCATATTGTACATAATACTTCGCCACCGACATTATATTGGCGTGCCTGCTTATCTGTTAACACCCCTTTGGAGGTAGAAACAATAGCGATTCCCAATCCATTGCGTACACGCGGTAATTCTGATGCGGGCGAATATACACGGCGGCCGGGTGTACTAACACGACGCACCTCTCTTATAACGGGTGAGCCCTGATGGTACTTAAGTGTAAGTTTTACGACGCCTTGTTTCCCGTCTTCTACCTTTTCAACATCAGCAATATAACCTTGATCTTTTAAAATCATAGCTATTGCAGTTTTTAATGATGAGTTTGGTATTTCGACAGTTTTGTGTTTTGCTTTAGCAGCATTACGAATCCGCGTCAAAAAATCACCAACTGTATCTGATACTGGCATGATCCTCTTCCGGTGAAATTATTTTCAATTTACCAACTTGCTTTACGAATTCCGGGAATTTTTCCCTCTAGAGCCAATAGTCTAAACATATTACGGCCTAATCCAAACTTTCTATACACGCCACGCCCTCTGCCTGAGATACTGCAACGATTACGTAGTCTCGTAGGAGCACTGTTTCTTGGCAACTTTTGAAGAGCCTCATAATCGCCTCTTGCTTTTAATTCAGCACGGCGATCTGCATATTTATCTACTAATTCCTGACGCTTTTTATTGCGCGCTATTACACTAGTTTTTGCCATAATAATTCTTAATCGCGTTTACGAAATGGAAAGCCAAATTCAAAGAGTAATGCTAATGCTTCTTCATCATTTTTAGCAGTTGTGATAAAGCTAATATCCATGCCGGTTATTCTGCTTACTTTATCTACATCAATTTCCGGAAAAATAATCTGCTCTTTAATCCCAAGAGTAAAATTGCCTCTACCATCAAATCCTTTATCAGAAAATCCACGGAAATCACGAATCCTCGGCGCAGAGATATTGATAAATCTATCCAGGAATTCATACATTTTCGCGCTGCGAAGAGTAACTTTACAACCAATTGGCATTCCTGCACGAAGCTTAAAATTCGAAATAGCCTGTTTAGCTTTTGTAATAGCAGGGCGTTGCCCTGTAATAAGCTCAAGCTCATTAACAGCATTCTGAAGAATCCGAGCATCCTGGCTGGCCTGCCCGACACCCATATTAAAACAGATTTTCTCAATACGAGGCACCTGCATAATACTTGAATATTCAAACTTCTTCATTAATCCCGGTACAACCTGTTCTTTATAAAAAGAAGTAAGGCGGGGTGCCGGAATAGATCCGTTATATTCTTCAGCTCTTGGGCCTTCAGGCTTAAAATCTGCTTTTTTAGAAACCGTAGTCTTTGCCATAATATATTCTTGTAACGACTATAATTGCACTGTAAATGTCTTACTATCTATACTGAAGCTTTTTTCGAAGCTGTCGGTTTTTTAACTTTTGCTTGTTTTTTATCCGCTGGCTTAGCAGTCTTGTCTTCTTTCATTACATTTGAATAATGAATAGAATTTTCCTGCTCAATAATACCACCTTGCGGATGTAGTTGACTTGGCTTTTTATGATGTTTACGTATATTCACACCTTCTACCGTTACTCTCATAGAGTTACGATCTATAGTGAGTACACGGCCACTTTTTCCTTTATCATTTCCAGTGATGACTTTTACAGTGTCACCTTTTAAAATACTTAATTTCATATATCTACCTTAGAGTACTTCTGGCGCTAGGGATACAATTTTCATATAATTTTTTTCACGTAATTCACGTGCTACCGGTCCGAATATACGAGTACCTTTGGGTTCACCATTATTGTTTAAAAGTACTGCTGCATTTTCATCGAATCTAATATAAGAGCCGTCTTTTCTTCTAATCTCTTTCTTTGTACGTACTACTACTGCTTTACTTACATCCCCTTTCTTTACATTCGAATTTGGCATAGATGCTTTTACAGATACTACAATTACATCACCAACACCGGCATACCGGCGTTCATGACCACCAAGAATGCGTATGCAGCGTACTCTCCGCGCACCAGAATTATCAGCAACAATTAAATTAGTCTCTTCTTGAACCATTTTATCACCTTTTAAATCTTACTGGGCACGTTCTATAACTTCCAGCAAGCGCCATCTTTTTCTAGCGCTCAGTGGCCTGCTTTCAATTATTTTAACCACATCACCAATCTGGCAGGCATTTTCTTCATCATGTGCCAATACCTTCTTGGTCTGCTTAAAGTACTTTTTATATATCGGGTGAGCAACTTGTCTTTCAAGGGCGACTACAATTGTCTTATTCATCTTATTGCTGACCACTTTACCGGAACGTACTTTTTTCTGACCAAGTACATTGGTCTGATCCACTCCTTGTGTATCAGATGTTGCATCACCATTTTTGGATACTTTTGGCATTTCGGTAGAATTCTTTGTTATCAAATTACTTATTAGGATAATTCCTGCTCATGAAGCAGGGTCTTCATACGAGCGATATCCTTACGGAGTATTCGTATGTATGCAACATCTTGAAGTTGACTTAAAGCATGCTGAAAATGCAACTTGCTTAATGTTTCTTCTGCTTCAGTTAATGAACGAAGCATCTCTTCTTGAGAAAGTTGACGTAAATCTTTTGCTTTGCGAGCTTTCATATATCTATTGTCCCTGAAGGTCAATGCGTGTTACAAATTTTGTTTTTATAGGTAGTTTATGAGATGCAAGGCGCATAGCTTCTTCTGCTAATTCTCGCGATACCCCATCTACTTCAAACAATATCCGTCCCGGTTTAACAACTGCCACCCAAAATTCCGGATTACCTTTACCACTACCCATCCTTGTTTCTGCAGGCTTTTTTGTTACTGGTTTGTCTGGGAAGATACGTATCCAAACTTTCCCATCACGCTTTAGATATCTATTTATTGCGATACGTGCTGATTCTATTTGACGATTTGTTATCCAGGTAGCTTCCATTGCCTTAATCCCGAATGACCCAAAATCGACAGTCGAGCCACGATATGCTTTTCCACGATTGCGGCCACGTTGGGTTTTGCGGTGTTTAACTCTTTTAGGCGATAACATAGCTTTTTACCAATTAAAATTAATCTTTATTATTCTGCTTTCCGATAATCTCACCGCGGCATACCCATACCTTTACACCAAAAGCTCCATAAACAGTATGAGCAGTAGCTGTTCCATAATCTATATCAGCACGCAGAGTGTGTAATGGAACTCTTCCTTCTTTATACTGTTCCGTTCTTGACATATCTGCACCGCCTAAGCGGCCTGACGTCATTACCTTAATA
Source organism: Bacteroidota bacterium (assembly GCA_040386315.1). GTDB lineage: Bacteria > Bacteroidota > Ignavibacteria > Kapaibacteriales > DASPKH01 > DASPKH01. Next base: position 12,522 of record JAZKFS010000002.1, read on the forward strand.
CCTTCAGCTCCTGTACGCATACCAGCTGAAACTGCCTGCTTTAAAGCTCTTCTGAAAGAAATCCTTCCTTCAAGCTGCTGAGCGATATTTTCCGCTACAAGCTGAGCATCAAGTTCCGGCCTTTTAATTTCACTAATAAGAATTTTTACATCCTTATTTGTTACTTTTTTCAATTCTTCTTCAAGTTGAGATATATCTTTTCCTGAACGTCCGATGATAACACCAGGACGCGAAGTATTAATAGTTACACGAAGTTGTTTAGCGGTACGCTCTACAATTACACGTGATACGCCCGCTTTCTTTAAGCGGTTCTTAATATAAGACCTTACCATCAAATCTTCAGTTAGCTTTTCGGCGATGTTTTTCTCATCGAACCAATTTGCTTCCCAAGGTCTTATTATTCCTAAACGTAGTCCGATTGGATGCGTTTTCTGTCCCAAGATAGCACTCCTTGCTTTTGCTATTATTTTGTAGAAACAATTATCGTTAAATGGTTTGAACGTTTGCGAATTCTATAAGCTCTACCCATCGGTGCAGGAGATATTCTTTTAGCCATTGCACCTTGGTTGACAAAGACTTCTTTTACAAAAAGCGCATCTGGCCTCACATTTCCCGCAGTTTCTATATTTGAGATATTTGAAATTGCTGAACGTAATACCTGTTCCGCATCTCTTGCGGCACTTTTTGGTGTAAACTTTAAAATTGCCAATGCTTCTGCAGCATTTTTACCACGGATGAGATCAATTACCAATCGCATCTTACGCGGAGATGAGCGTATATACCGCTGTATAGCTTTTGCTTCCATAAGAGTCACTTTTATCTTTTAGTTCGCTGATCCTTTCTATTGCCCGCATGCCCTCTAAAGGTTCTGCTTGGCGAAAACTCACCTAATTTATGCCCTACCATATTTTCGGTTACATATACGGGAATAAATTTATTTCCATTATGTACGGCAAAAGTATGTCCAACAAAGTCCGGAGAAATTGTTGATGCTCTTGACCAGGTTTTTACAACCTTTTTTGCACCAGTTTCATTTAAAGTATCAACTTTCTTTAAAAGTTTAAAGCTAATAAATGGACCTTTTTTTAACGAACGAGCCATGATGTTTATTTCTTATTTTGCGTTTCTACGACGTACAATAGATTTGCTGGATGCTTTCTTTTTCTTACGGGTTTTCAGACCTTTGGCTAATTGGCCCCATGGCGAGCGTGGATGTAAGCGTCCACCACCCGATTTAGACTTACCCTCACCACCACCCATCGGGTGATCAATTGGATTCATCGCCATACCGCGTGTTTGTGGTTTTACACCAAGCCATCTTTTACGACCGGCTTTACCGTACAAGATATTCTCATGCGTTCCATTACCTACAGTACCTAATGTAGCCATACATTTGGAACTTACTAATCTGATTTCACCAGAAGGTAATTTAATTTGCGCCTTGGTATCATCTACAGCTACTAATTGAGCTGATGTTCCAGCACTCCTTACCATCTGACCACCTTTTCCCGGCTGTAATTCAATATTATGAATAAACAAGCCTACAGGAATCCGTCTTAAAGGAAGTGCATTACCATCTTTTAAATCAGAATTAGTACCTGATTGTAAGATATCACCAACTTTAACTTTTTCAGGTGCTAGTATATACCTTTTCTCTAAATCAGCATATTCGAGAAGCGCAATATAGCAAGTTCTATTCGGATCATATTCTATAGTAAGAACTTTAGCCGGCATATCAATTTTATTACGCTTAAAATCAATAATTCTGTACTTACGCTTATGACCACCACCACGGTGACGTGAGGTAATACGCCCGGTATTATTTCTACCACCGCTCTTTTTAATCGGAGCGAGCAAAGATTTTTCAGGGCGGTTAGTAGTAATCTCTTCAAAAGAAGAAACTGAATAATGCCTCGTTCCAGGGGTTATCGGTTTAAAAACACGAAGAGCCATTTATATACCTTTATAAAACTAATCTTCTGTAGATGTGGCTTCACCCGATACAATATCAAGCGTCTGGCCTTCTTTTAAAGTAATATATGCTTTTTTTCGCAAAGCACTTTTTCCGCGCATAAGTCCCTTTTTGGTAAAGCGAGATTTAGCTTTTCCTTTCATACGTACTGTACGCAGAGTAACTACATTTACACTAAACATTGACTCAATAGCATCTTTGATCTGTATTTTATTTGAAGTAGTTTCTACTTCAAATACATACTGGCGAAGATGAGTGAGGTGTGAAGCCTTTTCCGTTATTACGGGACGCTTAATTACATTTGCCATAAGTGAAAACTACCTTTCGGCAATATTAATCTAAAAATGTCTTAGTCAGATTTTCAATAGCACTTTTATACAGCACTATTTTATTATTTTTAAGAATATCATATGCAGAAATCTTATCAGCTAATGCCGTCGTAACTCCAGCAATATTCCTTGCTGAAAAAATAACATTCTTCTCTGCATTTGGAAGTAAAATCAAAGTTTTTCTAGTGCCAATATTCAAAGCTTTAAGAATTTCAGCAACGCTCTTTGTTTTAATCCCATCTAATTGAAAATCATCAACTACAAGTAGATTCTCTTCCTGAAGGCGAAGAGACAAAGCTGACTTTCGTGCTAATTTTTTGACTTTTCTTGGAAGGTCAATTGTATATAAGTGTGGCTGAGGACCATGTGATGTACCACCTCCCACCCATACTGGTGAACGCGAAGAACCAGATCTTGCAGTACCACGTCCTTTTTGTTTCCATGGTTTTTTACCACCACCGGAAACTTCTGTACGAGTTTTTACTTTGTGAGTACCTTGACGCTGATGCGCAAGATAAACTCGCACTGCCTGATACATAGCATGCTCATTCGGCTCGATACCAAATATATCATCGGGCAATTCTGTTTGGCCAGATTTTTGACCAAGTTTATCGTAAACGTCAACTACCATTTTATCAGTCCTACTACAGCTTGACTATTTCAATTATTGAATTTGGTGTCCCCGGAATGCTTCCTTTAATAAGGAGCAAATTTGATTCGGGAATAGCTTGAATAATTTCAAGATTACGTATTGAGATACGCTTGCCGCCCATTCTACCTGCCATCTTCATTCCTTTAAAAACTCTTGAAGGATATGATGATGATCCGATCGAGCCCGGCGCTCTCTGGCGATCAGATTGACCGTGTGTAGTTCCACCAACACCGCTAAAATGGTGACGCTTCATTACACCCTGAAAACCTTTTCCCTTTCCTGTCCCTGAAATTTTAACTTTATCGCCTTTTGCAAAGATCTCTACTGTAAGAATATCACCTAAGTTATATTCTTTTTGCATATCTCTGAATTCGCGTAAATATCTCTTCGGAGTCGTATTAGATTTTTTGTACTGACCGGCAACTGGTTTCGTAACATGTTTTGCTGTCACATCGCCATATCCCAATTGTACTGCCGTGTATCCATCAACTTTTTGTGTTCTGATTTGTGTTACAGGACATGGTCCAGCTTCAATAACCGTACACGGTATCAGCTCTCCGGTTTCTGTAAAAACACTTGTCATTCCAACTTTCTTTCCTAGAAGCGCACTCATGAATATCTCTCTGTTTAAACTTTCACTTCTACATCAACACCAGCTGGCAATTCAAGGCGCATTAACGCATCAATTGTCTTAGGTGTGGAGCTTAAAATATCAATTAATCTTTTGTGTATTCTTGCTTCAAACTGCTCACGAGATTTTTTATCAACGTGCGGGGAACGAAGCACTGTGTACACTGTGCGCTCTGTTGGCAATGGAATTGGACCTGATACGACTGCGCCAGCCTGCTTTACAGTTCTGACAATACGTTCAGCAGATCTGTCTATTAAATTATGATCGTAAGATTTCAGCTTTATTCTAATTTTCTGAGCAGCCACGGTACCCCACCATCAGGAGACTATATTTGAATGTATCAGGCAGAAAGGGTTATTAATTCCTGCCTGATAAAAATTACATTTTATTCTACGATTTTCGTTACTACACCGGCACCTACTGTTCTGCCACCTTCACGAACCGCGAAGCGCAAGCCTTCTTCCATAGCTACAGGAGTAATAAGTTCGATTGAAAGGTTATCCACGTTGTCACCAGGCATTACCATCTCTACGCCTGCAGGCAAAGTCACCACACCTGTTACGTCCGTTGTGCGGAAGTAAAATTGCGGTCTGTATCCCGCAAAGAAAGGAGTATGACGTCCGCCTTCTTCTTTGGTTAACACAAGGATCTGTGCAGTAAATTTATGGTGAGGAGTAATTGTACCCGGTTTAGCAAGAACCATACCGCGCTCAATTTCTTCTTTATCCACACCGCGAAGGAGAAGACCTACGTTATCACCTGCACGACCTTCATCAAGAAGTTTACGGAACATCTCAATACCAGTTACCGTTGTTCTTTTTTGAAGGCCAAATCCAACGATTTCAACTTCTTCAGCAACTTTTACAATACCGCGCTCGATACGTCCTGTTGCTACTGTTCCACGACCTGTGATTGAGAATACATCCTCAACCGGCATAAGGAAAGGCTTATCAATGTCACGAACCGGAGTTGGAATGTAGCTGTCTACACTATCCATCAATTCATAGATTGACTGAAGGCGTGGGTCTTCTTTTGTAGCCGAAGGATCTGTACCTGCTTCTAGCGCCTGAGTAGCAGAACCTTTAGCAATTGGAATCTCATCGCCATTGAATTCATATTTTGTTAAAAGCTCACGAACTTCAAGTTCTACAAGTTCTAAAAGCTCAGGATCTGCAATATCTACTTTATTTAAAAAGACAACGATATTTGGTACGCCAACCTGGCGAGCTAAAAGAATATGCTCACGGGTTTGTGGCATCGGACCGTCAGTTGCAGCTACCACTAGAATAGCTCCGTCCATCTGGGCAGCACCAGTGATCATGTTTTTTACATAATCCGCGTGACCTGGGCAGTCAACGTGTGCATAGTGGCGATTGTCAGTTTCATATTCCACGTGAGCTGTTGCAATCGTGATCCCACGAGCGCGCTCTTCAGGTGCATTATCAATTGAATCAAAGCTACGCGCCTGAGCAAAACCTTTTTTTGCTAATCCTGCAGTGATTGCAGCAGTAAGCGTTGTTTTGCCATGATCTACGTGACCAATAGTACCGACGTTAACGTGCGGTTTATTCCTTTCAAACTTCTCTTTAGCCATTTTTACCGCTCCTTTAGGTGCTAAATAAAATACGAGACTTAATTATTTATTTATTTTTATTTTAAAAGTATCCGTTCGATGCCTTGACTATTGCCGGTTCGTAGTGTGAGAATGTCATATTATATGATCCGCGTCCCTGAGTAATCGACCGTAATTGCGTCACATATCCGAACATTTCCGACAAAGGCACTGTACTTGTCACCACCTGCAATATATTTCTCTGTGATATCCCTTCAATCTTACCGCGCCGTGAGCTTAAATCTGCAACCACATCACCGAGATAATCATTAGGAACAGTCACTTCGACTTTAAAAGCCGGTTCTAAAACTACCGGGCTAGCTTTTCTGATTGCTTCTTTAATCGCAAGAGATGAAGCTATTTTAAAAGCCAGTTCATTTGAGTTTGCAGGGTCGAATGAGCCACCAATCAATCTCACTCCAACATCAATTACAGGGTAACCTGCTACTGCACCAACTCCAAATGACTCCCTTGCTCCTTCCTCGACTGCCGATACAAATTGTAAAGGTATGATTTCTGCTGTGGTTTGATTGTCAAAACTAAAACCTTTTCCTCGTTCATTTGGAAATAATTCCAAAATCACCCGAGCAAATTGTGTCTTTGCTCCTACCTGCCGCTCAAGTGTTTCTTCATGAGTTACAGTTTCGGTAATAGTCTCACGGTATGCTACCTGCGGCTTGCCCGCTTTGGTAGAGATACCAAACTCACGCTTTAATCTATCAACTATAATTTCTAAGTGTAGCTCACCAACGCCACTAATAATAACCTGTCCGCTCTCTTCGTCGTTGCGGTATCGAAATGTAGGGTCTTCTTCGGTTAGTTTGATAAGCGCTTCTATTAATTTATCCTGCTCGGCAAGTGTTCTTGCTTCGATAGACTGGTTAATAACCGGCTCGGCAAACTGTATCTTTTCAAAGATAACTGGATTTTTCTGATCACAGAGAGTATCACCTGTACGGGTGACCCTTAGACCAGGGATTGCGACTATATCGCCTGCGAATGCTTCCTGAATTTCTTCACGTCGGTTCGCATGCATTTTCAATAAACGGTTGACTCTTTCTTTCTTTCCCGAAATTGTGTTTAAAACAGCGTCGCCACTTTTTAAACTACCGGAATAAATCCGGGTAAAAACTAACTTTCCAACAAACTGGTCAGTTAAAATTTTAAAGGCAAGGCCTGAAAATGGTTCATCATCCAGAGGCATTCTCTTTAAAACTTTACTTTCATCTTCTACATCAAATCCCTCAATCACACCAACATCTTCTGGTGAAGGAAGGTAATCTACGATTGCATCCAATAATAATTGCACACCTTTATTTTTAAAGGATGATCCGCAAAAAATTGCTGTAAAGCGATTTGTAATTACACCCTGACGAATTGCACTTTTTAAAACATCTTCTCCAATCTCTTCTCCGTTCAGATACTGCTCCATTAACTCATCATCATTCTCAATCGCAGCTTCGACAAGCTCTGTTCTCAATTCCGAAGCTTCTTTTAAAAGATTTTCAGGAATTTCTGCTTCAATTGTTTCAACTCCTGACTGTCCATCTTTAAAAAGAAATGCTTTCATTCTAAAAATATCAATCAGTCCTTCAAACTCATCTCCACTCCCTATCGGCATTTGCAAAGCAATCGGACGTGCAGCAAGTTGCTCGCGCATCATTTCAATTACTCTTTTAAAATCTGCACCCATGCGATCCATCTTATTGATATAAGCGATTCGCGGTACATTATATTCATCTGCCTGGCGCCAAACTGTTTCTGATTGCGGCTCCACTCCAGCTACTGCATCAAATAGTGCAACAGCACCATCCAAGACGCGAAGTGATCGCTGTACTTCTGCTGTAAAATCAACATGTCCGGGCGTATCAATAATATTGATCTGATAATCGCGCCAAAAGCATGTCGTTGCAGCTGAAGTTATTGTAATACCACGCTCTCTTTCCTGCTCCATATAATCCATAACGGCTGTTCCTTCGTGAACCTCGCCCATTCTGTGAATTACACCAGCAAAAAAAAGTATGCGTTCAGTTGTGGTAGTTTTACCTGCATCAATATGAGCCATGATGCCAATATTTCTTACTCTACCAATATCAACTGTACGTGGCATAATTTTTAAAGACCCAATTTACAAAGAACAAAAAATCTTTTTTAAACTACCACTTGAAGTGAGCGAATGCTTTGTTAGCATCAGCCATTCTATGCACATCATCTTTTTTCTTTACTGCGCCGCCTTCACCATTCGCAGCTGCGATAAACTCAGCAGCCAAACGAAGAGAAGCACTTTTATCACGACGCTCAGAAGCATATCCTGATAACCAGCGGATTGCCAAAGCAATACGGCGATCTTCACGAACTTCCGAAGGAACCTGATATGTAGCACCACCAACGCGGCGTGCTTTTACTTCAAGTGCAGGAGAAACATTTGCAAGAGCTTTACGGAAAACATCGACAGGGTTTTGGCCTGTACGCTGACCTACAGTATCAAAAGCATCATACATAATACGACGTGCAGTACTTTTTTTACCGCCCTGCATAATATTATTGATAAACTTTGATACGATCACATCGTTAAATTGAGGATCTGGTTCTACACGATGGCGTTGCGCTCTGTTCTTTCTCATTATATTTTATCTTCGATTACTATCTTTTTAAAAATTACTTCTTTTTTCCTTTACCAACTGCTGCTACTGCCTGGCCTGGCTTAACGCGTTTAGCGCCGTATTTAGAACGGCCTTGTTTTCTACCGCTTACGCCCTGAGCATCGGCTGTACCGCGTACAATGTGATAACGAACGCCGGGAAGATCCTTAATACGTCCACCGCGAATCAGAACAATTGAGTGCTCCTGCAAATTGTGGCCTTCGCCTGGAATATACGCAGTAACTTCAATTTGATTTGTCAATCGTACACGAGCTACTTTACGAAGAGCAGAATTTGGTTTCTTAGGAGTTGTCGTATAAACTCTTGTACAAACACCGCGACGCTGAGGACATGATTCCAAAGCAGGCGACTTGCTTTTTACTACTACAACTTTACGTCCTTTGCGAATTAATTGATTTATCGTTGGCACTTCGTAATACTCCTATCTGCTTTTTCTAGTGAAATTCTGTTAGTGGTAGCCCCGTTCAAAAAGAGCTTGCAAATATACGGGCATTATCTACGCTGTGCAAGTTTTTTTTTATTATTTTTAAAAAAAGTTTCAATTTTCTTTTAAAAACTCTTTTTAAAACCAATTTTCCGGCTTTTTTTCTTTTAAAAACTGTAACTTTACCCTTTTAAAAAAGAAAATTCTCCGCCCGTTTGGACGGAGAATTTCTTTTAAAAACTCAGTGTTTATCTACCTTCAGCACGACGTTTCTGGTGTTCCTTTACCATTTCATCCTGAATTGCTTTTGGTACTGGTGCATATTTTGCAAATTCCATTGAGAATTCACCTTTTCCCTGTGTAGCAGAGCGAAGATCAGTGGAATAGCCGAACATCTCACTTAGCGGCACTTCTGATTCTACGATCACATATCCTGTTTCCTGTGCTGTTCCCATGATCACACCGCGACGCTGATTGACTTGTCCGATTACCGAACCCTGAAATTCTTCAGGAGCTGAAACCTCAAGTTTCATGATCGGCTCAAGGATGATCGGCTTAGCGCTTTCATATGCTTCGCGGAATGCAGACATTGCAGCGATTTTAAAAGCCATCTCTGACGAATCCACAGCGTGTGTAGCACCGTCGTTGATCACCATTCTGATGTTTACCACAGGTTGGCCGATTAGCTGCCCATTTTCCTTCTGCTCTTTAAAACCTTTATCGCAAGCCGGAATGTATTCACGAGGGATCACACCACCAACAATATTGTCAACGAATTCATAGTTTTTGCCTTCTTCAGCTGGAATCGGCTCCATGTAACCTGCAACACGTGCGAATTGTCCCGAACCACCTGTTTGCTTTTTGTGCGTATAGTTAAAGTCAGCTCTTTGGTTGATTGTTTCGCGGAAAGCTACTTTTGGTTTACCAACAATTACTTCAGTATTGTACTCACGCTTGATACGCTCGATATAAATATCAAGGTGAAGCTCGCCCATTCCTTTGATAATTGTTTCGCCTGACTCCTCATCACGATAAACCTGGAATGTAGGATCTTCTTTTGTAAAGCGGTTAAGTGCTTTTGAAAAGTTCACCTGTCCTGTTTTTTCCTTTGGGGCTACAGCCAATTCAATTACCGGAGTTGCAACGAACATCGAAGTCATTGTTACGTTGATCTTGCCGTCAGTGAATGTATCACCCGACGCGCAATCCACACCGAACATACCAACGATATCGCCTGCTACTGCCGAATCAATCTCGTGCATCTCGTCAGAGTGCATACGAACCAAGCGAGGAACTTTGATTTTCTTACCGTTAACAGCATTGAAAATTGTATCGCCTTTTTTCACAGAACCCTGATAGATACGCATATAGGTCAATTGTCCGTAGCGTCCATCTTCCAGTTTAAAAGCAAGCGCAACTAATGGTGCAGTCGGCTCTGAAGTTAATTCAACTTTAGCTTCATTATTATCCTGGTCAAGTGCTTCGTTTTTCACTTCATCCGGGCTTGGAAGGAACATACCAACAGCATCAAGAAGCGTTTGAACGCCTTTATTCTTCATCGCTGTTCCTACATACACAGGAGTAAGTTTCAGATCAAGAGTTGCTTTACGGATCGCAGCGATCAGCTCATCAACACCGATCTCTTCGCCGCCAAGGAATTTTTCTGCTATATTATCATCAAGGTCAGACATACCTTCGATCATTTTCTCGCGGTATTGCTTTGCTGACTCAAGGTATTCTGCCGGAATTGGCTCTTCTACTACATCTACGCCATTGTCGCCGCGATAGTAGATAGCATTCATTTTAATAAGGTCAATAACGCCTTCAAATTTATCTTCAAGTCCCATTGGCATTGTCATCATGAGCGCATTGTGGTGCAATTTCTCACGAAGCTGGCCGATAACTTTGTCAGGATTTGAACCAGAGCGGTCAACTTTATTGATAAACGCAAGGCGCGGCACGTTGTAACGGCGCATCTGACGGTCAACCGTAATAGACTGACTCTGTACACCGGATACACCGCAAAGTACAAGCACAGCACCGTCAAGTACTCGAAGAGCACGCTCTACCTCAACGGTAAAATCCACGTGTCCCGGAGTATCAATCAGATTTATTTCAAATTCCTTCCACTGGCAATACGTAGCAGCGGACTGGATTGTAATTCCTTTTTCACGTTCAAGGTCCATCGAGTCCATCTTAGCGCCAACACCGTCTTTACCGCGCACTTCATGGATCGCATGTACTTTTCCTGTATAAAACAAAATGCGCTCACTGAGAGTGGTTTTACCCGAGTCAATGTGAGCGGAGATACCGATATTGCGAACTTTCGTGATGTCACCCATTGCAATTCTACGTATTAGTGATTATGAGAGAGTGGATTTTATTAGATGTGATATAACGAGTTTTTTTAAAAACTATTGTGTTACTCTCTTCTTTTAAAAAAGATTGCAAAAATATGGAGTATCACTATCATTTCCAAATAAGGTTTTTAAAATAAATACTAT
>JAZKFS010000002.1:23408-80215 GCA_040386315.1 Bacteroidota bacterium
TCTTTTTAAAACATTCTTTTTAAAACATTCTTTTTAAAACATTCTTTTTAAAACATTCTTTTTAAAACAAAAAAGCCGCTCTTTTAAAAAGAGCGGCTTTACTGTAACGAAGCACTTGTTGTTATACAGTGACTTTTTTAGACTTACTTGGTTTGCGGTTTGCTTCAAGCGCTGCTGCTGAAGGAATGAATTCCTCCGGTGCTCTTGCGTCAAGAATTGCATCTGCGCCAAATATATTTCCAACACTACCTGTTACGATCATATCCTGATAGCGGCGGAGTCCCGTACCGGCAGGAATGAGCTGTCCTAAGATAATGTTTTCTTTAAGGCCGCTTAGCGTATCAATTTTCGCTGCTACAGATGCATCAGCAAGTACACGTGTCGTTTCCTGGAATGATGCAGCTGACAGCCAGCTTTCCGTTGTCAATGATGCCTGTGTAATGCCAAGTAAAAGACGTTCAGCAATTGCAGGATCAGTAGGACGCGCTTCGATCAATGCACGCTCACGTCTTTTCAGATCATTGTTTAATTCACGGAATTTCTTTTTACTGATTAGCTGGCCATTGCGATATTTAGAATCACCTTTTTCTGTTACGATCATGTGATTTTTCAACATCTCGTTCTCATCCATGAACCGGATACGATCCACCTGATCATTTTCAAGGAATGCCGAGTCACCTGAGTCCGTGATACGAACTTTCTGAAGCATCTGCCGTACGATAATTTCAATGTGTTTATCATTGATCTTCACACCCTGCATACGGTACACTTCTTGGATCTCATTTACGAGATATTCCTGAACTGCTCCTGCTCCTTTGATACGAAGAATATCATGCGGATTGATTGGCCCCTCAGTCATACGGTCTCCCGCACGAACTAAGTCACCATCCTGTACCAGTACATATTTACCTTGTGAGACAGTAGCTTCCGCGCGAGTCTGTCCGTCAAGACTTGTTGCCACGATCACACGCATACCACGACGCGGTTTATCGAAGGAAACAATACCGTCAATTTCAGAAACAACAGCAGGCAGCTGGGGAGCACGGGCTTCAAAAAGCTCAGTTACTCGCGGCAAACCTCCTGTAATATCTCTCATACGGCCTTGATCACGCGGGATTTTTACAAGTTTCGCGCCGATCCCTACCATTTCATGATCGTCCACAATGATTTGCGCACGAGTCGGGATAATATAACTTTGGATTAAATTACCTTCTTCATCCACAATTTCAATCGCCGGTGATTTTGTACGGTCACGGGAATCAACAACAACCTTTGTAATGTGTCCTGTCTGCTCATCATTTTCCTCACGGTACGTTACATTCTGCATAAGGTCTTTGTACCTGATGCGTCCTGCTTTTTCGGTGATAATCGCAGCATTATACGGATCCCATTCGTAGATCGGATCGCCTTTTGAAACTTTTTGTCCATCCTGTACGTGAAGAACTGCGCCATACATAGCATCATATTTCGTGAGAGTACGATTACTATCCTGCTCGACGATGTGAATTACACCGCTTCGGCTGGTAACAACGCTGATCATTCCTTCTTCTTCTTCGTAGCTTACATTTTTAACGTTTTCAAACTGGATGATACCGTCAAATTTTGCAATCGCCGATGATTGTGAAGTGACAAGGTTTGCCGTACCTCCCGTGTGGAATGTACGAAGCGTCAACTGTGTTCCCGGCTCGCCGATCGACTGAGAAGCAATAGTTCCTACAGCTTCACCAACGTCCACCATTTGACCGGTTGCCAGATTACGACCATAGCAATTAGCACAAACACCGCGACGTGATTCACACGCAAGAGCTGAACGGATCCTTACGGATTCAATTGAGCTTTCAGCAACTTTCTGTGCTAGGTCTTCAGTAATGACATCTTTTGCTTTAATGATCAGTTCATTGGTAATAGGGTCAACAACATCGCTTAATGCGACACGCCCCATAATACGCTCCTGAAGTGATTCCTTGATCTCTTCACCTTCTTTTAAAGCCATCATTTCCACACCACGGATCGTACCGCAATCGCGCTCTGATATGATCATATCCTGGGCAACGTCATGCAGACGACGTGTAAGGTAACCCGCATCAGCAGTTTTTAAAGCTGTATCGGCAAGACCTTTACGCGCACCGTGCGTTGAAATAAAGTATTCAAGGATAGACAATCCTTCTTTAAAATTCGAAATGATCGGGTTTTCAATCAATTCACCCGTTGAGCCGGTAAGTGATTTTTGCGGCTTAGCCATCAAACCACGCATACCTGCCAGCTGGCGCACCTGCTCTTTCGAACCACGCGCCTGTGAGTCAAGCATCATCCAGAATGTATTAAATCCGTCTTGTGCTTTTTGAAGATCATTATAAAGCTTGTCAGCTACTTTGTTTGTCGCTGTTGACCAGGCATCAATGATCTTGTTATAGCGCTCACCGGCAGTAATTACACCATTCTGGTAGAAATTCTCAACATTATCAACGTTTTCCTGAGCTTTACGAATGATTTCTTCTTTTTCAACAGGAATCACGACATCATGAATACTTACAGAAAGTCCACCGCGCGTAGCGTGGGTAAATCCGGTTTCTTTTAAAGCATCCAGAAATTCAACTGTGCGTGCAAGACCAGCTTTGCGGAAGCATAATGCAATGATTTGACGAAGGCGTTTTTTACCAAGCATCTCATTGATATAGCCCATTTCCGGTGGAACGATCTTATTAAAGATCACACGTCCGGTCGAGGTTTCAATGATCTTGCCATTCATACGAACTTTAATTTTCGCATGAAGAGCGATTTTTTTAGAATCAAATGCAATGATAACTTCAGATGGAGAAGAAAATATTTTACCTTCTCCAAGAGAATTACGGCGAACTTTTGTCAGGTAATATGTTCCCAAAACCATGTCCTGTGAAGGTACAGTAATAGGATCACCATTCTGCGTGTGCATAATATTGTGCGACGCAAGCATCAGCAACATTCCTTCCAATTGCGCTTCGTGGCTGATAGGAACGTGAACAGCCATCTGGTCACCGTCAAAATCCGCGTTAAAAGCCGTCGTTACAAGAGGGTGAAGCTGGATAGCCTTCCCTTCAATAAGTCTTGGCTGGAATGCCTGAATACCCAAGCGGTGAAGTGTCGGAGCACGGTTTAGCATTACCGGGTGTCCGTCAATCACTTTTTCAAGGATATCCCACACTTCCGTTGTTTTGCGCTCGACCATTTTCTTTGCGCTTTTTACCGTTTTTACGTGTCCGCGCTCAATGAGTTTGCGGATGACGAATGGCTTAAAAAGCTCAACTGCCATATCTTTTGGCAATCCGCACTCGTGGATCTTTAATTCCGGGCCAACGACAATTACCGAACGGCCTGAATAATCCACACGCTTACCAAGAAGATTCTGGCGGAAGCGTCCGGTTTTACCTTTCAGTGTATCGGACAATGATTTTAAAGCACGCTGTGATTCACTGCGAATACTGCGGCGGCTATTATCAAATAACGCATCCACAGATTCCTGAAGCATACGCTTCTCATTACGAAGAATTACTTCCGGCGCTTTAATATCTATCAGTCTTTTTAAACGGTTATTACGGATAATAACACGACGGTAAAGATCATTCAAATCAGACGTTGCAAAGCGTCCTCCTTCAAGAGGTACAAGAGGACGAAGATCAGGTGGGATCACCGGAACAACATCAAGCACCATCCACTCAGGGCGGTTTGGAACTTTTGTTTCAGTAGCACGGAATGCTTCTAAAACGCGAAGTCTTTTTAAAAGATCTGTTTTCTTTTGTTGCGAAGTTTCACCGCGTAGAATCTCACGAAGACGTAAATACTCATCTTCGGGATCAATTCTTTTTAAAATCTCTTTAATCGCTTCACCACCGATAAGAGCGATGAATTTGCGCGGATCTTCATCTTCAAGATGCTGATCTGCCTCTGGAATTCCTGCAAGGATTTCAAGGTATTGATCTTCTGTAAGAAGGTCTTTTTGTAAAAGTCCCGTCATACCCGGCTGCACTACTACGTATGATTCGTAATAGACGATACGCTCAACATCCTTTGTTGGCATACCGAGAACAGCGCTGATCTTACTCGGAAGAGAGCGTAAAAACCAGATATGTACCACCGGCACAGCAAGCATGATATGCCCCATGCGCTCACGGCGAACTGATTTTTGCGTAACTTCTACACCGCAACGATCGCAGACGATGCCTTTATAACGAATACGCTTATATTTACCACACGCACATTCCCAATCGCGAATTGGCCCGAAGATCTTTTCGCAAAAAAGTCCATCCTTTTCAGGGCGGAATGAGCGGTAATTTATCGTTTCAGGTTTTGTAACCTCGCCATGAGAACGGTTTAAAACGTCATCAGGCGAAGCAATTTTAATAGTAATCGAAGAAAATCCCTTACGAGGGATAAGATGTGATTGCATTAGAATGCCTCCATTTGTACATCGGACATTCGAGTGGTACAATTATACCGCATTGACGTGAGCATTTGTATTGTTTTTAAAAACTTTTTAAAAGTAACGTTTTAAAAGATTCTTTTTAAAAGCGTTTTAAAAACAGTTTGAAGACTCACGTCCGGTTTTTTAAAAGAAATTAATCAAGTTTAATATCAAGGCATAACCCCTGAAGTTCGCGCACTAATACGTTGAATGATTCAGGAATATTCGGATTTGGCATGTTGTCGCCTTTTACAATGGCTTCATACATTTTTGCCCGGCCCTGTACATCATCCGACTTCATCGTGATCATTTCCTGAAGAGTGTGAGCCGCACCGTATGCTTCAAGTGCCCAAACCTCCATCTCACCAAGACGCTGGCCACCAAACTGAGCTTTACCGCCCAATGGCTGCTGCGTGATAAGTGAGTATGGCCCGATAGAACGTGCGTGAATTTTATCTTCCACAAGGTGTGAAAGTTTCAGCATGTAGATCATACCAACAGTTACTTCCTGCTCAAACGGATCACCGGTACGGCCATCTATCAAAACTGTCTTACCACTCGCGGGCAATCCGGCTTTTTCAAGATACTCGCCAACTTCTTCCCATGTAGCGCCATCAAAAATCGGAGTTGCAAAGTGCACACCCAATTTTGAAGCCGCCCAGCCGAGTGCAGTTTCATACAACTGTCCAAGGTTCATACGCGAAGGTACACCAAGTGGGTTCAGTACAATATCAACCGGTGTGCCATCTGGCAGGAACGGCATATCTTCCTGAGGAACGATCTTTGACACGATACCTTTATTACCGTGACGGCCGGCCATTTTATCACCAACCTGAAGTTTACGCTTTTTAGCAACATAAACTTTTGACATCTGGAGAATACCCGGCTGAAGCTCATCACCTAACGCAATTTTATTACGTTCTGCGCGCGCATCACCAAGGAAATCATTGCGCTTGTATTCGAAGCTCTTCATCAGATTCCGAACCAAAGTCATTGCATTTTTATCTGCAACCATCTCGTGTTCAAAATCAATTTCATCTATACGAAGGCTTCCATCTTTATATTTTGCAATTAGCTCGCCTTTCTCAATAGTAGCACCGCTGCGAATCAACGACGCTCCATTACGGAGACGTACCCCAAGCGTTTTATGCCCACCAAGAATTGCATCTAATCTCTTTACAGTCTCATTTTCAAGGTCATCACGATCTCTCTGCTCCTGCTTGTCAATCTGCTCACGACGTTTCTTTTCGTCTGAGCGTGAATCAGCATCAGCAGCCATAAGACGACGTGTAAAGAGTTTGGTATTAATAACAACCCCTTTTAATCCCGGAGGTGCTTTTAAAGAAACATCTTTTACATCACCTGCCTTATCACCAAATATCGCACGAAGAAGTTTTTCTTCCGGTGTTGGATCAGTTTCACCTTTTGGAGTGATCTTACCAATCAGGATATCTCCTTCGCGAACCTTTGCTCCAACACGGATAACACCGGCATCATCGAGGTCTTTTGTAGCTTCTTCACTTACATTTGGAATTTCACGGGTAAATTCTTCTTCACCACGCTTTGTATCGCGAACCTGGAGAGTATATTCTTCAATGTGAATTGATGTAAAGACGTCTTCCGCTACCATTTTCTCCGAGATGATGATAGCATCCTCAAAGTTATATCCACGCCAAGGCATGAATGCTACAAGGACGTTTCTTCCAAGAGCCAGTTCGCCTTTTTCCGTTGAAGCGCCATCAGCAAGAGGCATACCTTTGCGTACACGCTGACCTTCTACTACAGCCGGACGCTGATTGATAGAAGTATCCTGGTTCGTACGGAAAAACTTCAATAATGGATAAGTAATAACGCGATTTGTATCGTATGTTGTTAGTTTCTCCTCTTCAGTACGGATGTCATCATACCGTACACGGATATAATCTGCACATGAATATTCCACAACTCCATCGCCTTCCGCAACGGTCAGTGCGCGTGAATCCTGAGCAACTTTTGCTTCCATACCTGTTCCTACATACGGCGCCTGTGGACGCAGAAGCGGCACACCCTGGCGTTGCATGTTCGAGCCCATTAGCGCACGGTTAGCATCATCATGCTCAAGGAATGGAATAAGTGCAGCAGCCGGACTTGTGATCTGATCTGTTGACACATCCATATACTCTACATCCATCGGCGAAACCAGTACGAAGTCACCTGAACGGCGGGCTTTTACACGGTCACCAACGATCATACCATTTTTATCAATTTCCGTCGAAGCCGGTACAACTGTTTTGTTTTCTTCTTTATCAGCAGGAAGGAAATCTAATTCATCCAGAACCTTGCCATTGATAACACGCTTATATGGAGTTTCAATAAATCCAAACTCATTAATTCTCGCGTGCATTGAAAGCGAAGAAATCAGACCGATGTTCGGGCCTTCCGGCGTTTCAATTGGACAAAGACGACCGTAATGCGTATAGTGAACGTCACGAACCTCAAATCCCGCACGCTCTCTTGTAAGACCACCAGGCCCAAGAGCTGATGTACGGCGCTTATGAGTTAATTCAGACAATGGATTTGTCTGATCCATAAACTGTGATAGCTGGTTCGTTCCAAAGAACTGATTGATAACACTACTGATCGTACGAGCATTTACCAGATCAGCCGGAGTTACATTCTCATGATCGTGTACGCTTAACCGCTCGCGGATTGTGCGGCTCATACGAGCCAGACCGAGATTGAACTGTGCCGTTAGCTGCTCACCAACAGTACGAACACGACGATTAGCCAGGTGATCAATATCATCTACCGAACGCTTGCCATCACGCAATTCTATCAGGTATTTTACAATAGCCACGATATCTTCTACCATAAGGGTAGTGATTTCCTGTGGCTCAGCATTATGTAATTTTTCGTTTATTCTATAGCGGCCTACTACACCTAAATCATAGCGCTTCGGATTGAAGAACAATTTATCCAAAAGGCCAATTGCAGCATCCAAATCCGGCGGCTCACTCGAGCGTAACTGGCGATAAATTGCTTCCAAAGCATCTTCCCTGTTTCTCGACAGGTCTTTCGCTAATGTTTTTGCAATGATCGGCTCAGTACCCTGGCTTTCATATTTATATAGTTTAATTCCATCAGTATCAGCATTAGCGAACACTTCAGCAAGACGTTCATCGTAGAGCATATCACGATTGGCAATGATCTCGCCGGTGGACATATCTACAACGTCGGCTGAAAGGCGGCGTCCGTACAATTCTTCGCTTAAGTCTGCTTTTGCCACATCCTGTGACAATTCAAACAAGCTCAGAATCTCTTCATCAGAAGAAAATCCTAATGCACGTAAAAGCGTTGTAACCGGAAATTTCTTCTTACGGTCAATATACGCGTACATGACATCATGAATATCCGTAATAAATTCCACCCACGAACCGCGGAAAGGAATAATACGCGCAGAAAAAATCCGCGTACCGTTCGGGTGCATCGCGTCATCAAAGAATACGCCCGGAGAACGGTGGAGCTGTGCAACAATTACGCGCTCAGCGCCATTAATAATAAACGTTCCGCGCGGAGTCATAGCAGGAATATTTCCAAGATATACTTCCTGGATAATCGCTTCCATGTAATCTTCGGAATCCGGAGCGGCCTTGCTTGAAAGGCGCAGACGCGCTTTTAAGGGTTTTGCGAATGTTAATTCGCGCTCGCGGCATTCTTCTTCGTTATATTTTGGCTTTTCAATGATATAGTCAACAAACTCAAGCTCGTACATTCCAGATGCATCTTCGATAGGAAAATTCATCAGAAATGCCTGCTGAAGCCCAACCGGCTGGCGGTCAGACGCGGGAACATTTTCCTGTAGGAACTCCCAGTAGGCATCAAGCTGTATGTTTAGCAAATCCGGGTATTCCGGATCCTCCGGCAGCCGTGAAAAGCTGATGCGGTCGCGCAAACGAACCACACTACCGAGAGGCATTCTTCCAATTCTATTATTATTCATGTGCCGTGATACCCTCTTTTAAAAAATCATGTGAGAGAATCGTAATGAAAAAATTAGGATTCCCTGGACATAAATATATGCCCAAAAAATCCTAATATAATAACCTTACTATGTAATCTATTTTTTGTATTGTGTACAAGGTGTGAGGTCGTGCTTTTTTAAAAAACTTTGTGTAAGACGAAGGCAAACGTAAAAACATGTACTCCCGAAACAGTTTTTAAAACTATTTCAGGAGATACAAAATTGCTGTACGCTTTTAAAAATTACTTCAATGTAACTTTAGCGCCTGCTTCTTCAAGTTTTTTCTTCAGGTTGTTCGCATCATCTTTGCTTGCTGCTTCTTTCACAACTTTCGGAGCGCTTTCTACCAAGTCTTTCGCTTCTTTCAAGCCAAGGCCTGTGATTTCACGAACTGCTTTGATTACGTTCAGTTTCTGAGCGCCGGCTTCTGTAAGCTCAACGTCAAATTCTGTCTGCTCTTCAGCCGCTGCAGCAGGAGCCGCGCCAGCCGCCATTCCGCCGCCCATCATCATTGGAGCAGCAGCAGTTACACCAAATTTTTCTTCAAGTGCTTTTTTAAGTTCTGATGCTTCTACAAGTGTAAGTGCACCAATTTTTTCTACCAATTCTTCTACTACATTTGCCATTTCTGACTCTCCGTTTAGATATTTATAAATATATTTTTCTTTTAAAAATTCTTTAAAGCTTTTAAAAACTTCTTTTAAAAAGTGTTTTTAAAATCAATAATTACGCAGCTTTATTTTTCGCTACTTCTTCCACAAGGGAAGCTACATCACGCATAACCGCATTGATAGCGCCTACGATACCGGAAGCCGGTGCCTGCAAGCTGCCTAAGATCGCTGCGATCATATCTTCGCGTGTCGGAAGTTCTGAAACCTGCTTTAATTGCGAACCGGCAAAATACTGCCCTTCCACAACCGCTGCTTTCAGCTTCGGACGATCTACCTTTCCTGCATCAATAAATTCTTTTAAAAGCTTTGCCGGTGCAACAGGATCATCGTATCCGACGACAACTGCTGACTGTCCTGCAAAAACATCTTCAGGAATATTGAAATCAAGGCCGGCGTCTTTCATAGCACGTTGGATCAGGGTGTTTTTCGCTACCCAAAATCCAATGTTCTTTGCCTTCAACGCGCGTCGAAGATCAATTGAATTCTTTACGGTCATCCCGGTAAAATCAATAACGTAAAAACCTTTTACGTTTTGAAATTTCTCGGTTAAGTCCGCAACGACTTCTGTTTTTTTCTGTTTTGTAATCATGGCGTACTAAATCTATTATAATGCCTGTATATCTTCAAAATGTTTTTAAAAGAGTTTTAAAAGCTTTTAAAAAACATAGTTTAGAAGCGAAGCGTTTGCAGGCAAGTGCGTAATAGGCAAATTATGAATTAGAATTTTCTTTCGTGGTCAGTGACGCTTCTGTTACAGTTACACCAGGCCCCATCGTCGAAGTAACATTGATACTTCTGATATATTTTCCTTTTGCTGATGACGGCTTAGCGCGCATGATGCTGCCGAAAAATGTTGTTAGGTTGTCAGCTAATTTTGCTGAATCAAACGAGCATTTTCCGATAGAGGCCTGAAGATTTCCCGCTTTATCAACACGGTATTCGATCTTTCCGGCTTTCGTTTCAGCAACGGCTTTAGCTACATCAAATGTTACGGTACCGCTTTTCGGATTTGGCATCAAGCCGCGAGGCCCAAGGACACGACCTAATTTACCAAGCTCTCCCATCACGTCAGGAGTTGCAATGATAATATCAATATCAGCCCAACCGCCTGCTAATTTTTCAAGATAATCAGTATATCCTGCGTAATCAGCTCCTGCTGCCAAAGCTTCCTGATCTTTCGGTGATTTTGCTACCACAAGCACGCGAACTGATTTACCTGTTCCGTGAGGAAGGGAAACCGTACCGCGAACCATTTGATCTGCTTTACGTGGATCCACACCAAGGCGAATCGAGATGTCAAACGACTCATCAAATTTCGCAGTAGCATTTTTCTTTACAACTTCAATCGCATCACGGAAGGCATATTCCTGCTTTGCAGTATATGTCTTCAACGTCGCAGCGTATCTTTTGCTCTGTTTCATGTTTTTAAAAAGGTTTTACGTTGTTGAAAATTGTTTTAAAAGTTTTTAAAAGGATATTTTTAAAATATTATCCTTCTACTACCAAGCCCATGCTGCGTGCTGTGCCCGCAATCATTTTTGCCGCGCTTTCAAGTGTATCGCAATTCAGATCTTCCATCTTGTTTTTTGCGATCTCGTTAATCTGCGCCATGGTTACTTTTCCAACTTTTGTTTTATTCGGAACGCCTGATCCTTTCGGAACGCCTGTTGCTTTAATAAGCTGCACAGCCGCGGGAACCGATTTTACAACGAACGTAAAAGACTTATCCGAAAAGAACGTAACAACAACCGGTGTTACTTCACCGGCGCTTTTCGCTGTTTTCGCATTAAATGCTTTTACAAACTCCATACCGCTCAAGCCGCGCTGGCCAAATGCCGGGCCGACAGGCGGCGACATCGTGGCTTCTCCGGCTTTTACCTGGAGTTTAAACGAACCCATTATCTTCTTAGCCATGGAATTCTCCTACAATTTGTAGTGGTTTTTAAAACTATTATTTATATAAATTTTCTTTTTTATCGTCTCGGCTTCCAATCATGTGCGTATGATTCTAAAAAACCACACTTTATACAGCGCCATGTGAAAACCCGTAATTTTTTTCTGGAAGCAAGTTTTAAACTGCTGAATGTTCCTTTTTCTGGCCCACCTTTTACCCAGACCGGCATTATACCAAATGCTCCAATATAGTCAGGTAGCAATCCTTCTTCCATCTCGCCACCACATTTCAAACAACTCTTTTTTAAAACTTCTTCAGCCATACTTTTAAAAACTTGTTTTTAAAAACATCACTATAAAAATTTTAAACTTACTGCGGCGATTCCATCTCAACCTGACTAAAGTCAAGTTCTACCGGAGTTTTACGCCCAAGAATTCCAACTTCAACCTTCAGTTTCTGCTTTTCGTTATTGACTTCTTTCACCGTTCCGGTAAAATTAGAGAATGGCCCGTCAATTACCTTTATCGGATCGCCAATAGCAAAGCTGGTTTCGATTGTTTCAATATTTTTTCGCTCTTCTACGCGCCCGATTACACGGTTCACTTCTTCTTCCTGAAGTGCCTGCGCTTCGTTTTTCGTTCCTACAAATCCCGAAATGGACGGCGTATCGAGAATGACTTCCTTAATCTTTTTGTCAAGTGAGGTTTTGATCAGCATGTAACCCGGAAGGAAGTTCCGAACGCGGCTACGCTTTTTGCCATTACGCACTTCAAAAACGGTTTCCTGTGGAATGACGATTTCTGTAATTCTGTCTTCCAGGTGCAACCGCTTGATCTCTGCTTCTAAGCTCGCTTTTACCTTCTGCTCATGCCCGGTAAAAGTCCGCAGCGCGTACCATTTATGTTCAATTTCTGTTTTTTCTGGCGTTGCCATAAATTCTAATTCCTTACTCTATGAATTTTCGGCGACGGTTTTTAAAAAAGGAAGCTCATTATCAGCGTCATCACAGTATCCACAGCGTATGTAAACAGCGTAATGATAAAGCACGTTATCAAAACAACTCCCGTAGATTCTTTAAGCTGCTCGCGCGTCGGCCAGGAAACTTTCTTCATTTCCTTTGCAACGTCGTCAAAATAACCTTTTGTTTGTGTAATCATAGCAGGGATTTTATAATCGTGATTAGCTGTCTTTTTTTTAAACCGTGGCGTAAATTCGAAGCAAGACAGTATGTTTATGAAAGTTAGCACGGGCGGCAAGACTTGAACTCGCAACCTTCGGTTTTGGAGACCGCGACTCTACCAATTGAGCTACGCCCGTATTCGATAGTTTTGAGTGTTTAGTTTTGAATTTTGAATCTTAGAAAAAGCAACCGAACTCGCTCCGCAACTCATCATTAAAAATTCACAACTCAAAACTTTACAAAGAGCTGATGAACGGATTTGAACCGGCGACCTCTTCCTTACCAAGGAAGTGCTCTACCAACTGAGCTACATCAGCAAAGAAGGCCATTCTAAAAAAAAGAGCGGGAGACGAGACTCGGACTCGCGACATTCTGCTTGGAAGGCAGATGCTCTACCAACTGAGCTACTCCCGCAAAAAAAAGTGCTTTTAAAAAGCACTTTAAGACTAAAAAAACGTGGGCAGAGAAGGATTTGAACCTCCGTACACGTGAGTGAACAGATTTACAGTCTGTCGCCATTAACCACTCGGCCATCTGCCCATTTTCTCTGAAAGAGCTTGCAAATATACGAAACTTTTTTTACGTGTCAAGTATATTTTCAAAATATTCTTTTAAAAGCTTTAAAATTTTTAAAGAAATGTTCTGATTATAAATTCAGCTTTATATCTGTCATTCCGGCTTGTCCGGAATCTTCGAATATTGCCCAAAGCCAATTTTGCTACAATACAATTACCTAAATGTGGCTTGCTTTTATGCTACTCCAACCGCCGATCAAGAAGATTCCGGACAAGCCGGAATGACCGTAGGGTTGTAATTTTAAAAAACTTTTTACTTTTTACTTTTTACTTTCCTTCTCTCCGCCGCCATTCCACCGACAAATTCTTTAAAAAGATAATCCGAATCGTGTGGTCCCGGCGCGGCCTCAGGGTGATATTGTACAGAAATCACTGGCAACGTCTTATGGCGCATACCCGAAAGCGTATTGTCATTCAGATTAATATGCGTTGCTTCAAGTTCATCCGGCAGCGTGTCCACATCCACCGCAAAACCATGATTTTGCGACGTCACTTCGATTTTTCCCGTCAGCAGATTCTTCACTGGATGATTCACGCCGTGATGCCCGAATTTTAATTTATACGTTTTCGCGCCAAACGCTAATCCTAAAAGCTGATGTCCTAAACAAATCCCAAAAACAGGTTTTTCTTGAACGAGATTTTGGATTGTTTCAATCGCGTAAGTAATTGCCGCCGGGTCGCCAGGGCCGTTGGAAATAAAAATCCCGTCGGGATTCATTTTTAAAATCTCTTCGGCAGACGTGGTTGCAGGAAAAACTGTTACTTCACATCCGTAAAGCGCCAAGCGGCGAAGAATATTCTGCTTAATTCCAAAATCCATCGCGGCAACTTTAAAAGGTTTTCCGCCATTTTCTTCCGTGTCCGCGACTTGAAGAAAATCTTCTTTTTCGGCGGCAGACCAATTATACGATTTATCCGAAGTGACATTTCCCGATAAGTCCAATCCATCCATCGAAGGAATCGCTTTTGCACGTTCAACAGCTTTTTCAGGATGTTCTACATCCGTCGAAATAATCCCGCGCATTGCACCTTCGTCACGCAGCATTCGTACAAGCGCGCGCGTGTCAATTCCCTCAATGCCGATAATTCCAAACTTTTTTAAATATTCATCCAGCGAAATACTCGCGCGGAAATTTGAAAACGTCTTCGAGCATTCGTGAACAACGATTCCTTCCACCTGAATCGCGCCGGACTCCACATCCTGAAGATTCACGCCGTAATTTCCGATGTGCGGCGAGGTAAACGTCACGATTTGCCCTTTATAGCTCGGGTCGGTGAGAACTTCCTGGTAGCCGGTCATCGCCGTATTAAAAACCACTTCGCCTTTTCCTTCTACGTCCGTCGCTCCAAATCCGTATCCTTTAAAGACTTTTCCGTTTTCAAGAGCGAGAATGGCTTTTGTTTTTTTCATTTGTTGTGTTTTTCGGCGGCTTATAAAAAGAATTTTTAAAATATTACAGAAATTTCCGGTAATCTTCTCGCGTCGTCATTCTGAGAAGGTCTTCCGACGAAGAATCTCTCTTAATTTACGGCTACTATTTTTAAAAATGTTTTGACGCAAAAAGAGAGATTCTTCGCTGCGCTTCAGAATGACGATTTTGCTATAATTCTTTTAAAATTTAAACTTTTTTAAGGAATTACGAAAATTTTGCAGTACAAAATTAAAAACTTTTTGTAAGTTGCTTTCGTTATTTTTCAAGAGCAGGTTTTAAAAGGATTCAATGTAATATTTTACAAACCCTTTAACCATGACGGAGGTACGCCTTCAGTGTCAAGGTTCATCATAACACAGAACGCCATGCAATGGAACTGCCGGTATCACAGCTCGGCGGCAGAGTTCTCGTTCTAAATCAGGGCTACGAGCCCGTCAGCGTCTGCAGCGTCAAAAAAGCTCTCGTCCTCACGCTTCTCACAAAAGCCGAGGTCATCGAGGAGCGTAAAGGCCGCATTGTCCATTCTGTCCGCCATTCGCACCAGTTTCCCAGCGTCATCCGCCTTTCGGCATACATCCGCATTCCGCACAAACGTGTCGAGCTTTCGCGCAAGAACATCCTTCGTCGCGATGGGCATCGCTGCCAGTACTGCGGCTCTACAACTGCGCTTCTCACGCTCGACCACATCTTTCCGCGTTCGCGTGGCGGCCCTGAAACGTGGGAAAATCTTGTGTGCGCGTGTATCCGGTGCAACAACCGCAAAGGTAGCCGCACGCCTGAAGAAGCCAATATGAAGCTCCTGAGTGCGCCTCGCCGCCCGCACCACGTCGTCTTTTTAAAACATTTTATGGGAACCGTGGACGACAACTGGAAGCCGTATCTCTTTATAGACTGACGGTTTTTAAAAAACTGGCGGGATGATTTTTAAAAGGCAGATTTTTCTTTTTAAAAAGGGATTTCTGCCTTTTTTCCTTATCTTACAATAATTGATTTTAAATTATAAAACGTAATAATTCTAAAAGCTGGTTAGTATGGAAATGCCTTTGTTTGTTTTAGAAATATGGTATGTAATTTTAGCATCCCCATTAATCGGACTTTTAAAGACATTAACTTACAGTAGCATTTTAAAACAGAAAGCAAATTTTTCAGATATTGTTTTATTTGCTTTAACAACTATAGGCTGCTACTTTTTTCAAGGATTTTGTAGATTATTACTTGGTGTAATTATTTACGGTACAACTAATCAATACTTTTCCTCATACCCAGTAATAAGGGGTATTTTAGGGAATGTTGGGATTTATCATGGTTATACTCCCAGATTAGCAGTTGGAGAAGTATCAACCCTTGCAACAAGTATTATAGCATCTTTTCTACTGTCAGTACTTGTTGAATCAAGATTAGTTTTAAAAATAATTGATGGAAACACAGATAAATCCCAAATAAAGAAATCAGTATTAACATCAAATATTATCGCTCACATTCTATTAACTGTTTGGATTATATATAAATACATGAGTATTACAAGGCTTTAAAACTCTTTTTAAAACCTTTTTAAAACCCACTAATGCCGCGCCACACCGCCATCCACATTCAGCGTCTGCCCGGTAATAATCCCCGACGCCGGAAGCGCCAGGAACGCCACAACGTTTGCAATGTCCTCGGGCTCATCCGAACGGTGCACCGCCTGGGCAGGCATAATGTGCTGAAGGATAGTGCTTGAAAGCCGCGTGTCGGCGGGCTTCTGCGTGGCAGTAAGGCCAACGGTGATGGTATTGATGGTAATGCCGTAGCGCCCGATTTCCGGTGCCAGCGAACGCGTAAAGCCGATAATGCCCATTTTCGCCGTGACGTAATGCGTTAGGTACGGCGTTCCCAGCCACACCGTGTCGCTCGAAAGCGTGATGATGCGCCCGAAACCCGCCTGCTTCATTGTCGGCAGCACCGCCTGCACCGTGAGGAACAAGCTATGCAGATTCACCTCAAGCATTTTTTTCCACTGCTCAAAGGTAATCAGCTCAAACGGCTCCTCATCGTACATCCCAACATTATGCACCAGAATATCAATCTGTCCAAAGCGCTCCACCGTTTTTAAAACCATGTCGCGCACCTGTTCAGGATTCGTTACGTCCACCTGTAGCGCAATTGCATCCGCGCCCATTTCTTTTAAAGCATTCAGCGTTTCGCTCGCATCTGCGATGTCAGCTATTACGATTTTCGCACCTTCTTCTGCAAGGCGTTCGCAGAAAGCGCGCCCGTTGCCGATAGCGCCGCCTGTCACAATTGCCACTCTGTCTTTTAGTCCACGTTCGAATTTGTTGATTTGCATATTTTTTCTATTTTTTAAAATGTAATTCTTTTTAAAAAGTGATTTCCCGCGTCCGTCATTGCGAGGAGGGCTTCCGACGCGGCAATCGCAAATACAGGTTGACGCGTCCGAAGTATTTGCGATTGCCACGCTACGCTCGCAATGACACCCAAAAAGTATGGCTCCCTTATTAAGGGAGCTGCCGCAGGCTGAGGGATTCCGCGGCAGAAGTTCGCGTAAGAAGATTCTTTTAAAAACTCATCGCACTCACTCCACTCACAATACTTCTCCCCAAAAATACAAAATGCTCCTTACACTATCGTATAAGAAGCATTTGTAAAATGTTTTAAAAGCTTTTAAAAACTCTTAATGCATCGCATTCGCAACAGCTTCGCGCGCTTCTTCCGTCAGAAGCCC
This sequence comes from Bacteroidota bacterium, assembly GCA_040386315.1. Lineage (GTDB taxonomy): Bacteria > Bacteroidota > Ignavibacteria > Kapaibacteriales > DASPKH01 > DASPKH01. The sequence goes on from JAZKFS010000002.1 coordinate 40,322, forward strand.
AAGCTGCTTGCCAACCTGCTCAAAAATATCAAGGATTTTGTCGAGGTGATGGTCTTCATGCGACGCCATATAGCTGGTGCGCATCATGCTCATATTCGGCGGTACGCCCGGCGGAATAAACGCATTGACGAACACGCCCGCATCGTACAGATGACGCCAGAAAACAAGCGCTTTTTCAAGGTCGCCAACGATGACGGGAACAATCCCGGTCGGGCTTTCCATGATATTAAAGCCGATTTCTTTAAAACCGCGACGCATTTTGTCCGCATTGCGAATCAACTGGTCAACCAAACCCGGATTTTCTTCCAAAACTTCCAGCGCAGCCAAAGCTGCCGCACATGAGGACGGCGTCGGGCTCGCACTGAAAATTAGCGCCGGAGAATGATGTTTTAAATAATTGATAACGCGCTCCGGCCCGGCAACAAATCCGCCAAGCGAACCGAACGTTTTTGAAAACGTGCCCATCGTTAGGTCAACTTTTTCCGTCAGACCAAAATGGCTCGCCGTTCCGCGTCCGCCCTGCCCGATTACTCCGACAGAGTGAGCGTCATCTACAAGGATTCGCGCGCCATATCGCTGCGCAACTTCCACCATTTCTTCAAGGTGAACTAATTCCCCAGAAACCGAGAAAACACCATCAGTAACAACAAATTTTCCGGCAGATTCAGGCAGCTTTTTTAAAACTTTTTCAAGGTCTGCCATATCGTTGTGCTTGTAGCGAACGAAATCCGCGAACCCGCCTTTCGCGAGCATCGCCCCCGAAATAATGCACGCGTGGTTTTCCTTATCGCTCACCACGTAGTCGCCGCGTTGCGCAAGCCCCGCCATCACGCCAAGCGCCGTCTGGTAGCCCGTGCTGAATAGCAAAACGTCTTCATAGCCGAGGAATTTCGCGAGCTTATGCTCCAGCTCGATGTGCAGGTCAATCGTTCCCGTCAGGTAGCGCGAGCCTGAGCAGCCCGTTCCGTAGCGGTGGATAGCGTCAATTGCCGCCTGCCGCACTTTCGGGTGATTCGTCAAACCGAGGTAATTATTCGAGCCCGCCATGATAACTTTGCGCCCTTCAATAGACACAACGGGGCCTTCATTTTCCTCAATAGCACGGAAATATGGGTATAAACCAAGCTCTTTTATTTCATCTGCTTTTGTAAAAGCATGACATTTTTCAAACAAATCCACGCAAATTCTCCGAAGGATATCGTATTACGCGCTGTGGCAATTGAGCGCGGTGTAAATCTTTACTTTTTAAATAATTAAGGAAAATTCTATTAGCAAATATATAAATTTTCGGGCTAATAATAGCGAAGTGACGACAAATCCCAATTTCTAAGGTATTTCTTTTAAAAATATTTTTAAAAACTCACTTTTTAAAGGATTCACGATACGAGTTTTACTTTTTAAAAGTTGCAGTTGTGTTTTAAAAACTTTTCTTTTGAAAAACTGTCATTCTGAGCGCAGCGAAGAATCTACGTCAGCAGTTCGCGTCAGCTTTTAAAACCAGCTCTTCTTTTTAAAAAACCTGCTGGAAAATTTCGTACTTCGACAGGCTCAGCATGAAATTTTTTGGAATATTTGAAAATCAAAATAACAGAGCTACTCACCCTGAGCGTAGTCGAAGGGCAAAACAACTGATGTGAATTTTCACAGAATTCTTTTTAAAAACGCATCACGATTCACACTTTTACAGCGGAATATTCCCATGCTTCTTCCACGGATTTGTATCAACCTTTGTCTCCAAAAGTTTCAGCGCACGAATCAACCGCTTGCGCGTATCACGCGGCAATATCACATCGTCAATATATCCACGCTCGGCGGCCTCGTACGGATTGGCAAATTGCTCTTTATAATCCGCCTCCAGCTCAGCCGCGCGGGCAACTTTGTCCTCAGCGCTTTTGATTTCATTGCGGAAAATAATTTCTACCGCACCTTTTGCGCCCATCACAGCGATTTCCGCCGATGGCCACGCATAATTAAAATCCGCGCGAATATGCTTTGAATTCATCACGTCGTACGCACCGCCATACGCTTTGCGCGTAATCACCGTTACTTTCGGAACCGTCGCCTCGCAGAACGCATAAAGCAGTTTCGCGCCGTGGCGGATAATACCGTTCCATTCCTGGTCAGTGCCCGGCAAAAATCCTGGAACGTCCACAAATACAAGCAGCGGAATATTAAAAGCATCACAAAAACGCACAAAACGCGCTGCCTTCGTGCTGCTGCGAATGCCCAAAACGCCCGCAAGCGATGCCGGCTGATTAGCAACAACGCCAACAGGTTTCCCGTCCAGCGTTGCAAATCCAACTACGATACTCGTACCAAAATCCGCGTGAACTTCCATGAAATCGCCTTCGTCCACGACGTCTTTTATCACGTCTTTCATGTCGTACGGCTTGTTCGGATTTTCCGGAATTATCGTATCAAGGCGCTCACAAATTCTTTCCGGCGAATCCAGCGTGGGCAGTTTCGGCGCACCGTCACGATTATTCGACGGCAAAAACGAAACAAGTTTGCGCACCTGCATCAGGCACTCAATTTCATTGTCCGACGTAAAATGCGACACGCCCGATTTCGACGCATGCGTCTCCGCACCGCCCAGTTCTTCAAACGTCACTTCCTCATGCGTCACGGTTTTCACCACGTCCGGCCCCGTCACAAACATATACGAAGTGCCTTTCACCATGAAAATAAAATCCGTAATCGCCGGCGAATACACCGCGCCGCCCGCACACGGCCCCAAAATCACTGAAATCTGTGGAATCACACCGCTCGCCAACGTATTTTTTAAAAAGATATCCGCATAGCCGCCCAGCGACACAACGCCTTCCTGTATCCGCGCGCCACCTGAATCATTCAGCCCGATAATCGGCACCCCGATTTTCATCGCCAAATCCATAATTTTTAAAACCTTCTCCGCATGCGCCTCCGACAGCGACCCGCCAAACACCGTAAAATCCTGCGAAAAAACGCACACCGTCCGGCCATTTATCGTGCCCGTCCCGGTAATCACGCCATCGCCCAGCGGCCGCTGCTTATCCAGCCCAAACCGCGTCGAACGGTGCCGCACCAGCATATCCATCTCCTCAAACGAGCCCGGGTCAACCAAAATCTCCAGCCGCTCACGCGCCGTCAGCTTCCCCTTTTTATGCTGGTCTTCAATGCGTTTCTGCCCGCCGCCAAGCTGTGCCTCAGCGCGCAGTTTTTCCAAATGCTCTATACGATTTGTCATTCGATATTTCTTTTTAAAAAGCTTCCGAAGTCAAAGGTGCTGTTTCGCCTAATTATCCCGAAATTACGACGATATTACCAAACCGCAAAAACCCCACCCACTTTTTAAAACCTTTTAAAACTCATGTTTCCCATTCTGCCACATTCCACCACCTGTGAGCGGTCACCCTTGCCGTCCAAAGTACCCGTTTTTTAAAGAATCTTTTAAAAACATTGTCATTCCGGCTTGTCCGGAATCTTTCTTCAATCGTCAGAAGTTCGCGTCAATCAAACGCCAAAAGAAAGATTCCTGACGCGCTATCGCTTGCAGGAATGACAATACAAAAAACAATTCTTTTTAAAAAACTGAAATTTCCCTTCCAAAACCGCTGTTCTTTTTTAAAACTCAAACTTTTTAAAAAGAACAGCAATGCCTGCTTTCAATTACAATCTCGATTTTAAAACCACAAACTTCCGCCAAAACCCCGAACTCTACCGCGTCGGCAAAGGCGAACAAGGCGTTCTCCTCGTCGAACCCTACAAAAGTGATATTCTCCCGCACTGGCGTTTTAAAACTCCCGAAATCGCGCAAAAATCTGCCGAGGCGATTTACCGTATATTTCTCGACTTTAAAAAAGCGGGCGATTTCGTCGGCATGGACATGGCGCGGAAATTCCTGCAAATGGGCTACACGCGCAGTCGCCGCTACGCCAATCACCGCTCCGGCAAAAAGTACGACGGCCCCGTTCCTGACGACAAAAAAGGCCAGAGCGGCGCACATGGGCGCGAGCAGCTTCCTCGAGACGTTGACGAAGTGAAAGCCGAAAGCGCGCGGATTTTCTACGAATTTTGGCAAAAAGCAAAAGCCGATAAAACATATCAGGAATTGATGAAGGCTCACAAGGAAAAATTTGAACAAGAATAGTTTTTAAAAAGGAACCCCATGAGCATCGGCTACGCCTGCATAAACCTCACACTCGGCGCAGAAGGCATTTCCACAAACCGCGGCATGATTCGCAAAACATTCCTCCAAAAAGGAATCCAATACGCATCACAGCTCGCCCTGCAAAACGTGGAAGCACTTTTAAAAATCGTCGAGTGGAATGTAGCCAACGGCGTCAACGTCTTTCGCATCACGTCCGACCTCTTCCCGTGGGCCTCGGAATATTCGCTCGAAAGCATGCCGGATTTTCGCGAAATCCGTTCAATTTTAGAAAAAGTCGGCGCGCAGCCTATCCGCCTTAGCACCCATCCCGGCCCGTTCAACAAAATGGCATCAGTCGGTGATGTTTTTAAAAATACGGTTCGCGATTTGGAAATCCACTCGCAGATGTTCGACCTGATGGGGCTGGAGCCGTCGCACTGGAATAAAATCAACATCCACGTCGGCGGCGCATACGGCGATAAAATTGAAACGTTAAAACGTTTCGCCGAAAATTTTAAAAGCCTTTCAGCAAATCTGCAAAAGCGACTCACCGTCGAAAATGACGATAAGCAGGGCTTATTCAGCGTCGAAGAACTATTTCCGCTGCATGAAATGATTGGCATTCCTATCGTTTTCGACTACTTCCACCACGCACTTCACCCCGGAAATCTGAGTGAAAAAGATGCGTTTTTAAAAGCGCATTCCACATGGGACGTAAAGCCGGTTTTCCATTATTCCAGTTCACGCCGCCTGCACGAAGACCCGACAGCGAAAAAGGAAGCACATGCGGATTATATTTACGAGCGCATTCAGACATATGGTAAAGACGTTGATATAATTCTGGAAGCCAAGGCGAAGGAGCTTGCGTTGATACGACACAAGGAAGAATTCGGCGATTTTTAAAATTAGTTTTCAGTTTTAAAAACATTTTGCTAAGTTGAAGAATAATTCTTCACCAAAGTACAATTTTTTTAAAAGCGGCGCTTTATGAAAATCCTCATTTTCGCTCTTCTTACTGCATTTACTTGCCTTACAGCATCAGCTCAAGAACTCACGCCGAAAGACATCTTTTTAAAAACGCAGGAAGAGCTTTTAAAGTATGACCGCGTAGCGTATACAGCAACATCTACAATGAAATTATTTGATTATGAAGATATCCATAAGTCAAATATCAGGGCAGAAATCATTAGGAACTCAAAGGATACCATTTTTGGTGGAAGAATTTACTTTGTTGCAAATGACACTATAGAGCGTCTTTATGATTTAAAGCATGTATATAATTTTGATTCAAAGAAAAAAATTGCTTTAAGTTACGATGCGCATAAAGGTGAGGAAGGGGCACTTTCTGGAGGTATATATGGTGATGTCTTATGGAATGGGTTTATAGACCCATTAAGTTTTTCAAAGAGAATAGACCATTCTCCGGTTCTTGTAAATGATACGGTAATTGACGGCAGACTTTGCTATCAAATACTGACTATACGTCCTGATGATGCACAGTATTCTGATAAAAAGAGATGGCATTATATTACGAAAGACTCGTTTATTCCTGTTCTTTTTAAATTTCAGGTGCGCTTTCAGGATAATTATCAATACAATACATTCCAAATTCATTCCTGGGATTTTAAAAAGCCAAAAGATCTTACTCTCAAATCAAAAATGACATCTTCCTATAAGATTGAAAAATTTGTGATGCCTAGTCGAGACGAACGTATTAAAATGTTAGACGTCGGGACTGCTGCACCGACACTTTCCGGGAAAAATTATCAGAATAACCTGCAAGTAGAAACAATAAATTTTAAAGGCAGAGTGACACTGTTGGATTTCTGGTACATGAGTTGTGTTCCATGTATCAAATCTATTCCTGAGATTGAAAAAATCCACGAAAAATATTCTGCTAAAGGCCTTCAGGTAATAGGAATAAATAGTAGCGACAATAATGAGAAAGGTTTTAAAAGGTTAACGAAATTTCTCACACATAATATAATAAAGTATCCAATTCTTTTTGTGAGCGATGAGATTACAAAACAATATCCTATTAATGGTTGGCCTACGTTTTATATCATTGACAAAAATGCTCAGGTGCATTTTACTGGCCCATATGGTTCTTTAGGAGAACTTGATGAGATAGTCGGAAAATTATTAGAATGATTTTTAAAAGTATAATTTTGCAGCAATTCTTTTAAAAACCTTTCATTATGAAACCCGCAAATCTTTTAAAAATCACCACTCTTGACGAAGGATGAACTGACAAAGATATTGTCATGCTTCACGCCTGTTTTCAGCTTCTGGTAGATTTTATTGAGCAAGAAGATGTAAAAATTCCGACAGATTGGAATCACAACGAAGAATTTGCTCAGGCAAAACGTGAGATTGATGAGCTTTATGCGTGGTGGAAGCAACGTATTAAGGCAGATGCTGAAGGAAAAATTGATGAGATTTGGAATAAAGAGCACTTTGAAAAAGACACAGAAATGCTAATAAGACTAATAAAAATCCGGAAATATTTGTGGACATAATATTTTTAAAAACTAACTTTGCATTCTTTTAAAAATAAATTTTAACCTAACAGCCAAATGCCAATAGCTAACAGCCAACAGCTCAAAATCCACATCACCCGCACCGATTCTGATTTCAACGACCTCCCCCTTCCTGCATACGCCACAACTGGTTCCGCCGGAATGGACGTGTATGCCGCCGTGAACAAACCTTTAAAAATTGAAGCAGGCGCTGTTGCCATGGTGCCGACGGCGCTGGCTGCTGCCATTCCGCAAGGATACGAAATACAGGTGCGCTCACGCAGCGGCCTTGCTGCAAAAAATGGCGTTTTCTGTTTAAATTCTCCGGGAACGATTGACTCGGACTATCGCGGCGAGATAAAAGTGATTCTGGCGAATTTCGGCAAAGAATCCTTTGAAATAAAGCGCGGTGACAGGATTGCGCAGTTTGTCGTTGCCAAGCACGAAATGGTGATTTGGGAAACGGTTGAAACGTTGGAGGAAACGGGTAGGGGAGAGGGCGGATTTGGTTCGACAGGCATTGCTCACAAACCGTAATTATTCTATCTCAAACGCCTTTTTCCTTTTTAACACCGCCTGATGACGCGGTTTTAAAGATTTTTGCTCAATGATCTTTTTAAAAATTCTGAGCACATCAAAAAAGTTTTTAAAAGGGTGGTGTGGCAACCGGAATTCATTACAATACGCCGCGAGATTTTTCTTTGCAAAAATAATATCAGCGTGCTCCGCGCCACACGTATCGGAAAGCCCATCGCCGATATACACAATAATATCATCAGGAGGCGCAGTTTTTAAAACGGAATTCCGTTTGCACGATGCGCAAAAACACGAGCACGATTCACTCGCGCCCGGATATTCTGTTTCATATTTTCCGTTTTTAAAAATCAGGTTATTACACGCAACGGGGATACCATCTAATCCTTCTCTTTTTAAAAGTGGTTTAATATAAACGTCAAAACCGTCGCTGACAATTGTGAGGTCAATTTTCTGTTCGCGGCAAAACTCAGCGAAGTTTTTAAAATATGAATCAAGCTGAAAACTCAGCGCGAAATCTTCGATTTCTTTCGGTGTAATTCCTTCCTCAATCGTCGCCGCAATTCTCCGCCAGTATTCTGCAACCGTCATTTCACCTTGTAAAAGCTCGGTGTGAAGCGGCTCGAACTGACCGAACTTTTTAAAAACCTCGTCGCCCAGGTCGTCTTTTAAAACCGTTCCGTCGAAGTCGCAGAAAACTGAAATATTCATTCTTTTAAAAAGCTTTTAAAGCTGATTTCCATATTCGTAAAAACCTTTGCCCGACTGCGTTCCAACCCAACCCGCACGTAAGTACTGTTTTAGAAGGATACAAGTTCTATAGCGTTCCTGTTTGTATTCCTGATAAAGCGCTTCGAGAATACTGCAAAAAACCTCGATGCCGATCTGGTCAGCCCATTCGAGCAAGCCTTTCGGATAATTCACCCCAAGCTTCATCGCAGTATCAATATCTGACGGCGACGCAACTTTTTCCATTACGGCAAATGCTGCTTCATTGACAAGCGTCGCCAAAATTCGCGGCATCACAAGCGCAACGCGGTCTTCCACGATTTCCGGCGTGAAGCCGAGCGCGGAAAAATACGCTTTTGCAAGCTCAATTATTTCCGGCGCAGTTTGCAGCGCGGGCGCAATTTCCATTGATGTCATGGTGGAAATTAACGTTGGCGTTCCGTTGAAACCAATGACGGAGGCGGGTTCGGACAAAAGCGCAGTTAATTCCGTTGCTGTACACATCAGCGTTGAACTGAGTACCAATGCTTGTGGATACGTCGTCACGATGCCGTCAAGAAGAACAGCTTTATCCGGCGCGAACGTAAGGGAAAGGTCAACGATCACATCAAAAGACTTCCCTTCTTCAAGGTCGTCAATGATGTGTTCGGAATATTTGCCCAAAAATTCATGGAACATTGCCGGGTCAAATCCTTCAAACGCATCAAGAACAGATAGATTTAAAATCGAGAACGTAAAATTATTTTTCTGGAGGAGCGCGGCAAATTCCGCCACGGGTCGCGGGTCGCCAACGAGCAGCGTCCGGTATTGCTGATTTTGTAAATGGTAAACTTGCACTTTTTAAAACCTGATTTTTTAAAAAACTTTTAAAACTTTCTTTTTAAAAATTGTTTGAATAGCAAAACTACCATAATTTTACGAATTGCTTTTAAAAGAGCGTTTTTTAAAAAGTTCACCTGAGGAAAATCCGTGTCGAATACCGCTACAAGAATTCTCGTTGCGATTGCCGCAATTCCCGTTATCGTTTTTTTAATTCTCCAGGGAAGCTGGTTTTTCGCGTTTTTTGTGATGATAATTTCCGCCGTCGCGCTGCATGAATTTTACAATCTCGCCCGCGCGAAAAATATTTCACCGAATGCACAGATCGGGATGGTTGCCGGAATTGGGCTTCAGGCAACGCTTGCAGCAAGTAATTTTGGGCTGATTCCTACGCAGTTTTCTATGATGGCGTTCATCGGAATTATCATCGCATTCACGCTCGCCGCCATCGCTTTAGAACTCCGCCGCGCACTGGAAAATCCGCTTTTAAACATTGCCACAACAATTATGGGCGTGATGTACGTGCCGGTATTTTTTGCGTGTTTAATTCAGATTCGCCAGTTTTATTCCGCACTTTCATACGAAAACGGAGCGTTTTTAAAAACTGCTCCAAACCTTCCCGCATTTCCCGGCGATTCTACAACTCTGAACGATTGGGGTGGAACATTTATTCTTCTCGTTTTCGTGTCAATCTGGCTCTGCGATTCCGTTGCGTTTTTCGTTGGAAAATCCTTTGGCAATCACAAACTTTTCCCGCGTGTAAGCCCGGGAAAATCGTGGGAAGGTGCGATCGCTGGTTTTATTTCTTCGGCAGTTGGTTTCCCGCTTCTGGCGCATTATTTCCTGCCGGGATTTCCGCTTCATCACGCAATTGCCATCGGCATTATCACCGGCAGCATTTCGCAGATCGGCGACCTTTCCGAGTCACTTTTAAAACGTGATGCGGGTATTAAAGATAGTTCGAATTATATTCCGGGACATGGCGGTTTTCTGGACAGGTTTGACAGTTTGCTGTTCATTGCGCCGGCGGTGTATGTGTATTTGCTGATCGTGTCGTATTTGGTGTAAATTCTTTTTAAAACCTTGATTTTTAAAAAGATTACGTAAAAAATTCTAAAAAATAGTTTTTAAAGATTTTTAAAAGCTTTAATTTTGCAGAAAGGATTTATTTTTACAATAAGTCCTTGAAAAGAGCGTTTCCCAACCGGAATCGCAATTGGCGAAAAGCTCACACACCGGAGCATTTGTTTTTAAAAGTATTATGGAGATTCACACTTGGAAACATTAGGTTATATGGCATTATTCATGGTAGCGCACTGGTATTTGTCGCTATTCTGCCAGACTTTTTATTTGCACCGCTACTCCGCCCACAAAATGTTTACCATGTCTCCTTTCTGGGAGAAATTTTTCTATTTTCTTACGTGGGTTACGCAAGGTTCATCGTTTTTAAGCCCGCGCGCTTATGCGATCCTGCACCGTATGCACCACGAATATTCTGACACGCACGATGATCCGCACTCGCCGCATCACACCGATAACGTGATGACGATGATGTGGAAAACCAAAATTATCTACAACAACGTTTTAAAATGGCGCGTACAGCCCGAAGAGAAATTTTTGGGGCAATATCCTGAGTGGGATGCAATGGACAAAGTTGCTGACTCATGGACATCGCGTATCGGCTGGGTGCTTTTCTACATTGCAATTTATGCAATCGCGCTTCCGGTAACAATGTGGTGGGTTTTGCCGATCGCTGTGCCAATTCACGCGCTTATGGGACCAATTCACGGCGCTATCGTAAACTGGAGCGGCCACAAATACGGTTACTCAAACTGGGACAACGGCGACAAATCACGCAACACGCTTTTCGCTGACGTGCTCCTTCTTGGTGAATTATTCCAGAATAATCACCACTACTATCCGCTTCGCCCGAACTTCGCGACGAAATGGTGGGAATTTGACCCGACGTATCCGGTTATCAAAGTTTTAAACGCGATCGGTGTGATCAAGATCAGTAATTCTCCGGCAGCTCAAATGGCCGCAGCTCCAATCCAGCCGCGCCCTGACTACACAACAGTTGAAGCTGTGAAAATCCCTGAAGACATCAGCCGCAAGCTCAACAAAAAAGCATACAAACGCCGCGAAATGGCAAAAGAAATGGCGTAATTCTTTTTAAAAAAGAAAGTTTTAAAAAATCCTGTGAATTGATTTTCACAGGGTTTTTTCTTTTTTATGAAATACTCTTTAAAACAAACTTCTTCGTTGCCACCATTTTCGCATCACCGCAGCTCGCAAAACCCATCACGCCGGAATCTTCCTCTTTTAAAGAAACTTTTAAAATCTCGCCTGATGTGTTTTTAAAAGAAATTTCCCAACCATCTTCCACTTGCTCACTTTTTAAAAGCTCGAAACAACCAAGCCCAAACTCGCCCCTTTTTTCCATCAGGAAATATTCCGCTGCCTGATCCTGTTTGGAATATATCGAGCGTCCCCGCACATTTGGGAGCGAAATTTTACTGTTAGAAATATCTTCAGCGATTTTTTCAATATTATCATTCGCAAAGCCGTAGCAAACTCCTGAAGGCAAATGCACGAATGTCGGCGCAAAGCGATGTCCACCGATGTGTGATGTTTGCCAAACAGAGTTTTTAAAATGTGGCTCAAGGTCTTTAACGAGTTCAAGGCCGAATTTTGCGCAGCATTTATCGCGCTTTCCATTGGTGCAGACAGCTACCATTGCTTCGTGTGTCCCATATGTTTTTACAAAGTTTCCATCTTTTAAAAGTGTTGGAAAATCAAATTCCAATAGTTCTTCGTAATCTTTAAAAGGAATTTTTAAAAGCGTAGATGTAAGGCAATCTGCGATGAATAGAAACTTTGGTTCTGCGCCATGGCCTTGTTTGATGAGTTGAAGCTTTGCGTGTGCGATTTGTGATGTCGTTTTTAAAAAGTGCGCTTTTACTTCTTCTGTAAGCGAACTTTCTTCAAATGCTTTTTTGCCGAATGGTGCTTCATATTGGAGCATAAACCAAATGTCGGCGCGGGGAGCTGTCCCAAAAAGCTGTACATCAGCTTCGCGCGTGAGTTCTGAACAGAAAAAATCGGTTGGAATTTCGGTCATTGAGTTCATATTTTTCTTTTAAAAACAGTATTTTGATAAAGTACGATGTAAAGAGTTTTTATAAAATTGCAAAAATTTTTCACCACGCGAAACGAAATAACACGGTTTTGGCGTTTTCCTCTCACCGAACATTCTTTTTAAAAAGGCACCGTAAAAATTATGCCGCATACAGCACAGGCTCAGCCAAAAAAATTACAGGAAATTTTTATTTCAAAAAACGACCCGGAAGACCTTCGCCTCGGCGACATTATCCTTCGCGGGAAAGCCATCGCCGATAACGAAAAGGACGTGGATATCGCCATCATCGGCATTCCGCAGGACGTGGGGATAGAACGCAATGGAGGGCGAATTGGTGCGGCACAAGCGCCTGATGCCATCCGGCGCGCGCTTTACAAACTTACTCCTAATTTTGGCGAAGCAGCTTTAAAAAAGGATAATTTTACGATCATTGACCTCGGCGACATGGCGGTCGAAGGGCTCGCGCTCGAAGATATTCATCGCCGCCAGCAGGAAATTGTGAGTGCACTTTTAAAACAAGGTGTAATTCCGGTGGTACTCGGCGGCGGCCACGATATCGCATTTCCAAATGGCGCGGCGCTCGGTACGCTTGATAAGGATTTCGGTGTAATTAATCTCGACGCGCATCCCGATGTTCGTCCGCTTCTGCATGGAAAGCGCGGCCATTCGGGTTCGCCTTTCCGCCAGTTGCTGGAAGGCCAGCCGCATTTAAAAAGTTTAGTTGAATTTGGCATTCAGCCGTTTGCAGCCTCGCCGCAGCACCTACAGTATGTGCGTGACAAAGGCCAGACGGTGACGATGCTGCAGGACATCCGCGACACAGGTTTTAAAAAGTCATTTGAAGCAGCTTTAAAAAAGGTTTCTGCCAAAAAGCAGAACGTATTTGTATCATTTGATATGGATTCAGTTACGTCGGCGTATGCACCGGGTGTGAGTGCACCGTCAGCAATTGGCTTTTCCGGCGATGAAATTTGTAGCGCGGCGTATCTTGCAGGCGAAAAAGCGTACGTGAAAATTATCGATATTGTGGAAGTAAATCCGAATTTTGATATTGACGGGCGGACGGCAAAGCTTGCGGCGCTCGTTGCAGCGCATTTTATGGCAGGTGTGTATCAGCGGAAAAATGGGAAGTCGAAAGGGATTTTTTAAAAAGAGTTTTTAAAAACTATTTTGGCTCTTCAAATTCTACGCGCTCGTAAATTTCAACAAGTGGCAACGAAATATCCAGCGATTTTAAAAGGATTGAATCTTGAAGGTCACTTGTAGAGGAATATATCCATTCGCTTGAATCATTTTTAAAAAATACTTCTACAAACGGCTGCTTTTGATTTACAAGCATATATTCTTTTAAAGTAAAAATTTGACGGTATAGCGCGAATTTCTCCCGTCGGTCATAATTTGCAGTAGAATCAGAAAGGACTTCAATAATCAAAGTTGGATTTAAAAGGCTGATTGGGTCAGGACCACTGAAATCCGATTTCCCGCATACAACAGAAATATCCGGATACGTAAAAAGATTCCCTGCCTGCGGAATATTTACACGCAAATCGCTGGGAAAAACTTCACAGTCTTTTCCACGCAAGGCATTCGCCAGGTGCACAGTCAGATTTGATGTAATCCGCACGTGATTTGGCTTTGCGCCCGCCATTGCAAAAATCTCGCCGTTATAATATTCAGACTTCTCTAAGGCTGTGTTTTCCCGCTCCAGATATTCTTCCGGCGAAATGTATGTTTTTAAAGCTGCGTTCATGGTTTATCTTTTAAAATTTCAGCTAATCTACTATTCTTTTTAAAACGAACCAAAAAGCAAAATTCTTTAAAAAATCTAATTCAAACATTTAAAATAATCAAACGGCTCCAGACAGCTATTGCACGTGTATAACGCCTTACAAGCCGTCGAGCCGAACTGGCTGACGAGTTTCGTGTCTTTCGAGCCACACTGTGGACAGGCAATTTGGGGCTCTTTACCGAAGAGAGCCGTGGGGCTGGCGATGGATTCGACGGGTGGAGCGATGCCGTACTCCAACAATTTCTTCTTTCCATTCTCAGAAAGCCAGTCGGTCGTCCATGCAGGGCTGAGCTGCATGTCTATCTTTACTTTTAAAAACCCTTCTTCTTCCAGCTTTTTAAAAATATCCGCTTCGATTGTTCCCATGGCCGGGCAGCCGGAATAGGTGGGCGTAATTGTAATAAAAACCACGTCGCCTTCCAGCTTCACCCGGCGAATAACGCCTAAATCCACAACACTCAGAACAGGTACTTCCGGGTCGGAAACCTCTTCGAGAAATTGCCATATATTTTCTTCGGTTACTACCACTGCAAGCCCGGATAGGTGCGCTGCATATACTGCAAATCCGATAATAAAAAGCCCAAATGCTCGCTGTGAATTCCTAATTTCCCGCCTTTGTGCATGAAAACTTTTTCGGGCAATTCGAGCGTCGCTTCTTTTAAAACGTTCGCTGCGTATTCGTCAAATTGCGTTTTTAAAACGCTTAAATCCGGCGCGATTCCCGCTTCTTTTAAAAGATTTTCGGTTTCGGTAGGCATGAAAAGTTCGCCGGAATATTGCCAGAGATTTTTGATGGCAGCTTCCATTTTCGCGTGGCTTTCATCAGTGCCGTCGCCGAGGCGGATTACCCATTCGGAACTCCACTTGATGTGGTACGATGCTTCTTTAAAAGATTTTTCAGCAATAGCAGCGAGATGTTTGTCGCTGCTTTTTTGCAATTCTTTTAAAAAGTGAAAGTGGTACGAATCAAAGATGAATTGCCGCAAAATCGTATCAGCAAAATTACCATTCGGCTGCTCGACGAGAAGCGGATTTTTGTACTCTGTCGCCACGCGCAGATACGCCAAATCATCCTCCGTGCGGCCTTTGCCTTCGAGTTCGGCGGCATACTGAAAATAGCTACGCGTTTCGCCCAAAAGGTCAAGCGAAATATTCGACATCGCGATATCCTGCTCCAAAATCGGGCCGTGACCGCACCATTCCGCAAGGCGATGCGAGAGCATTAAGCTCGTGTCGGCAAGCTGCAAAACATATTGAAAAAGCTGCGCGCGCGTTTCCGCCGAAAACTGCTGAATGTGCTCGCGAACGCTCTCGTGGTTGATTTCTGTCTGTATCATAAATTACATGTGTGTGATATTGTCGGGCACGTCGTAAAAAGTCGGGTGGCGATACACTTTGTCGTTCGCCGGCTCGTAAAATGCTTCCGCATCGTCGGGATTCGAGGCGTGAATGTGCTTCGACTCCACAACCCAAATGCTCACGCCTTCCATGCGACGCGTATAGACGTCGCGCGCGTTCTGCACCGCCATTTCCGCATCCGCCGCGTGCAAACTGCCCACGTGCTTGTGGTCAAGCCCCTGTTTGCTCCGTATGAAAACCTCCCAAAGAGGCCATTCTTTATTGCTCATGATTTTCTTTTTATAAATTTATGCGTTTTAAAACTCTCTTTTTTAACTTTTGGCGCGAACTTCTGACGATTAATCCCTCTGCCCTTTGGGCATCTCCTTTAATAAGGGAGACATTCTTTTGGCGACTTTTTAAAAACGCGAAAGAAGAAAGTCCCCCTTATTAAGGGGGATACGGCGTAGCCGAGGGGGATTCCGCGTCAGAAGGTCGCGTCAGGTTCTTCTACCGTGTCCCGCTACCGTGTCATCCCCCTTCGCCCCCTTCAAAGGGGGAAGTTTTTAAAAAAGTCTCCCTTATTAAGGGAGATGCCCGATAGGGCAGAGGGATTCCGCGTCAGAAGTTCGCGTCAGGTTCTGCTTTTAAACTCTTTTAAAAACGCATCACCCTTCTCGCGTCACGCTTCACGAATCTACGCCACTGCCGTCTGCGGCACAATCTCCCTCGCTTCACGCTTCTTAGCAAAAGCCATCGCAGCCTCACGCACCCAGGCACCTTCCTCATGCGCTTTCACACGCGTTTCAATGCGGTGTTTATTTGCCAAACCATTTCCTTTTACAACATTCCAAAATTCATCCCAGTCCACGTCGCCGAATTCATAATTCCCGGTTTCTTCATTCATTTTTAAATCTTTGTCCGGCACGGTGAGTCCGAGGAATTCCGCCTGCGGAACCATCATATCCACAAATCGCTGGCGCAATTCATCATTTGAAAAACGCTTGATTTTCCAGCGCATGGACTGCTCAGAATTTGGCGATTCGGAGTCTTTCGGCCCAAACATCATCAGCGTCGGCCACCACCAGCGGTTGAAGGCGTCCTGCGCCATTGCTTTTTGCTCCGGCGAACCGTCAAGGCAGAGCTTCATCATAATTTCAAAACCCTGGCGCTGGTGAAAACTTTCTTCCTTGCAAACCCGCACCATCGCTCGCGCATACGGGCCGTACGACGTTCTGCACAGCGGCACCTGGTTCATGATAGCAGCGCCGTCCACCAGCCAGCCAATCGCACCGATGTCCGCCCACGAGAGCGTCGGATAATTAAAAATGCTTGAATATTTCGCCTTGCCCGAGTGCAAATCCGCCAGCATTTGGTCGCGCGAAGCACCAAGCGTTTCTGCCGCGCTATACAGGTACAAGCCATGCCCGGCCTCATCCTGCACCTTCGCGATCAAAATCGCTTTTCTTTTTAAAGATGGGGCGCGCGTAATCCAGTTGCCCTCAGGCAGCATCCCGACTATCTCCGAGTGCGCATGCTGCGAAATCTGGCGAATCAGCGTTTTGCGGTACGCGTCCGGCATCCAGTCCTTCGGCTCCACGCGGATTTCCTTCGCCACGCGCGCTTCAAACTGCTCTTCGAGGTTTACTACGTCTGCTGTCATATTTTTTAAAATGTATTTATGAATGAATTTTTTCTTTTTAAAAGTCTTTTAAAAACTAATTTTTAAAAATTGTCATTCCCCTGAAAAGGGAAATCAACGTCAGAAGAAGTTGGAAAAAGCTGTTGTGAATTTTTAAAAGTCTTGTTTTTAAAACGAGTTTGTATGCCTGATGCGTCCATCCAACGTTGATTCCCCTTTTCAGGGGAATGACAGACGTGGAATTACACATCAAAATCCACTTCCACCACATCACTCACGGGGCGCGACTGGCACGTCAAAACATACCCCTGCGCCACTTCATCCGGCTCCAGCGAATAATTCACGTCCATTTCCACTTTGCCTTTTAAAATCTTTGCGCGGCACGTGCTGCACATTCCGCCTTTGCACGAATACGGCAGGTCGGCTCCGTGCTCAAGCGCCGCTTCCAAAATCGTACCGCCATAATACGACATGTCCATTTCAATTTTTGCGCCGTCGAGCTTGATGGTCACGTGGCTTTGCTTGTCGTCGCTTCCCGCCGGACGTTCTTTTAAAACCTGCTTTTTGCGCTCGCCGTCAGCCGTTGTGAAAAGCTCAAAATGAATGTGCTTTTTGTCAATTCCCGCCGCTTCCAGCGTTTCGCGAACAGCGTGAATCATTTCCTCCGGCCCGCAAATAAACGCTTCGTCAATATTTTCCGGCTTCACGATTTTGTCAAGAATCAGCTCAGTTTTTTGCTTGTCAATTCGCCCAAATAAAATCTCCGTATCGCCGTGCTCGCGGCTCAGGATATGATGAACGCTCAGCCGGTCAACATATTTATTTTTCAGCGCCTCGATTTCTTCTTTAAAAATAATCGAATTGCGCCCGCGATTGCCGTAAATCAGCGTTACCGAACTTTTCGGCTCTTTAAAAAGCACCGTTTTTAAAATGCTCAGCACCGGCGTAATCCCGCTTCCCGCCGCAAACATCACGTAATGTTTCGCGTGCTCGGCGTTCAGCTCCGTCGTGAAGCGCCCCATCGGCGGCATCACTTCCACTTCCTCGCCCGCTTTTAAAAAGTCATTCGCAAAAGTCGAAAAGCGGCCTTCCGGCACTTTTTTAATCGCCACTTTCCATTCGCCCTCCACCGGGCTTGTGCAGATGGAATACGAACGGCGCAATTCCTCGCCATTTTCAAATTTTTTAAACGTCAAATACTGCCCGTGCGCAAACTGAAAATCCGCCTTCAATTCCTCAGGAATATCCAGCGACACCGTCACGCAGTCGTTCAGCTCTTTTTTAACTTTCTTGATTTTTACTTTATGAAATCGGCTCATTCGTTCTTTTTTAAAAATCTATGTTTTGGAAATTTTTTCTTTTTAAAAACTGCTTCGCAAAATCCCCTCCTCGGAGGGGTGCCCATCGGGCGGGGTGGGTTCCGCGTTGGCAATCGTCAGCAATCGCGACCTTCTGACGCGAACCCACCCCGGCTGCGCCACCCCTCCGAGGAGGGGATTTTTTTCGTTTGTCATTCCCCTGAAAAGGG
Organism: Bacteroidota bacterium; assembly: GCA_040386315.1. Lineage (GTDB taxonomy): Bacteria > Bacteroidota > Ignavibacteria > Kapaibacteriales > DASPKH01 > DASPKH01. The sequence continues at coordinate 58,488 of JAZKFS010000002.1, forward strand.
GAATCAACGTCAGAAGAAGTTGAAAAAGGATGTTGTAAATTTTTAAAAGTGCTGTTTTTAAAACAAGTTTGTGTGCCTCACGTGTCCATCCAACGTTGATTCCCCTTTTCAGGGGAATGACAAATGTGTCAGATTTTAAAAAACTTCACTTCACCAATCCTTCCAGCAAAATCGTAATAATACTCTCCTCCAGTTCCTCCGCCGAAATCCCACGATTCGGACGCCACCACAATTCCACCCAGCGGATTGCCGACAAAATCGTGAAAAGCGTGACCGACGTATTCACCGCTTTCAGCTCGCCCGATTCAACGCCTTCTTTTAAAAGCTCGACGACTTTTTTCTCGTAGCCGCTGCGCAATTCTTTAAATTTTTTCAGCTTTTCGTCCGAAAGGTGCTTCCAGTCATTATTGGCCACGGACACCGCATCGCCGTTTTTAATCATAATGCGCACGTGCAGGCGTATCAGCTCCTTCAGCTTTTCGATGACGCTCAGCTCGCGGCGGCTGATGTCCTCCAGCTGCGAAACGTAGAGATTTCCGATGCTGAAGCAGATTATCTCCAGGATTTCATCTTTTGAGGCGATGTGGTGATACATGCTCGGCGCCTCGATGCCCACGCGCTCGGCCAGCTCCCGCATAGACGCGCCGCCAAAACTCTTCTCTTTAAAAAGCTTCGCCGCTTCCTTCAAAATCACATCGCGCTTGCCGTTGTTTCTCGGGTTCTTTGCCATTGCCTGCAAAATTATTCTTTTCAGACGAATCTAACAAACGTTAGTGTGTTTTTGAAAAGGATTTTTGGGTTGGAAGGAGATTAATTTTTTAAAAGAATTTACCGCGCTCGTCATTGCGAGGAGGTCTTCCGACGCGGCAATCGCAATGACGGTTTCAAAAGCAGGAAATAACTTTCAAAGCTATTTATTTTCTGGCGGTTCTGGAAAGCGGCCAAACCATTTTGAAGCAACTAACATATTCGGACGACTTTTATAACCACATGATTCAAAAAATCCTTTGTTATAATCGAACGCAGCAATAAAAATTGGAGTATATCCATATATTTCCTTTACACGTTCCATCATCTTTTTTCCAATACCCGATTTTTGTAAATGCGGTACGACTAGAATTTCAGCGACAGTAGTATATACAAGTTTATCACTAAGAATTTTAACAATTCCTATAAGTTTACCTGATGTATCTCGAGCGGAAACAAAATCTGTAGTATTCTGAAGAATAATACTCATATTTTCAAAAGCATTGGGATTATCCTTTTTTGCCCAACCTATACTGGCATAAATTTCCAATAATTCTATTGGAGTTATTTCAGATTTATCGTGTGAAATTATTATTTCCATTTATTAATCTTTTAAAAACTTTTTAAAAACCGTTCACTCTTTTAAAAACTCATCCACCTTCAAAATCTCCATTTTCTCCCCGTCGAAACGCCCGAATGTGCGGTTGACGAGCCAGTCGCCAAGATTCACGTAAAACCCGTTTTTAAAAAGTTTGATGACGGGCTTGTGGCGGTGGCCCATGATGACGTAGTCGAAGCCGTCGGCAATGCGCTTTTCGGCAAAATCCTCAAGGCCGTCTTTTTCGCCGTTTTTCCATTTGTCGGCTTCGCGCTGGTCGGTGTAGCCGCGGCTTTTGCGTGATGTGCCCGCCGCCAGGCCGATGCCGATGTCAGGATGCAGCCATTGCCAGAGTTTTAAAGAAATCGGCGCGCGGAGGATTTTTTTTAAAATGAGATAGCCCGTATCGTTGAACGCCTTGCCGTCGCCGTGCCCGATGTAGAATTTTTTCCCGCCGATTTCCCGCTCAATATCCGTCCCAAAAACCTCGATGTCCAGCTCCGTTTTAAAAAAATCCCTGTGCCCGAAATCGTGATTTCCCATCACATATTCTATCGGAATGCCCCTGTCGCGCAAGCCCGCAATCGCCGCAATCGTGCGAATATGAAAACGCGGAATAACGGTCGCGTACTCAAACCAATAGTCAAAAAGGTCGCCCACGATAAAGAGCTTTTCGCAGTCCTTCTCGATTTTTTGGAGCACTTTGATGAGGTCGCGTTCGCGCTGCTTGTCGGCTTCGCGCTCGCCAAGGCCGAGATGGACGTCGGAGATGAAGTATATCATGAGTTTTTAAAAGTATTTCAATTTATATTAGCTGTCATTCCTGCAAGCGTAGCGCGTCAGGAATCTTTCTTCCTGCGTAAGTTTAGCGCGTCCTTCTGACGATTGATCCCTCTGCCCTACGGGCATCTCCCTTAGAAAAGGGAGACCTTCTTCTTACGTGTTTTTTAAAAACGAAAGAAAACGTCAGAAGATATTCCCCCTTTTCTAAGGGGGATACGGCGTAGCCGAGGGGGATTAATCGTCAGAAGGTCACATTTAGAATATTTTTAAAATTCGTTTTTAAAACAAAAATTTCCGCTTGTTTCTTGCGCAATTTCTTTGTAATCTTGACAAAGTTTTAAAAGCCGTTTTTAAAAGATTTTAAAAGCAAAAATATGAAACCATCCGACGTTACCGAAGGCCGCATCCGCAATGCAATTACCGACGAAAAGCCGAGCTTTACGCTGGGCATCGAAGAAGAATATATGATCCTCGACCCGCAGACGTTTGACCTGCGCTCGCACGTGAGTTTGGAACTCCTCACGAAAGGCAAACTCATTCTGCACGAGCAGATGCAGGACAATATCAAACCCGAAATGCACGGCGCGATGCTGGAAATGGGCACGGGCATCTGCAAAAATACAAAGGAAGCGCTTACAGAAGTTGCAAAATATCGCTCCATCGTGCATCACCTTGCACAGAAAAACGGGTTGGAATTCGGTGCAGCGAGCACGCACCCGTTTGCGAACTGGGAAACACAGGAAATCTATCCCGACCCGCGCTACCAGACGCTTATTCAGGATATGCAAGTGTTGGCGCGCTCGCTGCTGATTTTCGGAATGCACATTCATATCGGTATTGAGAATCGCGAAATTCAGATCCAGATCATGAACGTGATCCGGTATTTCCTACCGCATATTTTGGCGATTTCCACGAATTCACCGTTTTGGATTGGCGACAATACAGGTTTAAAAAGTTACCGCTCAAAGGTTTTTGAAAGATTCCCGCGCACGAACCTGCCGGATACATACCATAGCTGGAGTGAGTACGAGGACTACTGCAATCTGCTGATAAAAACGGGCTGTATAGACAATCCGAAAAAAATCTGGTGGGATATCCGCCCGCATCCGTTTTTCCCGACGCTGGAGATACGTATCTGCGACCTGCCGATGCGCATTGATGAAACGGTTGCCATTGCCGCGCTCTGCCAGGCGCTCGCTGCAAAGCTATATTCACTGTATGAAAAAAACCTGAGTTTCCGCACGTACCGGCGCTCGCTCATGATGGAAAATAAATGGCGCGCGGTTCGCTACGGGCTGGATGGAAAGCTGATTGACTTCGGCAAGCAAAAGGAAATGCCGGCGCGTGAACTCATCCGCGAACTGTTGGAATTTGTGGATGACCAGGTGGACGAGCTGGGTTCGCGTGATGAGATAAACGTGATCTACGACATCCTTGAAAACGGCTCCGGCGCTGACCGCCAGATAAAAGTGTATAATGAAACAGGCGATATCCGCGAAGTGGCAAAATATATTTCCGCGCAGACGAAAATCGGGCTGCTCGACGACGTAACGCCGTATCTCGCGCAGGTTCACCCGCCGAGCGATGAGCAGATCGCGGAGAAGATGACGAGCTTGACGCCGCCGCATATGCCGTGAGATTTTTAAAAGAATGAAGATTTCTTTTAAAACGTTTTAAAAACTATGAAAAAGCAAAGAAGAAATATTCAAGCTATAATTCGAGTAGGAGGAATTGAATTTCTCTTCGGCTTGGTATTTCTTCTTTTGCCGTTGGCTTTTAAAATGAATGAACAGATTGAGAATGAGAATACAGGAAGTATTCAATGCTACTCTTCTCAAATCTGCGAATCGGATTTATTGGAACACTCAATCGAAGGTAAAAAAATACTCTTTGAAGCTCCATATGCTTTCAATAACAAATCGAGCGGACTGCTTGTACTCCGATTGGATAGCACAAATTCCGTTTCATGGTATTACAATACTGTTTTAATTAAAAAATACAGCCCAAAACAATTAGAACTTTTAAAAACTGACTTTAGAAATTTTTGCTCAAAACTCGATACAAATCTCCGTTTTCAAACAGCTTTCGCTCCAAGTGCAAGTTGTAATTATCAGTACTTTATTTCAGTTTTAGAGATTTTAAAAGAATATCCTAAAACAGCTTTTGGGCAACCTGAAATTTCTTATGCTTTCTAAAAGTCCTTTAAAGAAACCCCATTTTCCTTTTAAAAACGCCGCTTTTAAAACCCGTAAAAAATTCTTCTCCGTTTTTACAATTCTTTGCAGTAATTTTGCCGTTCTGAATTTTTACAGCAGTTCTTTTTGAGCTGCGCCTTTTTAAAAAGTTTTTTATAAAAAGAATGTTTGATCTCATTGAATCCTACGGACATGAGCAGGTGGTTTTCTGCTCTGATAAAGAAGTCGGTTTAAAAGCGATCGTCGCGATCCACGATACGACGCTCGGCCCCGCGCTTGGCGGCACGCGCATGTGGCAATATGCTTCGGACGAAGACGCGATAAAAGACGCGCTTCGCCTTTCGCGCGGCATGACGTACAAAGCAGCGGTTGCGGGACTGAATCTTGGTGGCGGTAAAGCTGTCATTATCGGTGATTCGCGCACGCAGAAAAGTGAATCGCTTTTCCGTGCGTACGGACGTGCTGTGGAAGGCATCGGCGGACGATATATTACAGCAGAAGATGTTGGCACGAGCGTTCAGGATATGGAATGGATCCGCATGGAAACCCGCTTTGTAACGGGCGTTGCCGGTGCTGGCGGTTCGGGTGATCCGTCACCGGTGACTGCGTATGGCGTGTACCACGGTTTAAAAGCTGCGGCGAAATTCCAGTTCGGTTCGGATTCAGTCAGTGGCAAAAAAGTTGTTGTGCAGGGCGCGGGAAACGTGGCTTCTCACTTGGCTGAACACCTTGTAAAAGAAGGCGCGACAGTTTTCATTACGGATATTTACGAAGATAAAGCGCGCGAACTGTGCGCTCGCCTCGGCGCGACGTATATCAAGCCGGAAGATGTGTATTCTTACGACTGCGATATTTTTGCTCCGAATGCTCTTGGCGCGATTTTAAATGATGAGACAATTCCCCAGCTAAAATGTGCAGTGATCGCAGGTGGAGCAAACAACCAGCTTGCCGACGAGCAGAAACACGCGCAGATGTTGAAAGACCGCAATATTCTTTACGCGCCGGACTACGTAATTAACGCAGGCGGACTGATGAACGTAGCGAGCGAGCTTGAAGGCGGCGAACGCCCACAGGTAATGCGCCGTGCGGAAGGAATTTATGACACACTTTTAAAAATATTCACAATCGCGCGCGACCGTGATATTTTCACAAATCAGGCGTCTGATGCGCTTGCTGAAGAGCGTTTGAAAAAAATCCGTCACATTCACGGTAATTTCGTTGGCAAACCGAATATTCGCGGAAGCCACTAAAATTTCTTTTAAAAATTAGACAGAAATTGTTCTTTTAAAATCTTTTAAAAAATCATGGCAATAGAAAGTACGCAAAATCCTTTTCCGCTCGGCAGAAACAGAACTATCAAGGGAAACCGCCGCTTAGGGCGCGAAAAGGTGCTGCAAATACTTTCCGCCTGCGAACTTTCGGGAAGCACGTGGCGGGATATTTTTCAACACGTTTTTTTTCGCGAATTCACCTTTGAGGATTCCGCGCCTGACGAAAACCGCCTGCTCACGCCCGACCAGATCCACGAAGCCGGAGCCGATACGATCATCACCTGGGATAATCAGGAAGTGGAATTTGCTACGGCGCTTTTAAAAGCTACGATCGAAAGCGAAAAGGAAAATGATGAGATCATCGAGCGGATCGCGAAAAACTGGGAGCTTGAGCGGATCGCGCTCGTTGACCGGATGCTGATGCGCATGGCGCTTGCCGAGCTTGTCACGTTTTCCGATATTCCGCCAAAAGTAACGATCAACGAAGTGATCGAGCTGGCAAAAAAATATTCCACCGACAAAAGCGGAACATTCATCAATGGCGTTCTTGATGCAGCGCTGGAGGAATTTAAAGCAGCCAATAAGATTTTTAAAAGTGGGCGCGGGCTGATGGATACTTCAGCAGGAAGCGTTTCACCTGAAAGCGAGCCGACAGAAAAAGAATAATTTTTTAAAAGAAAATAAAAAAATCTAAAGCCGGAGTTTTAAAAGACTTCGGCTTTTTTATTGATAAAATTTGATTATAATTGCATGTGTAATATAAAAACTGGCACGTGAATTGCACTTAAAATTTTATAAACTTTTAAAAGTCATTACATACGCTCTTTTAAAAGATTCATCACCGTTATCGGTACAGTATTTTCTATCTGCAAATAAAAATTTTTGATTTTCAGTTTTACGGCGCTGCAATGCCTTGAAAATCAGCACTGGCTTTTGAAAGGCAGCTCTTTCCCCCCAAAGGGCTGCTTTCGCCAGCGTTTTTAAAAAGATTTCTTCCTCAAAACTTCTTAGCTTTTAAACCTTTCCTGATCCTTTCTGCTCTTAGATACAAATTGACAATACGAAATGTATATCGCACGAAAAGTTCTTAAAAGGTATTTCTACACAATTTTTAAAATTGGAGAAACAACGATGAAACGCAATAAATTTTTGGCAAATATCGGTGGTACAATTGCAGTTTTGACAATCGCTGCATTTGGTTCAACTTCAGCGCAAACGACAACTTCAACTTTTAAAAAAGGAAGCCCGGAAGCTGCACGTGAAATTTCCGCAGCAGCAAAAAGTTCACTTGCTGTGAAGGCTGAAACAGGAAGCCGTGATAAAGGTGACCGTGTGTCAAAACGACTGGAGCAATTGCAGCAGCGCTTGAACCTGACAGCGGATCAATTAGGAAAAATCCAGGCAATTATTCAAAATTCACGCGAAAAAGCAAAAGCCGCCCGAGAGCAAGCCGGAACTGATAAAGAAGCTTTTAAAAAGGCAATGCAGGAAAATATGCGGAATACCGATGCGCAGATTCAAGCCCAGCTGAACGCTGACCAACGCACGAAATACGCGGAATTAAAAGCTGAAATGAAAGCTAAGCGCGAAAACGAAAAAGACAACGATTAATATAAAAAAATACACACAGGCAGCTCTGTTATGGGCTGCCTTTTGTTTTTAAAAGCAGGAACAAATTCAAAATGTAGAATTGTTTTTTTAGAATATACATACTTTTAAAATTATCAGGGAAATTATCATGAAATCAACGATCCTTAAACTCAGTACTGCCGCAGCGTTGTCGGTTATGCTATTTTCATCATCTTTTGCTCAGACCGGAACAACGACCACTAAGAAAGAAAAAACAGGGAGCATTTCTACTTCCACCGGCACAACAACTGCTAAGAAATCTAAAACAAGCACGGCTGCTACAAAACTTCTTAAAAAGATTGACGCGCGTTTAAAACTAACAAAAGCTCAGGAAAGCCAGGTACTGCAAATGATCCAAACCTCGAACAATGACTGGACAACAACAACTACTACCTTTAAAAAAGGAAGCGCTGAAATGAAATCAGCGATGAATACAAGCGCGGAAAAATTGGAAGGTAATATTAAAGCAATTCTTACTGCCGATCAGCTAAAGCGCTATACAAAATCTCAATCTGCTATCCGAAAAGACTTGGACTGGAAAGCGCTGGCTAAGAAATAATTTCTTTTTAAAAAAGGATCATTAAAGGCAGCTTTTAAAAGAGCTGCCTTTTTAGTTTTTAAAACCTCTTTTAAAACTTAACTGTTACACCAATCCCGTCAGAAACAGGATACAGCAAAACGCGGTCTTTTAAAGAATTGATAATTTCCTGAGATTTGTGGTCGCGGTTGATTTCCACAATTGTCTTTCCGCTTAAATATCCGATCGCTGCGCCGAGGAAAATATCGCTTGTCCAATGCTCATCGTCGTACACACGTGAATATGATGTTGCGGCTGCGAGTGAATATAATCCAACGCGCGCCCACCACGTATCAATCTGTTCCGCGAGAACTGCCGAAACGGTAAAGGCATTTGTCGTGTGTCCTGATGGAAGTGACTGCCGCGCGTTATCCCATTCCCAGAAATTAAATTTTCGCGGGCCTTCATGGATGCGTGGCCGACTTCTGCCGATGATTACTTTTAAACTTCCCCCGATAACTCCCGATACGACAAGCGCTTCCAAAGTCAGCCGTCCGGCTGTGCGAACATCATCGTTTTTAAAAGCTAATCCGCTAAGATATAATCCGCCACTGATGCCAACGACAACATATTTTTCGCCGTAGAATTTTACCGCGCGAGACGCAGTATTCAGATCGCTTGAAACTCCTTTCTGTGCGCTGAGGCGGAAATCATCGTCCCACTGAATAAGCGCAATTGTTCCAACAGTCAGCCCGGAAATTACCGCAGCTTTTTCCCACGTTGGCGTAATTGCACTTTTAAAAACTTCTGTAAGATCCTGTCCGGCGCAGGAAAAATCTTTTGAAAGAATATCAGAGATCCGTGCTGTATCAGCGTATTGGATTTCCTGCGCGTGAGTATTTGTCCAGATACAAAATGTAAGAAGCAGCGTTGTAATGATTTTCATGAAGCTTTTAAAAAGTAAAAGAATAATCAAAATTGCAGAGAAAAAAATAGTTTTAAAAAGCTTTAAAAAGAATTTTTTAAAAGCAATTTCCCTATTTCCACCTTTTCCTGTATTTTAGCGGCTTGTAATAATGAATTTCATCAATATCCGGCTACAAACCATGGCGAAATCCGTCGCATACACAACCCGTTCTAAAAATACGCCACAAAAAGAAATTATTCCTGAAAAATATCAGGATTATGTTTTCATTGGATTATTAATTCTGTCAATACTTATATTTTTTGCGCCGGTAATTTTCGGTGGCGGCAGTTTTAATTCATCCGATAATATTGCTTCGCAGAGTTTTAGAACATATCTAGATGACGCCAAGCGCGATGGGGACTTTCCGCTGTGGCTTCCGCATATATTTGGTGGAATGCCAAGCTATGCTGCACTTCTGACAACAGGCGAGCGCTCGTGGGATTTTGTAACGCAGGCCGTATTTGGTACAGCGCGGCTATTCAGTTCAGCTTTCAACAGCAATGCAGCGTTTACAGCATTCTGGTATATGATCTATGCTGCCGGGATGTATATGCTGATGCGCACGAAAGTAAACAACCGTTTTATATCGTTTTTCACGGCATTTGCTGCGGTTTTTTCAACGTTTGTGATTGCATGGGTAATGATCGGTCATAATACCAAACCGATCGCGATCTCCATGTTCCCGTGGATATTAATGTGCCTTGAAAAACTGCGGGAAAGGTTTTCGCTTTTATATGCCGTTCTGCTCGTTATTGCTGTTCACATTTTAGCAGAATCCACGCACGTCCAGATGATCTTTTATGGTGTGTGTACATTTGGACTGTACCTGATTTTTGAATTGATCTCGCGGATAATTTCAAAGGATAAGCCGCTCGGCGTTTTACGCGCAGCGGGAATGCTGGCATTAGCAGGCGCACTTGCGTTGGCAATGTCAGCTGACCGCTATATGAGCACGATGGAGTACACGAAATATTCCACGCGCGGCACTGCTCCGATTGAACAGCTTGGCGGAAAAACTCAGGATGAAAGCGGTGGATTTGATTATGACTACGCGACGAACTGGTCGTTCAGCCCGGCTGAAGTAATGACATTCCTTGTACCGAATTTTTATGGTTTTGGGAAATTAGAACGCAAAGACGGCAATGTAGAAGGCGAACGCATCCAGACATATTTCGGCCAGATGCCTTTTACCGATGCTGCAAATTACATGGGAATTTTAGTACTGGTGCTTGCTGTCATTGGTGTGGTTGGTTTGCGGCGCGACCACTTTGTACAGTTTCTTATTGCGCTTTCGATTTTTGCGCTCTTCCTTTCCTTCGGTAAAAATCTGCCGATGTTATATGACCTGTTTTTCTATTTTGTACCGGGTTTTAATAAATTCCGCGCACCGAGTATGGCGCTTGCCATGATGCAGTTTGCTGTGCCGATCCTGGCGGGTTATGGAATTGTACAAATTACGCAGTGGGAGGCGCACCCGACACTTCCATACAGGAAACGGCTTTTGTGGGGAGTTGGTGCTGCTTTTGTATTCCTGATCACAGGATTTATCATGTCATCCATGTTTGAAGTGAGCTATACAAACGCGGTGATGGAAGGTTTTAAAAGTAAATTCGGGAGCGTTACACAGCAGCAGTTTGACCAGTGGAAACAAGGCGCAGGCGCAGACCTCAGCCAGTTTGTTTTTAAGGAAATGATCTCCGACTGGTACGTGACCGCATTCATTGCGTTGGCGGCAGCTGTTGCAGGATATTTCTTTGTTATGAAAAAACTCAATCGTCTTATATTTTTCTCAATTCTTGGGCTGCTTCTTGTTGTTGACCTCTGGCGTGTTGCCTATCGCCCGATGGAAGTTTCCAAAACAAATTGGGATGAAGAAACTTTTCAAAGAACCGATTTGGTGGATTTTCTGCAACAGGATAAATCTCTCTATAGAATTTCCGATATTGGTGCATTCCAGGCACCCAATGTTCCTGCATTTTTTAAAATCCAGAATACGCAGGGTTATCACTCGGCAAAACTTCGCGTCTATCAGGATCTGCTTGATGTGGCAGGGCAAGGCGGCGGTTCGGCAATTGCCAATCCGTTCTTATGGAATCTGATGAATGTGAAATATATTACGTCCAATCAGCAGTTGCAGGGCGCACAACCTGTTTTCCAGTCGCGCCAGATGCAGGCGGTTGTTTATCAAAATCCGACGGTTCTGCCACGTGCGTTTTTTGTTAATCGTTCGGAAAAAGCAATTGCGACCGATATTCTTTCACATTTAAAAGACGGCGATTTTGATCCGCGTGATGTGGCATTCACCGAAAAAGATATTCCAAAAACTGATCCCGCAACCGGCTCAACGGCAAATGTGAGTTCTTTTAAAAACCAGTATATTAAAATTGATGCAAATGCCGTTGGAAACAACCTTCTCTTTTTAAGTGAAATATATTACCCGGCAAGCTGGCATGCGTATATTGACGGAAAGGAAACCGAGATTTTTAAAACGAACTTTGCCTTCCGTTCAGTCATCGTTCCCCCGGGAAAACATACGGTAGAATTCAAATTTATCTCACCTAATTTTCAAACAGGAAAGACGATCAGCTTGATAACAAATATTTTAATCCTTCTCGCCGGAGGTTTGGCAATATTTTTAGAAAGACGAAAGAAACAATTACCGCCGCCAGCTGAAAATCCGGCGCCGGAAGTGGTTGTAACAAAGTAATTTTTAAAAACAAAATACGTCTTTCTCAGGCACAATTTTTCTTTAAAGGGCGTTTTAAAAAAGCGCCCTTTTGATATTTTAAAAGACGAGGTTTTTCCTTTGACAACACAAGAATTAATAACGTGGGTGGATTCACATAGCGCCCAGGCTCCATATATAGTTTTTCCTGCGGAAATTCTTTCCGGTATGACCGCCGAGCAGGCCGACATGATCGTTAAGCGTTTCGGCGCACATACGCTTATGCAGCTGCCCGCTTCGGAAATTACTTTTTTTGAATGGTTGAAAACCGCTGATGAAAAGGTTTGGAATGATCTCTGGCTTGACGAAAATGTGAATGAGCCGTATTTAATTGGGATTTCATTCTTACCGGTATTTTTAGATTCTTCACGCGGTTTTCCGATCTGCGATCTGGTGAATTCCGATAATTATTATTTTTCATCCGCGCATATGCCGGATGATGAGGCGGGTATTTTTGTGGAAGCTGTCAAAGAACGATATATGCAGGGAAATGCTCTTACTGTCCAACAACTTCTGGCGATGGAAATCAGCATTGCGCCGATTGACATCTGGCGGTTTTCGTATCATCATCATATTCCGCTGGAGCGGGCGAAGCAGGCGGTCCATCAGTTGGTTGCGGATGAAGTTTTAATTCATTTGCCACAGGCAGATCAGCTTAATACGTTTTTGGATTTTTAAAAGAGCTTAATAAGAATACTTCGACAAGCTCAGCATGAATAGAAAAAGTTTTTAAAAAGTTTTTAAAAGAATTATAAAAGATGATTGTAATGAAATTCGGCGGCACGTCAGTCGGCGACGCCAAGGCAATGCGGCTGGTTTTAAAAATTGTTGAAAAGCATGCAGACAGGCAACCGCTTGTTGTGCTTTCCGCGTGCGCGGGAATGACGAATAATCTTTTAAAACTGGCGCAGTTATCGGCTGAAGCAAAAAAAACTGATGCGGATGAATTGCTTTTAAAAATCTACACGCATCATAAAACTGTCTGCGAAGAATTAATCGAAGATGAGGTTTTTAAAAACTCTGCGCTGCAAAAAGTTGAAAATTTATATCTGGCTTTAAAACAATATTCTGAAGGGCTTGCACTTTTAAAAGAATGTACGCCGCGTTCGCTTGATACAGCCGCTTCTTTTGGTGAACGGCTTTCGACGGAAATTTTCACACAGGCCGCACTGGCGAAAGGAATTAGTGCAGAATGGCTTGATGCGCGAAAAGTCATGCGCACGGACAGCAACTTCACATCGGCGGAATTTGATATGCCGGAAGTGGAGGTTCTTTCAAAAGAGCATATTACGCCACAGCTTTTAAAAGGTAAAGTTGTCATCACGCAGGGTTTTATCGGCGCTACGGCAAAGGGAATTACAACAACGCTCGGGCGCGGTGGATCAGACTTGTCGGCGGCAATTTACGGTGCAGCGCTTGATGCTGAAGAAATTCAGATCTGGACGGATGTCAGCGGCGTATTTTCAGCAGATCCGCGCAAAGTGCCGAATGCGCATGTTATTCCGCAAATGTCATATCTGGAGGCGCGTGACCTGTCATTTTATGGTGCGAAAGTGTTGCATCCTGATACAGTCCGCCCGGCGATTGACAAAAATATTCCCGTTCGTGTTTTAAATACCTTCGATTCAGAACATCCGGGGACGGCCATTGTATCTGAACCGGATCCCAATGATTTTGGTATCAGCGCCGTGACTTTAAAAGAAAATTGCAGTTTATACCGTTGCAATACAGGCGAATCTGCAAGCCGGATACCACGTGATGAGCGCGAAAAAATTTATGCACAGCTCCGCTCGGAGGGCGCGTACCTAATGGTGCTCGACGCTTCCCTTTCAAAATATTTTCCTGCTGAAAATCAAACGGCTGCCTCACTTTTGTGCGCGTCAGGCCCGAATCTTTTAAAGCCGCGATCTGCGGATGTTATTCAAAAAGCATTTTCGGCCATCTCGCAGCATGATCCTCTTGCGTTTATGTTTGGTACTTCAGCTGTTTCTCTCCTTGCAGTTTTAAAACCTGAAAACGGGCAGGCAGCGATGTCCGAGGTACATAAACTTACAGAGGAATAGTTTTAAAAATAAATGTGCCTTTGTTGTGTCAAAATAATAAGCAGTTTTTAAGAAAAATTTTTCGCATTATCTCTTTTAAAAATTACCATGAAAATTATTTATACTTTTCTTGTAGCTGTTTTTTTATGTTCCGCCTGTGATAAGGCTGCCTCGCAACCTCAAAACACAAAAATCACAACTCGCGAAGTTGTTAAAAATCTAAACTTTCCCTGGGAAATCCTTTGGGGGCCGGATAATCATATCTGGTACACGGAGCGCGGCGGAAAAGTGAGCCGCCTTAATCCTGAAACAGGGGTGACCCAGCTGATAGCGACAATACCCGGCGTTCGCGCGGAAGGCGAATCCGGCCTGCTTGGCATGGCGCTTCATCCTGATTTTACCACCCAGCCGTATGTGTACCTTGCATACACATATTCCTCAAATGGCAGTAATTTTTTAGAAAAAATCGTTCGCTATACGTTTGCTAACAACTCGCTTTCTGAACCGCTTGTTTTGGTAGATAATATCAAGGGAAATTTCATACATGACGGCGCACGCCTTTTAATTGCACCGGATAAAACATTGTATATTACCACCGGTGACGCTGCCGATCAGTCGCTGCCGCAAAATAAAACTTCCATTAATGGAAAAACTTTACGGATAAATCTGGACGGTACGATTCCCGCTGATAATCCCTTTCCGGGAAGCCCTGTCTGGAGCTTTGGACACAGAAATGCGCAGGGTTTAGTACTTTCCCCGAAAGGAATAATGTATAGTTCCGAACACGGGCCGAGCAATGACGATGAAATCAATATTCTTTCAAAAGCACAGAACTTCGGTTGGCCGAATGTACATGGTTATTGCAATACTGACGCAGAAAAGCAGTTTTGCACAGCAAATAACGTTGTGGAGCCAATAATGACATGGACGCCGACTATTGCTGTGTGCGGGTTGGATTATTACGATAATACTGCTATTCCTGAATGGAAAAATTCCCTATTACTTACGACTTTAAAAGAAAGCCAGCTCATCCTTTTAAAACTTGACGAAGCAGGCACGAAAATTACGGAGCAGAAAGTAATCCTGACCGGGTTTGGTAGATTGCGAGATGTATGTGTATCTCCCGACGGCCGCATTTTTGTCTGCACGAGCAATGGAGGGAATGATAAAATCATTGAAATTAAAGGCGAACCGACATCAGTTAACGATGATTCTACAGGCGAGACCGGATTCAATATGAATATTTTCCCTAATCCATCCCGCGCTCAATCTACTTTGGAATTTTTTCTTGTGAAAGCCGAAGATGTTGAAATTTCTCTCTATAATTTTCTTGGTGAAAAGATCGCGGATTTTAAAAAGTCAGGACAGGCAGGAAACAACACATTCGCCTTTGATCTTTCAACGTATTCTTCGGGATCATATACCTGCCGCCTACAATCTGAAAGCAAACGTAGCTCTGCATCTTTTCAATTACTGCGGTAAAAAGTTTTAAAAAATCCTAAAACTTTTGTTATCTTACACTTTTAAAAGGATCTTTTGAAAAAGATCTGGTTTTTAAAAGTCATCACTTGTAAGATATGCGCTTTATTATTCGCCTCGCCACACTTATTTGCTTTGCTGTATTGGTTAATTCATGCAGCGTTACGCAGCCCGTCCGGGTTTTAAAAGAAAATCAAACCACTATTGACGGCTCGCTTGGCGGCGCGTTCATTCCGCTCGGTGAATCCAAAGTGCCTGTTCCGTACCTGATCGCCGGCGCTTCCCACGGCTATTCTGAAAATCTCACGCTTTCTTCTCATCTTCATATTACGCCGTTTACAACAACTGTTTTAGGTCTGGATGCGGGCGCAGCGATGTGCTTTTTAAAACAGGCTGGCGCGATTCCTGAAGTTACAGCAAAAGGACAATTCTACGCGTTTACTGATTTTAAAAGCTTAGAAAATATGCGGTTCTTCCCGATCATTACGCTGAACGGAAGCTGGCTCGTGGGCGAAACCACACTTTTATATCTTGGCGCTGATAATACGTTCCAGCTGAGCGATCCGAATTATATCGTTTCGCCATTTCTTGGGACACAATTTGATCTGAGTAATTCGCTGCGTATGAACGTGGAGGGAAAATGGATGGCGGCAAATATCAATACAGAACAGAATGTTTTTGATGGTAAAACTTCTGCCGGTGGCCAGGGCGGTTATGGCATTTTCTTAGGATTAAGCTATAACTGGAAATAGTTTTAAAAACTTTCTGTTAAAACCCAATATTGAATTCTTTTTAAAACTTTCTTTTTAAAAATATCATGAAAATCCCTTTTAAAAATATATGCCTTTCGGCAACTCTTTGCATTCTGTTGGCGGGCTGTATGAAGCTGGACAGCTTTCTTTATGACAACGAAAAGCTGGAAACATACGAGCCGTTATCAACTTCCGTTATTCCTGAATCGGCGCGTGAGTTTGTAACATTAGAATCAGAAGGAAAGAAAATTTACGGCTACTTTTTAAAAGCATCCCGCGTGGATACTAATATTTTTTCCGATATTACCATCGTGTATTGTCATGGCAATTATCAGCATTTAAAATATTATTGGGATCGCGCGGAATATTTGTACAAAACGGGCTGCAATGTCTTTATTTTCGATTATAAAGGCTTTGGAATGAGCGAGGGTGAGTCAACCGAAGAATCTCTCTATGCCGATGGAAGCGCTGCTCTACAGTACGTTTTAAATCGTCCTGACGTGATAGATTCTAATGTTGTTCTCTATGGTTTTTCGTTGGGGAATGTTGTTTCCTTTAATCTCGCCGCAAAGGAGTTCACCCCAAGAGTATTTATAGCAGAAGCGCCGTTTGCTTCGGGCGATGCTTTGGTAAAGAGCGGAACAGTGATCGATATTCCCGGTTCGTATGTTTTAAACGGTGAATATAATAATGCTGAAAAGGCGAAAGATATTAAAGCTCCATTTTTACTTCTCTACGGAACAAAAGATGCGAAATTCCCGATAACCCAGGGCGAGGAGATTTTTAACAACGCAAACGAGCCGAAGTGGTTTTTAAAAATCGAAGGTGCAGAACACTCAACTATTCCTGAAACGATAGGTATAGATAATTATGTAAGAACAGTGCGGGATTTTGTTTTGACAGGTAAACCCAAATAGGAAAATATATTTTAAAGGTGATTTTAAAAAGAAGCATTTTTCTTATAAACGTAACGCAAAAACCTCATCTGTTTTTTAAAACAAATGAGGTTTTCTTTTTAAAAAATCTTTTAAAATTCTCTATCGCATTAGAACTATTCTACACACATAGATTTTCCCGTCTATTTCGGCGCGGCAGATATATGTTCCGTTTGCAAGATTTTCACCCAGCATATTTTTTCCGTTCCATTGGAGATTTACTATTCCACCGAACGTTTCTCCCCGGAAAATTTCTGCAATGAAAGCTCCTGCCTGATCATAAAGTTTAATCGTTAGATTCTGCTGTGCTAAAAATTCCGGCAGCTCCAGCGTGATCTTTGTTTCGTTTGAAAATGGATTTGGCGATACTACAAATTTATCGTTGATACTTTGTTCAGGTTCTTCAAATACCCAGGTTGGATCGCCCGTGCCGTCGCCCGGATCGCTAAAGCTGGAGAATGGTGACATTATTCCATATTTTAAACTTAACCGGATTATTTCTGCCTTCCATTCTTTCCAACTATTAGAATTTTCCTGAACCGATTTCATCAGGTCGAGCAGATCGGTGATGCGTGATTTTGCCCACATTTTTGGGATAAAAACATTTACCAGAGAATCGTCAACAAAAGTAACAGGATACGTGTACTCTGCCGGCCCGGCGTATGCTGTTCCCCTGATTGTACTGGTACTGGCGCCCGGTACTTTGTATCTGCCAAGTAAAGTAAGTTGCTCACCGACATAAATATCGGGCAACCGCCGTGGCGAGGCATCATAGACTTCACCCGAACTAAACTCTATAGTTGGATTTAAAAGGAGAGGGTTTTGGATCTTATTATAGAAATTACTGATCCCATCAGTAACATCATTATTACCCAGAAATTCTGACAAACCGTTATTTTTTGAAGCTAATTCCGAAAGAAGGTCCTTATTGACATCTGAGCCAATTCCAAAAACAAAAATTCTAACGTTTTTCTTATTTGCATTGATAATAGTCTGCTGATCTAGACTTGCCTGGCCGTCCGTAAGAAACACAATAATATTAGCCGTAGTATCAGGCATATCCTGAATCAGGCCTCTGAGCAAAGCATCCTGAAGATTGGTGCCGCCGCCTGCATTGAGTTTCGTTATATAATTTACTCCTGCATCAATATTTTCCGTTGTTACACTCACCGGCTGTGCTTTAAACTGTTTCGGTGCATCACTAAAGGCAATGATATTAAACTTGTCCTCCTGATTAAGATGGAGAATACAGTACTTTGCAGCTTCCTTTGCCTGCTCCATCTTGATTCCCGCCATACTGCCGGAAACATCAATAATAAAGGAAAATATCTTGTCAATAACTTTTTCCTGTGATGTTTTTGGATCCGGCTCGGCCAGCATGAGAAAGAAGCCGTCTTCACCATTTGGCTTTGTACTGAGCAGAAAAGCGCCAAGATCGGTCTGATCAAGTTGATAGGTAATCAGAAGATTTTTGTTTGTAACCGTGTTTGCGGTATAAAGTGCGGTTGCAGTTGTATCAGTAGCCGTAAAATTAATAGTATGCGTTACGCTTTCGATCTGATTTAATTTCCTGAGTGAGCGCAATGAAAAATCAAGACTGAATGCAAAGTTTTCCTGATTGAATTTTTTTATCGGATACGTGTATTGAACTCTTCCTAATCCGTATCGCAAAAACTCTATGTAGGTCAGTTCAACGACGATATCAGAATCTTTTTCAAATTGATCCTGAAAGGTAAAGATAAATGGAGTTTGCCCCAGATAATCAGCCAGTACCTGATCTTTGGTGCCTCCCGATCCGGGATTATCGATCAGTGTATCCTGCGAATGCCCGTTCATTTTTGCTGTGCGTTTCTTTCCGTTTTGCCACCAGCTAAAATCAGTAACGGAAGCATTTACATCGGTAGGAAATCCATATTGGAGAAGGAGATTTTTACCGGTCGTATTGCGAAAAGTCTGTTTTGTGGTAGTGATCGCAACCTGATTGACAATCTCTGTCCTGACTTCCACTTTAACCGGAAGCAGATAACTATTATTTTCATTTTTGACTTTTAAAACGCCATCAGCCATCAGCAGGCTGTTTGCAGCAAGCAATAGTATAAAGGCAAGAAAGATTTTTTTCATAATTCTTCTCTGATGAAAAATAAAAGCAGCCGTGAATTTTTAAAACTTCTTCCCTACAAAGGTTATCTCTCAATTACCAACCTATTGCTCAACGTACCTTGTGCAGATTCTAACCTGTAAACATATACTCCATTAGGCAAAAGGCTTCCATTTTCATCGCGGCCATCCCACGCAAATTCATGCCGCCCTGCTGAGATATTTCCTTCAAAGATCACTTTCACAACTCTTCCGAAAATATCGTAAATTTTTACGGCAACTATTTGATCAGCGATATTTTCCGGAACGTCAAAAGCAATCCTGGTCGTCACACTAAACGGATTCGGGTAGTTCCGGCTTAGCTTGTTATTCTTATCAATAATTGTTTCATTTTCCACATCAGTAGTTTCGTCAGGATCAGCATAGAGTGCCGTATATGGAGAAAGGACCCCATAGCGAATACTCAAATCTATAATTGCATCTACTAATTCTTTTTTCTCGCCATACTTGGTTATTTCCCCTAAAAGAAAATCAATTTTCCTTTTAGCCCAAAGCCGTGCAACAGCTTTATTACCGCCCGGCTCAGTTCCGAAATTTACATTCTGCTCAAGGGTAAAATTCTCATTCATATTCTTTCCTGTCAGCTTCACAGGGAATATCCCGCTATTTGTATAGCGTCCGAACTGTAGCACCTGAGAGCCCCAGAAAAGATCCTGCAATTCCTGATGATAGACATCATAGGTGGAAAGTCCTGCATAGTCCAACTCCAGATTCGTCAGAACGGGCTTTGAGATTCTTTTAAAATAATCATTGATGATCACGCCAATGCTATCCGTTGCTTTTACAAAGGTTGCATATCCTCCGTTTTGCTCGCCTAAGCTCATCATGAATTTTTTATTGACCGTATCGCCAACACCAAAAGGGAATATCCTGACTGAACGGGTGTTAAATCCTTTCGTATTGGTTAATATTAATCCTTCGTTCATCTCCCCCCAGGACGGAAATCCATCGGTGATAAAAACCAGTATTTTAGCAGCAGTACTATCGTAGGTCATTTTAAGTGAAGCCTTAAGCGCATCGTCAAGATTACTCAGTCCGGCAGCGCTGAGCTTATCAACGAATTTCCTTGCGGCAGCTATATTTTCTTCATTTGCCGGTACGAGATCATTGCTAAATTTAATAACATTCGTACTGAAAGGAATAATATTAAATCTGTCATCACTCCTGAGGCCATCAAGAAACGTATGCATTGATTTTTTTAAATTCTCAAGCGGCTTTCCTTCCATGCTTGATGAAATATCGGCAGTAAAACATATATTCTTTGGCAATGACACATTGTTTGAATTATCCGGAGGCGTTACCCAAAATGCAAAAAACTTATCTGTGCCCATTGAATCCGATGGACTTGGCACATAGGTAATGGCATTCATAGTAATATCTGAGCGCGATGTTTCAAATCTGATCAGATAATCTTTCGTGGGTACAAAATCCTCATCGCCGTATGTTACACTATATGTATTTGCAGAAATTTGGCTTACCTGACTTTCAGCGGTGTTACCGTGTGATGGCGATTCAAAATTTACAAATGATGTTGAGGTGGTAGCATTTACTTTTAAAGATACGCGTTCAAGCGGAATAGGAGAAAGACTTGTTGTATTCAGAAAGAATCTGTATTCTGTTCTGCCAAAATCGTACGGGAGAAGTTCTGAGTAGGTAATTTCAAAACGAACATCACTTTTTGCATTAATTGGGGCAATATTCAGTTTAAAAATATTATTACCCATTTCCTGCAAAAGCGCAGGGTCAATTCTCTGACGAATCTTTTCATTATACGCTTGCTGGGCGGCCTGCCTTTCGCGTAGAGATGCAACATATTTCTTTCCATTAAACCAGTATATCAGTTCTGTAATGATCGCGGTTTCTGGCAACGGAAAAATAAAGGTAGCTTCTACGACATTATTAGTATTATTAAAAAATACCTGATCAATATGCGTCGTTGCTATCTGATCCTGAATAGTAGCGGTAGCATCAAATGTTTTAATATTGATCAGTTCATACGTTTGAGTACTATTCAGAGGCCGTACAAAAAGAGCGCCTGTAGCAAAGGCCTCGTTTGACAATAGAAGAATGCAGAGCAGCATTCCAAGAAGAAGTTTTTTCGTATTCATAACAGGCCTCTGAAATAGGTATAGAATTTTTTAAAACTTTTTTTCGTAAGAATATTTTTAAAACTATATAATTTTTTAAAACCAATCGTAAACAGTTTTAAAAGAATTACCAGAAATTACAACATATAAAGAAAACTTCAGCTATGTTTTAAAGAAATAGAATCTTATTTTAAAATCCCATCTTTAAAAACATTTACTCCCGCGCCCGTTGCTACCCATACATCATTGTTATTAAAAGTAATATCATTGATCTCATTATCAAGGATTGGAGAATTTTCTTTTGTAAAAACTTCCCATTTCTGCTCATCAAATTTTGCCAGCCCATTTGCCGTACAGATCCATTTCGTACCGAACTTATCCATTTTTATAGAAAAAATAACGTCACTTGGGATCGGAGAGTTTGATGTATTAAAGATCGTCCATTGATTATTAACGATTTTTACCATTCCGCCACCGCTTGTTCCTAACCAGATCGCTCCATATCTGTCAATAGCTGTTGTATTTACGCGGCTATGCGGTAATTTTGAATTATCTGTGTTGTATCTGGTATATGTTGGAGTTCCGTTTTCTACAAACAAACCATCAATCGTACCAAACCATCGCCTGCCGGAGAAATCTTTAACAATACTCACACAAAGCGGTAGGTTAATCATCTCCCCGGTTTCGCCATCAAAGCGTGACAAACCGGCGCCGCCTACATCCATACCCAACCATTTATTACCTGAAGAATCAATATTAATAGCCCAAATACTATTTCTACCTACTGCTGAATTATCCATTGTATAGGTTTTCCATTCATTATCATAAAGCATTGCCAGGCCAT
>JAZKFS010000003.1:0-871 GCA_040386315.1 Bacteroidota bacterium
CACCGTATGCGGTATCACCGACACCATCAGCCGCATGCCCTCAATGCGCGCCACTGTCAGCGACACGCCATCAATGCAAATCGAGCCCACAGGCACTATGTACTGCGCAAATTCGCGCGGATACTCAACCCAAATCAGCCAGCTCATCGTCTGTTTTTCAATTGAGTGCACCATGCCCGTCGTGTCCACATGCCCCTGCACGATATGCCCACCAAACCTGTCCCCCGAGCGCATCGCCCGCTCCAGATTCACCCGCGCACCACTTTTTAAAAAGCTCAGCGTCGTCTTCTTCAGCGTTTCCTCCACCGCCTCCACATCAAACGTCGTTTCCGTGCGGCCCACCACCGTCTGGCACGCACCATTGATGGAAATGGAGTCGTCAATTTTCACGTCGTCCATGATTTTTGACGCCTTCACCGTGATGCGCCGTCCGCCTCCGCGCGGCTGCACGGACACGATTGCGCCGATTTCTTCTATGAGTCCTGTAAACATATTTCTGTGATCTGTGATTGGTGATCTGTGATCGGTAAATTCTTTTTAAAAACTAATCTTTAAAACTGTCATTCCGGCTTGACCGGAATCTTCTTCAATCGTCAGCAGTTCGCGTTAGGTTCTTCTGGCGCGTCCATAGCGTTTGCGATTGCCACGCTCCGCTCGCAATGACGGTGTTTTAAAACTTTCTACTCGCTGCTCATTTTCAAACCAATAATTCCTGCTGTTATGAAAACCACAGAAATAATTTTCATCACTGTCTTCGGCTCATTAAATAAAATTATCCCGAAAATCGCCGTTCCAACCGCGCCGATGCCCGTCCAGATCGGGTACGCCGTTCCAACGGGAAGCGTTTTCATTGCCTGCGAAAGCGCGATGT
>JAZKFS010000003.1:881-3275 GCA_040386315.1 Bacteroidota bacterium
ATCAAGGATATCAAGGATATTGCCGGCAAGAGCATTGCCGTAAACACGCTCGGCCACAATTTTGTAAATCCTTCCGAATATTTTAAACCGAGTGCCCAAGCGATTTCGAGCAGACCGGCGATGAAAAGCCAGATCCACGCCATTTATTTAGTTCTAAGTTTTTAGTGTTGAGTTTTGAATCAAGCAAAGTTAGCGTTTTAAAAGGTTTTTAAAAGAAATTTTTGAATTTTTTAAAAATGATTAAACCGTTTTAAAGTTCGCATAGCTCTTAGGAGCAAATGTGAAAATGAGCGGTAAAAGTTTTGAAAAAAGAATTTTTACAAAGTTTTAAAAAGCATTAAACCCTTTTAAAACTGACGAAGCTCAAAGCAGCAAATGGGAAATTGAACGGCGAAAGTTTTTAAAAGTTTTTTTCAAACCGGTTAAACCCTTTTAAAAAGTTTTCGCTCAAAAGCACAACACAAACGAAACACATTAATTTCAATATTTCATATACAGAGGTAAGTCTAATGAAAAATCTTAAAATGGCAGCAATTGCTGCAATCGCAACTTTCGCAATCGGTGCAAATGTAAACGCTCAAACTGGAACTACTACACAGAAAAAAGGCGGGACTCAGGTTGAAACTCAGACGAAAGCAAGAATTGAGTTAACTCAGCAGGAAAAAGAGAATATGGCTGGAGTGAAAGCCGAAGTGAAAGTAATTCGTGAGAATCTGAAAAATGGTACGATTACAAAAGACCAAGCAAAAGAGCAACTAAAAGCAATTCACCAGCGTTTAAAAGCACAACGCCAGGCGCGTGTAGCTGAGATCAAAGCAGCAGTTGAAGCCGGAAAAATGACAAAAGAGCAGGCCAAAGCTGAATTGAAAGCAGAAAAACGCAAACTGAAAGCCGTAAAGCATGGTTTGAAAGTGAAAAACGAAGCTCGTCTCGAACTTCGCAAAGAGAAAAAAGGTAAATAATCCTTGTAGATTGTTTTAAAAATAGATAGGTTGGAATTGATGAATATCAGCAATAACCGGAAGCGCCTCACCATAATGAGGCGCTTTTTTGTTTCCGCACTTTTGTTTGGCGGATTCACAGTCGCAGCGCATGGAGCTTCTTTTAAAAATAGCTTTAAAAATGAAGTTTTTAAAAGCGTTAAAGCCGATTCGCTTGATGATCTTTTTGAGGAACTGGAAGAAGCCGAAGATGAGGAAGTTGTCATTCCGGAGCTTGAAGAATTAGAACGCGAGCTTGGCGTAGAGCCGGACTCTACAACAGTCACTACAAATCCATGGACGCTTCTCGCCGGAGCAAATATCCGTACGCGCCAGACGCAAAATGGCATTGACATCAGCGGCAAACCTGTCTTTGCGCAGAATCTAAATCTTTCACACGAATCGGGTTTTGGCGCGTCGCTTGGAGCTTCGCAGCTTCTCGGTACGGCGGCTTTTCAAAGTTTTTCGGCGGGTGTGGATTATACGTACTCCGTGGCGGACTGGCTCGATTTGATGGCGGGCTACAATTATTATCGCTATGGCTCGGACACGAATAATCCGCTTGCGGGATTATCAAATTCGATCACGCTTGGGGCAAGTATGCTATTTGATCCGTGGCTGCTGGACTTTTCGTATGAGCGCGGGTTTGGGACAGATCGTGTGGATTACCTGAGTGCGACGGTGCTGAGGAGTTCAGAGTGGGGCGATTTCACTATAACGCCGCTTGTTTCGGCGACATTTGCGCGGTATGAGATCTCAACCACGCGCGCGAAAAAATTAAAAGACCTGCTCCCGGGCAAAAAAACAACTGAAACAACGACTGTTTCAGGATTAAACTCCGTGATTGCTAATCTTGGGCTGTCGTATGCGTTGACGAAAAACTTTTCGCTGACGGCGTCGCCGACGCTTTTGTATACGCCGCAGGAGAGTTTGTCGGAAGAGGATTTTCAGGTGAATTTTTCAGTTGGTGTGAATTATTTGCTGGGTTTTTAAAAAGTATAATACGTTTTAAAAATATTGTCATTCCGGCTTGTCCGGAATCTTTCTTTTTTCGTCAGAAGTTCGCGTTGGGTTCTTTTGACGTGGTAAGAAAGATTCTGGGTTGAGCCGGAATGACAGATGTGAGAAGTTTTTAAAAAGAAAAATCGAGATTATTGCCGTATCGCTTTTCTGTGGTACGGCTTTTTTGTTTTTAAAAAGTGGGAGCTTTATGGCTTTTTGTTTTGAGGCGGTTTTTGGTGTAAATTGGGTTTTTAAAACAGAAAGAAAAAGATGAAAAGTTTAATATTGATTTTAATCATGTTTTGCACTATCAAAGTTTGGTCGCAAAATGATTCAACACTATTAAAAGCTGAAAATGGTGACGCCTCTGCACAATATATTTTGGCACAGCGCTATTATTACACTAGCGCAC
>JAZKFS010000003.1:3285-10507 GCA_040386315.1 Bacteroidota bacterium
AGCTATATTTTGGTTTACAAGAAGTGCAGAACAGGGAAATAAATATGCACAAGTTAAAATTGCCGATATTTATTATGATGGAATAATCATAAATACAAATCTCGGTCAAGCTCTGTATTGGTATGAAAAAGCTGCTGAACAGGACATCCTAATTGCTCAAATTATGGTTGGAAAAATGTATTGTATCGGGCAGGGAATAGAAAAGGATTTTAAAAAAGCAGCTTATTGGTTGGAAAAAGCGAAAAATCGAGGTGATGAACTTGCAGATGAACTTTGGGAAGAATTTGAATTAGAAAAGTATAAATAGTTCTTTAAACCTCCCCAAAAAACGGGCTGCCTGGACGGCAAGGGTGACCGCTGACGATTGCCGGAATGACTCACCACAGGAACCCAAAAGATTTCTTTTTAAAACGTTGATTTTATTGGATTTGCTTTTAAAAAAGGGCTTGCCTTTTTGATAGAATTTGTGCATTTTTGCAGTGCAGCAAATACTAAGTTTTTGGGTTGTACGACAGTTGTTTTAAAGCTGTTGCTTTTTTGCAACGTCCGGCGTGGACTTCTGACGATTGGGGAAGATTCCGGGCAAGCCGGAATGACAGTTTTTAAAAGAATTTCTACAGCTTTTTAAAAACTCACCACTCAAAACTAAACTCTCAACACTTTTTAATAGATGGCTCATATACTTTATAATTCGGCGTATGCACCGAGCGTGCAGTTTATTCGTGCCGATAATGTCAAAATTATTCAGCGGACGGGGTTTGAGGATGAGCCCGAGGCCGCGCCGCGCCTGTGCCGCGAAACCGAGATGGATTTGCTGCTGGAGGACGTGTGCCGGCATGAGGAGCTGGAGCGGCTGGTGCTAATCGTACCGACGGCGCGGCGTGTGCGGCATTTGCAGGCGCAGATAATCCGCAAGATGCACGCGATGCACGGCAAGCCAACGCGGCAGCCGCATATTTTCACGCTTGCGCGGTTTGTGCAGTATTGTTTTAAAAATGTGTGCAATGCGCGGAAACGGCGCGTGGTGTCGGAAGGGTATCGGCTGGCGCTGTTTGAAGAAGCGGTGGAAGCGGCGGACTTGCAGTTTTTTGCGCGGAACGGGAAGTCGGTTTCGCCTGCGACGTTGGAGCGTCTGGCAAATCTTGTTTGGGGTTTGAAAAAAGATGGAATTACGCCGCAGTCGCTTCGTGATGATGTTCGCCGTGCGGAATCGGGTGCGGCTGAAGGCGATTACGATATTCCGCGTTTGCGCGATATTGCGGCGCTTTTTGAGTCGTACCAGAATCTGCTTGGCGAGACGTTTCTCGACGAGTGGGAGCAGCTGAAAATTACGCAGGAAATTATCGTGGGCGAGCGCGATTGCGAAACGCTGGAAAAGCTCGTTCATCCTGATAATTCCCACGTAGCGAAATGCGGGCGAATTACTAAAATTTTTCCAAAAGCGAATCTGGTTTTTGTAGAAGGTTTTTCGGAGTTTAAAGAACCCGAACTGGAATTTTTATCGCTGTTTACAAATTGTTCCATTCCTCTTGCCATCCGAGTGGATTACGGCGAAAGCGGGCCGCTTTTCAGCACGATGTACAAAACAGTGGATAAGCTCCGTGCTGTTGGCTTTGGCGACTGCTATCTTGACGAGGAAAAACCTTTTAAAAACTCGATTGAGGACGCGCGAATTACGGTTCCGCTGGGCGCATATTTGCGTCGCTGGCTTTTTAATACCGAGCGCGAAATCCGTCATCCGGGCTTTTCAAATGTCGGACAGATAATTGCGGCGGAAAACCGTTTGGAGGAAGTTCGCGCGATTGCAAAACTTATTCGCAATTTATCGGTCAATCACGGAATTCCGCTGTCGGAAATCGGCGTGGTGATGCGGCAGTCTGACCGATACACCGACCTTTTCCGCGAGATGTTTGCCGCGTACACGATTCCGTCGAATATCACCGACCGCCCGTCGCTTTCAAAATCGCCTGTGAGCATCGCGGTTTTTGCTGTGCTTGATATTATCCTGCGCGGCTACCGGCGTGACGACATTCACCGTGCGCTGCAAAGCCCGTATTTGCAGTTTTTTAAAAAAGATAGAAATGGTGAGAAAATTCCGCTGAATGGCTCGAACCTGTACGATGTTGCGCTGCGCCTGAGAATTTCCGGCGGTGATCGCCGCGGCGGGAAAGATGCTTTGAATCGCCGTTTTGAAAAGTCGCTGGAAAGTCTTGAACGCTGGGTGAGTTCTTTAAAAAGTGATGAATTTGCTGATGAATTTGAGCTGGAGCGCGCTGAACGGGAATTTGAGCAAACGGCTCTCGCATATTCAGATTTTAAAGCTTTGTGCGCGATGCTGCCGGAAAAAGGACGGAAATATTCGCCTGCGGAATTTACGAATGTTGTGAAAAACGGGATTATAAAAAACTTCGCCGTGCGCGAAAGTATCGTGCAATTTCACGACCACGTTCAGGAGAATTCTTCTAAAATCCCCGTCGAATATATTCGCTTCCAGGAGGAAGTGGAAAAGGATGCGCGCGCGTATTCTGCGCTTGTGAAGCTGCTTGATGAAATGACGTTTATTTACAGCGAACGCGATGGAAATAGCGAGCGCACGCTGGAAGAATTTGCGCAGCGTTTTAAAACAGCCGTAATGGCAGCGCGCTACGGCGTTCGTGAAAAAGTCGGGCTTGGCGTGACGGTGACGGCAGTTGAGCAGACGCGCGGAACGCCTTTTACCGTGATGATTTTGTGCGGCGCGGTGGATGGAGAATTCCCCGGGCGCTACGTGCCGGAATCGTTTCTGGGGAAGGAATTGCCGGAATCGGAAGAGCGGTTTATTGAAAATGAGCGGTTGCAGTTTTACGGCTTCCTGACGAATAATCTTCCGGCGCTTGAGCGTGGCGAAAAAAAACTGTTCATCACGTATCCGAAATTTTCGCAAAATGGCGATGAGCTTGTGCGCTCGCCGTTCATTGATGCGCTTTTAAAAGTGACGCGCTTGCAGGAGGACGAATGCAGTTTTGACGGGCATGAACTCATGATGCGGCATTCTAAAGGCGGCGAATGTACGCGAAAAGAAAATAGCGCGGTTGAGTGGCTGACGGCGATTGGCAGCGATGACGAAGTTTTAAAAATCATCGGTGCGGCGCATCACAGCGGGCAGAAACAGAAAATTCAGGCGTCGGTTTCTGAGCAGATTGACAGCATTATAGATACGTATGTTCTGGACGAGCCGGTGAGCTTTATTCGCTCGATGGTCGGGCGGAAAGGCGATGATTTTATAACGGGAAAAATTCTTTTAAAAGACCTAGAAGGCACGGCAGAAGAGCGTTTGCAGGGTTTTAAAAATCACAGTTTTTCTATTTCAGAACTGGAAACGTATGCAAAGTGCGGTTATAAATTTTTCTCCCATCGCTTGCTGGCTTTAAAAGAAAAAGCGGGCGAGGATTCACAAACACTGTCAGCGATTGAGCGCGGAACGCTCTTTCACACAGTTCTTTTTAAATTCTACCGGAAAATCCAGGACGAGCAACTGAAGAACGGTGAAACGCAGATTATCGCAAAAGCAAAAATCGCGGGAATGCCGCCGCTTGCTCCGGTGAGATTGGACGTTTTAAAACAGCATGAATATTCGCAGCTTTTAAAAGAAATTGCGCGCGAGGAATTGTCGCGGATTTCCTATGAAAATGTGTTTTTCACAATGGAGCAGGAAGAGCTTCTCGGAACGCCGGAGAAGAAAGGACAATTGGATATTTGGTTGGAGCAAGAGCTGCTTAAAAGTGAAAAATGGCAGTTCGTTCCGGTGCTTTTTGAAACCGCATTTGGAATGGGAAATTCTTCAAAAGGCGAAACCGTCGAGCCGGTGAAAATCGGCGATGTGAGTTTGCGCGGGAAGATTGACCGGATTGAGATTTTAAAAGATGCCGATGGATGGAAATTTCTTGTGGCGGATTATAAAAGTTCTGCGGGCGCGGTTCCGACAATTGGGGATTTGCACAGCGGGCAAGCCTTCCAGGTTCCGCTGTATCTGGCGGCGGCGCAGGATTTCCTTGAAAAATGTTATGGAATTGAGGCGACTCCGGCGGGCGGCGCGTATTATATTTTTAATCCGCGATTTAATAAAAAAACAAAATCGTACGAAGCATCAAAACCGTTTCTTGTGCCGAACTCTTTAAAAGATAAAGTTGGCTCGCGCGGGCATAAAAGCTGGCTTGAAAACGAAGGTGCGTTGTACAATTCCATCGAGGCGACAGGCGCGGCGGCGGAAGATATGGCTTTTAAAATGACGGAAGGGAATTTTCACGCGGAGCCGTCGCACGATAAGCATTGCGGGCAGTGCTCGTATGGCTCGGTGTGCCGCATCCGCGAGGTGAATGTGCGCGATAGTGAGGACGAGCGAACCGGCGAGGATGAATAAAGGTTTGTAGATTGAACGAAAAATTGATATTTTGCTTTTTTCAAAGACTTTTAAAATTATTTTTAAAAGTCTTTGTAGTTTTACGGTGAATTTTAAAAAACGCTGTTTTTGAAAGATGGTTGAATCTGTGACGCGTCCAGCCGGAGTGAGATTCCTGCCTGCGCAGGAATGACAACGATTTCAGAATTGGTTTTAAAAATTCTGAAATCGTTTTAAAAGAATAATTTTAAAAAGAAAATACAACGTACAAAAAAGGTGAAAGCATGGCTCAACGCCAGCAGGGAAGTGGAAAATCTACGGCAAAATCAACCGCGCGCTCGTCGGCAAAATCAACTGCCAAAGCCGCCACGCCTGCGCGACAGGTTGTGAAAAAAGGAGCGCCGAAAAATAATATTGATAAAACGGAAATTTTAACGAGAAGAACGAAAGCCGATGCGCCGCGCGAATTGACGTACGAGCAGGTGCGCTGGCATTGCCCGGAGAAGATTTTTAATTTTAAAACCACGAAGGAAATCGGGCCGCTGACAACAATCGTCGGGCAGCATCGCGCGATGGAGTCGTTGCGTCTGGGCGCGGGGATTAATTCGCCGGGCTTTAATATTTTCGTGTCAGGCTTGTCGGGCACGGGGCGGCTGACGACGATCAAGGTGATTCTGGAAGAAGTGACGACGGCAGTTCCGCCGACGTATGACTACTGCTATGTGCATAATTTTTGTGATCCTGACCAGCCGCGGCTTTTAAAATTCCCGCAAGGTCGCGGGCATGAATTTGAAAAAGCGGTGGAAGAGGCGATTTCGTTTATTCGCCGCAGGATTCCTCAGCTTTTTGAAGAGGAAGGTTTTCAAAAGTCGCGCCAGGAAATTATCCAGACGTTTCATGAAAAGGAAAAGGAAATTCTGCGTGAATTTGACGAGAAAATCCGTCCGAGCGGTTTTGCTTTAGGACAAGTGGAAGATGAGCGTGGGACGCCGCAACCAGAGATTTTCCCTATTATTAATGACAAGCCAACTTCCATCAATGACCTTGATGAACTCGTTGCGAAAAAGAAAATATCGGACAAAAAAGTTCAGGAATTAAAGCAGCAGTATAAGCAATTCCGGCAGCAGCTT
This sequence comes from Bacteroidota bacterium, assembly GCA_040386315.1. Lineage (GTDB taxonomy): Bacteria > Bacteroidota > Ignavibacteria > Kapaibacteriales > DASPKH01 > DASPKH01. Next base: position 8,794 of record JAZKFS010000003.1, read on the forward strand.
TTTGAACTGGCGAAAGTCGGTATGAAGATCATGCAGGAATACCGGAAAGCAGTTGCCGAGCATGATCGCGCAGCTACGGCGCTGCTTGTGGATGGATTTCTCGATGATCTGTACGAGCGTTTTCCGTTTGACCGCGTTTTGTCGTATCTGATCGAAGTTAAAAAGGATATTCTTGACCATATTGAGCTTTTCAGCCCGGGTGCGCAGCAGGAAACGCAGGGTTCGCAGGAAAATCTGGATACTCCGTCGAACGACAGCGCGCTTGAAAAATTTGGCAAATATGCGGTGAACGTGATCCTGGATAATTCCGGTATGAAAGCTGCTCCGGTGATTGTAGAAACTACGCCGTCGTTTGTGAATTTATTCGGAACGGTGGAGCGTAAAGCGGATGCGCGCGGGGCTTTAAAAAGTGATTTTCGTAATATTAAGGCGGGTTCGCTTTTAAAAGCCGACCAGGGATATTTGATCGTTAATGCGATTGATGTGCTGAATGAGCCGGGCGTGTGGCCTGTTTTAAAACGCGCTCTGCTGTACGGAAAGCTGGAAATTCAGGCGTGGGATAATTTTCAGGGTGCGCAGCGCCATATTAAACCGGAGCCGATTGAGCTGAACGTGAAAGTGTTGATGATCGGTGATTCGCACCTTTATCACTGGCTGTATTTCCGCGAAGAAGATTTTAAAAAGATGTTTAAAGTGAACGCGGAGTTTGATTACGAAGCTGACCTGACCGACGACGTTATTATCAGCTACGCACATTTTATTCACAAAATGTGCGATGAGGAGCATCTTCCGCATTTTGACAGAAGTGGCGTTGCGGCGGTCGTGGAATGGGCAGTACGGCACACGGACAATCAGCGGAGAATTACCCTGAAGTTCAGCGATGTGGCTGATGTTTTACGCGAAACGGCGTTTTATGCTCAGAAGGCAGGAGCTGCTGTGATTTCACGCCGTGAAGTGGAATTTGCGCTTTTAGAACGACGTCACCGGAATAATTTATTAAGCGAAAAAATTCGCAATCATATCCTGGAAGGAATGCTGCTCGTGGCGACAGATGGAGAGCGCGTCGGACAGATCAACGGTTTGACGGTGTATTCAACGGGTGTTGTTTCCTTTGGAAAGCCGGTGAGAATTACAGCGACGATCAGCGCGGGAAGTGCGGACATTATTAATATCGAACGCGAAGTGGATTTAAGCGGCAGCATTCACAATAAGGGAATGCTCATTCTGGCGGGTTTGCTGCGCGACAGGTTTGCGCAAAAACGTCCGCTGACGCTTTCGGCTTCGATTGCTTTTGAGCAGTCGTATGGTGACATTGACGGCGACAGCGCCTCGGCAGCGGAAACGTATGCGCTTCTCTCGGCGCTGACGGGCGTTCCGATAAAGCAGTATTTATCGGTGACAGGTTCGATTAATCAAAAGGGTGATATTCAGCCGATCGGTGGCGTGAACGACAAAATCCGAGGATTTTTTGAAGTGTGCGAAGCGCGTGGCTTGACAGGAAAACAAGGCGTTGTTATTCCTTTTCAAAATGTGCAGGACTTGATGTTACCGCACACAATTGTCAACGCGGTGAAAGCCGGAAAATTCCATATTTATCCGTTTGAACGTTATAATAACTTTCAAGAGAAGGGGTTGCTGATCCAAGCAAAACTTTGGATTGATGAACATGGGATAAATAAATAGCGGTATCCCTTGCATTATATCGAGGAGCCGG
>JAZKFS010000003.1:10517-40742 GCA_040386315.1 Bacteroidota bacterium
AAATCCTGATGGGAATGAAAGCCGGTGAGCGCCAGAAAAACGGCGAATATCCTGAGGGAACACTTTTTCATCTTGTAGAAAAGCGTCTGGAGGAATTATATAATTTCTCTGTTTCCGAACTGGAAGAAAAAATTGACACGATCAAACGTCATCCGCGGAAAAAGAAAAAATAGTTTTTAAAAAGCGATTTTTTAAAAGAGTTTTAAAGAAATTTAAAGCTCTTTTTTGTTTTTAAAAACGCGTAAATTTGTGAGGAATATTTTAAAAAGTTTTTTACAAGAAAAAATGAATCACCCAATCCAAATCGCACCATCGCTGCTTTCGTCAAACTTCGCTGATTTAAAAACTGATATTGCGCGGCTGGAAAGAGCGGGTGCTGACATACTCCATGTGGATGTGATGGACGGACATTTTGTGCCGAATATCACGATCGGGCCGCTGATCGTTGAGGCGATCCGCCCGCACACGATAATGCCGCTCGACGTGCACCTCATGATCGAAAATCCTGATAAATATATTCCTGCCTTTGCTAATGCGGGCGCAGACTGGATTTCCGTTCATGTCGAAGCGAGCAGGCATCTGCACCGTTCAATTTCACTTATTAAGGAATTTGGCAAAAAAGCCGGGATTGTTTTAAATCCGATCACGCCGCTGGAATATGCTTTTGATGCGGCGGAATACTGTGATTTCATCCTGCTGATGTCGGTTAATCCGGGCTTTGGTGGTCAGGCATTTATTCCATCGTTTTTAAAACGGGCTGAGCGTTTAAAAGAATTTCTTTTAAAAAATAATCTGGAGCATGTGGAAATTGAAGTAGACGGCGGCGTTACTGCGGAAAATGTCGAGCAGGTCGTTCGCGCCGGGGCGAATATTATCGTGAGTGGTTCGGGAGTTTTTAAAGGAAATGTTGAGGAGAATATTTCAGCGATCCGCCGTGCGTCCGAAAGTGCTCTTACTATTGAAATTTAAAATAAATTTTGCCGGAGAATTATTGTAACTTGTCCCTTGAATATTTACCAATTTCACCAATAAATATATTATCATGAAAAACTCTGTTCGATTTTCAACTTTCTTTGTCTGCGCACTTTTATTTGCGATCACCGGTTGCACGGATGATCCGGTAACGCCCCCAACTCCGACTGAACTGCAAATGAACGTAGGCGACTGGTCGCGCTATGAGCATTTTACGCTTGATAGTAATAACCAGATGATAGCATCCACGCGGTTTGTAAAAAGCCGGACAGTTGTGCAGAAAGATCTGGTTGTGCATGGACAATCAAATGTGATAAAAATGATTGATTCGGTTTTTCTGCCGACGGGCGCTTTAAAATCGGTGGACAGTTCGTTTTTTAAAATCAGCAATCAAAAGTTGTATGTTTATAATTTTGCAAAGCTTTTAGCAGGAGCTGCTCCCGCATCAATGGGGCTGAAATCCGTACCGACATGGGTTGCTATAGGTTCGACCGACAGCACTGCATCAAATTTGGTAATGAAGGATTCTCTGATGATAGAGGTTGGTACAAGCGGAGTACAGGCAATGCAGATGATGGGAAAGGCCTCCGGTAATTCTTCAATGTCAAACACAGCACAGACAACCTTTGGCGTAGTACGCACTGATTGGACGGTAAAGGCCGGTATCGGGGGAACAACAGTGGACATTCCGATTGAGTTTAATTTCGGGAAGGGTACAGGAAGCTCGCCGGTAACGATCGTGGGAGTGCAGTTATCAGGATTTACTGCGGTTGATACAAAAGTTTCGGGACAACGCTACAATCTGCTGGAATTTAAAAAAGGCCAGTAATACCTTTTTAAAAAGAATTTCTTTTAAAAGAGCAGCCGTAAATCGCTGCTCTTTTTGTTTTAAAAGCACTTTTAAAAAGAATTTTTCGGAAGTTTTAAAAAGAATGTGGTTCCTTGTCCAAGTTCACTTTCGCAGCGGATATTGCCGTTCATGAGGTCGGTGAGTTTTTTGACGATCCATAGCCCAAGCCCGGTGGAATGTTCTCCGGCGGTAGGTTTGGCGGAGAGACGGGCGAATTTTTTAAAAAGATTCTGCTGATCGCCTGTGCTGATGCCCGGCCCGGAATCGCGGATACTGCATTCAAGTGAGCCGTTGGAATCATTTAATTCCACCGCAATAGAAGTAGCAAGCGGGGAATACTTTAAAGCGTTTGAAAAAATATTTTCAAGAACAGCGGTCAAAGCATTTTTATCGGCAAGCACAAGCGGTGAAGCACATTTTGCAAAATACGTAACGGAAATATCCTTCGCTTTGCAGCGCTCCTGGTAGTCTTTTAAAACCTGCTGAATAGCTTCATCCAAATTCACTTTTTCAATGGCAATATTCATACTACCGGACTCGATCGTATTAATATCCAGCAGGTTAGTAATAATATCGGACATGCGTTTTGCCGTTACTTCGATCTGCCCAAGATAGCGGGAACGCTGCTCCGGCGTCATTCTATCAAAGCGATGCTGCAAAAGGGATGCAGACAGCATGATCCCGGCAAGAGGATTTTTCAGATCGTGCGCTGCAATGCCCAGGAACTCATTTTTTTCGTTATTGAGTTCTACCAGGTGTTTGTTCAGCGCTTCTACCTGCGCCAAGGCAGAGCTTAGCTCAACATTCCGCAGACGGAAAATTTCCTTTTCCTTCTCCGACTTCTCCACATTAAAGCGAAGCTGCATTCCGGCAACATTTTCCTGAATTTTCTGGTTGAGAGTTTCCTCGCGGAGTTCAGTATATTTTTTAAAATGCTCAAATGCTTTGGCTGTATCACCTGACTTTTCAAAAAGGCCGGAGAGCTGGGCATGAATTTCATATTCACGCTGTTTTAAAGCCAATTCCTGCGTACCTTGGAGAGCAATTTCCAAATGTGAAAGCGCGTTTTCATCATCGCCTTGCTCTTTAAAAACTTCACCGATATTTGCCAAGACAAGCGTTTCTAATCGTGCATCACCGATCTTTTCAGCCAGAGCCAGCGACTGATGGAGAAATTCAAGCGCGGAATCGAAATTTCCCTGCTTCCTGTACACAACACTGATATTTAAAAGCGTGACAGCTTCATTAGAAGCGTCCGAGATTTCCTCGAAAATCTTTAAAGCATCTGTATAATATTCGAGCGCAGTCGTCAATTCCTCGCGGCTTTCGTAATTATAGCCGATATTTAAAAGAATACGCGACAGGCCAACCTTATCACTCAGATTTTTAAAAACCGCCGCAGCTTTATTCTGATACGTGAGCGCTGTTTCAAACTGACCAAGATTGATATATGTATTGGCAATATTGGCAAGGAGACCCGCCGATTTCTTCATATCGCCGGCATCTTCTACCATTGGCAGAACTTCAAAATAATACGCCATCGCTTTATCATAGCGACCCAAGCTGTTGTAGATCGAACCCAGATTGCCAAGAATAGTAGCTTTTAAAGCTGTATCGCCGGTGAGATTTGCGATCTCCAGCGCATCAAAAAGGTGGGAGAGCGCAACGTCAAATTTCCCCTGGCTCTGGTGCACCAGCCCGGTATTGAGCAGTACACGCAGCCGGCCGTGATTATCATCCAGCTTTTCAAAAAGTGCGAGCGAATCTTTTAAAAACTCCAGGGCTTCCGAAAAATGCGACATACGCCAGAGTGCGCTTCCGGCATAATACAGCGCATACGCCAGCCCGGGTTCATATTGGTACTCTTCGGCAAGAGTTTTGGCGTCTTGCGCCAGCCGTAGCATCTGTGCAGGATCAGAACGCGATATGCTCTCAGCTTCTGCGTTCAGCTGATCTACACGCACCCTGACGTCCGCCATATCGGCTACCGTGGCTGAAGCTATGGTGGAAGATTGTTCTGGCATGCTTTTAAAAGGCCGTTTTTAAAGATAATTATGAAAAATATTTTTAAAAGAAGTATAAACATCAGCTTCGATAATCCCGTTTTTAAAAGCTGCTTCCGCCGTTGCTAAACCAAACATCACATATTCTTTACGCAGCGGCGGATCATTTTTTAAAGCGCTCAAATGATTTTCGACAGTGAGAATATCGCCCCGCGCAATAGGCCCCGTCAGCGGAAAATCCTTTTTTAAAAGAACGCTTTCCAGCGAATTATTCACCGTCGTGCGGATGATTGCCGGGAGAAACTCACGTTCGTCAATTCCCGCGGCGTCGGCAAAATCACGCGCTAAGGCAATCGCTGTAGCAAGATAATTCGATGCGGCAACTGCCGAAATGTGATAGAGTTCTTTTTTTTTAATCGTTTCGTTTGAAAGAAAAAAGGGTTTTCCCCCTAAAAGAGAAATAAGTCCGGAAATAAAATCACGATCCTGCTCTTTTGCTTCAATTCCCCATGCAATGTCTTTTAAAAACTCGTCAGATGGGCGCGCAAAGGTTTGAAACGGGTGCGCTGCAATTGTAATCCCGCCAATTTCTTCCAGGGGTTGTAGAATATTTTTTCCAAGCGCACCGGAACAATGAATGAAACAGGTGTTTTTAAAAAGATTTTTCTGTGGGAAATTTTGGTGAATTTTTAAAAGATTATCTACAACGCTGGAAATCTGGCTGTCGCGAACAGTGATGAAAATTACATCGGGAGTATTTTTAAAAGAAAATTCTGAAATAGCATTTTTAAAACCTGCTTTTAAAAGCTCGCCTTTCTTTTCGTCATTTCTACACAAGATCCACGCAAGATTCCCGGTTTTTAAAAACGCTTCGGCAAGTGAAAGCCCTGTCTTGCCCGGGCCGATTATTCCCACAGAAAAATTAGTTTTTAAAACCATTTCAAGCTTTTTCAATTTTAAAAGAATCTTTTGTGTCTTTTATCACAAATCCTGCTTTTAAAACTTCGTCGCGCAGCCTATCGGAATCTGCAAAACGGCGTTCTTTTTTCGCAAGCCAGCGCTCATCAGCGAGTTTTAAAACGATGTCGGGAATTTCTACTTTTATTACCGAACGCGGCGTGATTTCCCACACGGCGAAAATATCGTTTAGCTCTTTAAAAAATTCCAATAATTCTTTTTTAGAATCTGCGCTGAAATCTATCGCCAGATTTGCATTCATAAATATAAAAACTTCCTCCAGCGCTTTTGGCGTGTGAAGGTCATCGGCGAGATTTTTAAAAACTTTTTCGCGAAGTGCATTTACGTCAGTGTTTTTAAAAGACTCTTCCGATATTTCATGTAGTGCGTAAATATATTCCTGAATACGAACTTTCGCTTTGCGTGCAGCTTCAATGCCTGCGAAGGTGAAATTATATACCGAGCCGTAATGTGCACTCATCATGGCAAAGCGAATGTCAATCGGGTCAATATTCTTTTCGATCAGATCGCGCAGTGTGAAAAAATTGCCTTTAGACTTGCTCATTTTCTCGCCTTCCACTTCGAGAAATTCGTTGTGGCACCAGAACTGAGCCACATCTACGCCGTAACCTGCTTTGCTCTGCGCAATTTCGTCCTCGTGGTGTGGAAAACGCAAATCCACGCCGCCTGTGTGAATGTCAAACGGAAGCCCCAGAAGTTCGCGTGCCATCGCCGAGCACTCGATGTGCCAGCCGGGACGTCCGGGAAGATTTTGACCGTCAATGGTAAAATCCCAGAATGGCTCGCCTTCCTTGCGCGCTTTCCATAATACAAAGTCGCGAACGTCGCCGCGCTCGTATTCATCGGCGTCAATGCGCACGCCTTCGCGGAAATTTTCAAAATCAATTTTAAAAAGCCGTCCGTATGTGTCAATTTTACGCCATTTGTCAACATTAAAATACACGCTGCCGTCGGAAATATAGGCGATTTCCTTTTCAAAAATACGGGTGATAAGTTCCTGCATTTGCGGTATGTAATCCGTCGCAAGTGGTATATTTTTAAAGTCTTTACGGATAATTCCGACTGCATTCAAATCTTTTAAAAACTCATCCGTATAGAAGGTTGTTAGCTTTTTCAGGTTTTCGCGCGGCTCTTCCGACTGCGCACCCATTTCTTCGCGCCATGCCTTGCTTTCTTTTGCACTATCGTGAATTGTTTTATCATCTATATCGGTAATATTCATTACCCAGTCCACGTTGTGGCCGCCAACGGTCTTTAAAACGCGCTGGAGCAGGTCGGGGAAGAGGAAGGCGCGCATATTGCCGATGTGAGCGTAATTATAGACAGTCGGGCCGCAGGAATATATACGCACGGTATTATCTTTTAAAGGTGCGAGGATATCCTCTGATTTGGTGAGCGAATTGTAGAGCCGGAGATTCATGATGATGATCTTTTAAAAAAAGCGTTGAGATATTTTAAGTTTAAAGCGAGTGTAAATTTACGGAAAATTCTGCGGTGTATTCAATAATAGCGATTCTTTTAAAAGGGAATATTTTGAAAAATGCAGTTTTAAAACCGTTTTAAAAAACCTTTTAAAAATAATTTATAAATTTTCTGTGATGAAATGGTAACTCATGTGTTATTTATTATAAACGGGGAATACCGGAAATTGATGCGAAAAACTAAAATTTCTTTAAATTATTTTTAAAATGTTTTGCGGGGCGAGAAGCGGCATAAAAACGATGTTCTGTAATAATTTATGGAGGATACGGTAACGAAAACGAAATTTTTAAAAAAGATTTTTTAAGTTTTTACTTGACTTTTTCATCAGAATTTCTGAACTTACAGATTACTAAATGCCACAGGTGAAAAAAACGTAAAATTCCCTCACGTATTTATTAGCAAATTTCCATAATTCATATATTTTTTTTTCTTCCAAACTCTCTATTTTGAGGTTAGTTTTTATGAAGAGTAAACTGTTACTACTTGCTCTAGCTTGTAGCATCGGAACGGCATACGCCGGCGGTGGAAATGACGGTAGCGACGAGATACTGCGCAAAAGCGGTGCCCGCTCTGCTACAAACGTTTCCTATCCGGTACCGTTCAACCCGGCGGGCACGACTGCACGCACGCAGCCGGCTATCTCTACAGGGTATTACCTTGTAGATAATGATGATGATGCGGGTCCTTACTGGTATCCGGACGTATCAAAATTCGTACAGGAGACGACAAACCCTGTTCTTTGGCACGATATCGTAACCGGCCCGGGCCAGTTCCCTGCGAATTTCTGGGATACACAGCCTGAAGGCCGCGCGTATTTCCGTAATCCGGGTAAATTAGGCGATTCAACGAACAATGCCTTTGCAGGCCCGATGCCAATCGGACTGAATGGCGGCTTTGTATTTAACGGTGTTCGTTATGACAGCTTTTATGTATCTACAAATGGTGTGATCGCTCTTTCAAACAGACGTTATTACTACAATCCGGTAGATGGCGGACGTTATATTCCACCGGGCGCTACGACTGCATACGACTCTCAGAGTGATGATACCCGTGCGCGTTCAGGGGACGGTATGGCTGATGCTACACCTGATAACTTTGGTTATGAATTTATTGCTGTCGGCGGTAATGCTGCTGACTCTACACGCGGACTTCGCTACCCGAATTCACGCGTAGGCGATGACAATATCTCATTCGCAAGTTCGCCGACAGCGCCTCCAGCTCTTCCTGCGAAGATGCATAATGAAACACCGATGATTGCGCCATTCTGGGATGATCTTCAGGTTTCTGTATTTAATCCTTACGAAAACCGCGTGGATAATTTCGGCAAGGTTCGCTATTATAGAAACCCGGATGAGAATATCCTGGTGATCTATTATAAAAACCTGACTCCTCTTGGGGTTCACGCTCATCCACCGAATGTAGGCGGATCAACGAACTTTAAACCGGATATCCGCCCTGATAACTCACTGAACGATGCATTCGTATCAGTAAGTGCGCAGGTGCATTTAAACGGTGGCGATAATTCTATTACGTATATCTATGAAGATTTTATCGGAGCGGTTCCCGTTAGCTTTACATCTGTTAGCTCTCGTGACTTCTTCCGTGTAAATTCTACTATTGGTGTTCGCGGTTTTGCACGCCATATTAATTTCCCTCCGGGAGGCGCTGAAGTAAAATATCTCCAGACAACGGAATATCTTGCTAATAACGCAGTACGTACTATCAACCGCCCGGGTGCAGCAAATACAGACAATGCTACTCCTCGTCCGCAGCTTGCTATTAAATTCAAGCAGTGGAAGAATACGCTTCGTGTAGTAAATATTGTTTACAATATTCCAAAACGCGCGGCGAGCTATACTCCAGCTAATAATTTTGACTCTACGATCACTGTAGTTGATAACTTCGAGCTATTAGCAGGTGATCAGAAGCTTGGAGCAATTCAGCCGGTAGGACTTTTCCAGAACCTGACCAATAACATTCAGGGGCCGGGCGGAGTAAACTATCAGCAGCAGGACCTTAGTTTCCGTGTACGCTTTAAGATCTTTAACCAGGCGACCGGACTTACTATCTACAACCGCCTTATTGATGTAAATCAGCTTGCTATTTCAAACCCGACCGTTTCAGGGGTGAAGCTAACTGATGCTACCGGTACTCCTAACCTTTATAATGCGGCTACCATGAATGGTGTTCCGCCTTATAACTATGTACAGGTGAAATTCCCTCCATTTGAAACAAATGAATTTGTTGATAACCAGATCGGCCGCTTACAGGCTGTGATCATTGCAGACCCTACTACACCGAACGGCGAAAGCCTTCGTGATGAATGGCCGTTTGATGATACTACAGGTGTACAGCTATTCAATATTCGCCGTATGACTTCATTCAATGATGACGTACGTGAATATCACCTGATCGGCCAGACTCCAATGCCATCGGTTACAAAATGGGTAAACATCAACGGTGATGTACTTGACGGAGATGCAGCTACATACAATCCGCCACCTCCACGTGGTGAGTACGCTGCTAAAAACAATGCCCAGTTCAAAACGAATTCCCCGGTTATCCGCTTAAATCGTATAACTCTACAGGAAGCAGAGCCATCGAATCCATATACCGGTGATGAGATCATCTCATTCCCGATTGACCTTCGTAACCGCAAAGGCGCTGTACTTTCAGTTTCATATCAGCGTACCGGACGTGCCCAGGAAGACTGGAAGCGCGGCTGGTCAGATGCTACTCTTTATGGCCCTGAAGTCCGTACAATTCTGGAAGGAGTGGCAACAAACGTATCTGGTGGTGACGCTGCTACTTCAGGTTTCCCTGATCGTTTATTAGTTGAGTTTGCACGTCCAAGTCTTGATGCGGTGAATGGAATCACAAATATTCCAACGGCAAATTATCGTTTTGCACCTCGTCTTCCTGGTAGTACTCCGGCTACCCCTATTACTGATAATCCTGCCTTTACCCTTTATGGTGGTGGTGGATATCGTAATGGATATGATCCGCTTGAGTATAATAAACCGCTGACATTTGCTGAAGGTCTGGTTTCAAAAATTGATGATGACGGTAAGGATCAGGAATTCTATAAGGTATTTGTTACGATCCCTGATACGATCATCAATGCTCCGAATGAAGGCGCTAAGAACTTCCGTTTCCGTCTTCGCGTACAAGCTACTCCAAACTCAGGCCCTCCGGGACCTCAGGATGATCAGGATAACTTCTTCGTAGATAACATACGGATCCTTTTCCCGTCTGAAGTTCCTGATATTGAATTGTCTTCAATTATTGCAAGCTGGCCTTATACAGCAGCTCCTGCAAGCCAGGCAACGCAGATACCTATTCGCGCAAAAATTGCGAATAATACCGGTATTACTTCCCAGGCATTCTCTGTAAATGCACGTATCTTCCGTAATAATAATCCGGGTGATGATGTTTATGGTGTTTACGGAATAGGCCGCTCTCTTACAGTTCCATTCTTACCGGGCAACCGCGAGATCGAACTGCCAATGCCAAACTGGAACGCCCGCAATGGTGGCCCACAAGGTGATACGACAAGAAGAGAATTCATCGAAGCTGAATATACTATCTTAGGTAATATTCAGAATAACTATGGTGGTGATCTTGAGCCACTGAACGATACGACATTCTCAAAGATGAAGCTGACATTCGGCCCTGTCTTTGCGTATGATCCGATCAGCAATCCAACAAACAACGTACCTGAGCAGCAGTTTTCAAACCAGGCAGGTCGTGGACTTAACCTTCCGGGTGCTAACTCAGGTGGTGCAGGTGCCGGATTTGGACCTGCCGGTGGATTGGCTTCAGGCCAGATCGCTATGCGATTTACTCTTTATGCTCAGGATACAGTAAAAGGATACCAGGCATTCTTTGCCAGCCTTAACCAGGATCCAGATCAGTTTATCACATTTGCACTATATCGTGACCAAGGTGGTGTACCTGCGGCAACGCCTGTAACCGGTAGTTCTATCACACGTCTGAGAGGATTTGATGCTGACAGCAACAAATTCTTTGTTGACCGCTATACAAATTACAAACTGGATAAAGATGTAGTTCTTCCTCCGGGAGAGTATTGGGCAGCAGTAGGACAGACATACATTGGTCTTGAGCTTGGAGCTTCATCTTCACGTATGGGTATGGTAACAACGAATATCAGTACTATCCCTGTGCTTGGAGTAAGCGGTACGAGCGTTATGATCGATAAGGGCTTCCGCCGTATGCAAGGTACACGCCGTATCAATGATAACCGCTTTGCGTATGAAAATACAAAAGGCAGCGGTACATGGAATGCCTTTATGCCATTCGTTGGTAACCCGGCGTATGCGCATTTAGATCACTATGGTACAGTGCCATTCTATCAGACACGTACACGCGGTACATGGCTTCCGATGATCCGTCCATTCTTAGGCAAGCGTGCATTTAATCAGGCAATCCTTCCTGTAGAGCTTTCTGCTCTTCAAGGAGAGGTCCGTAATGGTAATGCAAACCTTTGGTGGTCAACAGCATCTGAAAGCAACAACGCCGGATTTGACATTGAGCGCCGTATGGTTGGTAACGAAGACTGGACAAAAGCCGGTTTCGTAAAAGGCCAGGGTAATTCATCCAAAAAAGTGAATTACAGCTTTGAAGATAGTAAGGTTGCCACAGGTAATACTTATGAGTACCGTCTACGCCAGGTTGATCTTGATGGTTCGGAAGAATTCTCCAACACCGTTGAGCTTACATTTGGTGGAACACCTCAGCTTGCTCTTGAGCCAAGCTTCCCGAATCCTTTCAGCGATGAAACGAACATTTCTTTCCGCCTTCCTGTAGCATCTCACGTTACTCTTGAGATCGTGGACATGTATGGCAAAGTAGTTCGCACACTTGTTGACGGAGATATGGACACTACGCCACAAAACATCAAGTGGAATGGCCGTAATGATGCAGGTATGACAGTTGCTTCAGGCAGCTATGTGTATAAACTTATCGTTGGCGACCGTACGGAAACTGGTAAAATTACCTTTATCCAATAAGCCGCTGATCAGGTTTTAAAAAATAAAAGCCCTTCGTTAGAAATAACGAGGGGCTTTTTGTTTTTTATCTAAATTTGTAAAATATCTTTTAAAACTAATTTTAAAAATTCTTTTAAAACCAATCTTTTAAAAATATGCCCGATTCAATTTTTACAAAAATTATCAAGCGTGAAATTCCTGCTCATATTGAATATGAGGATGATGATATAATTGCTTTTAAAGACATTGCACCATCAGCGCCTGTCCATATTCTTATTGTTCCTAAACGTCATATTGCAACGCTGAATGACGCCGGTGAGGGCGATGCTTCACTTTTAGGAAAGATAGTTTTAGTCGCCGCAAGAATTGCCAAGGAAAAAGGGATCGCAGCGGATGGATATCGTTTGATAATGAACTGCAATGCTGATGGTGGACAAACTGTTTTTCATATTCACTGTCATCTTCTTGGTGGAAAAAATTTAGGCGGATTATTACATTGAAGGGCCACATTGTGAGTTTTAAAACCCAAAAAGAGAGCGGGCCGAATTCTGCACAGGCAGTAATTACAGAAGCGAAACGCGTTTTAAAAGAAGAAAGTGAAGCTTTAAAAAATGCCGCTCTGGCAATTGACGAGAACTTTTCACTTGCTGTACATACACTTTCCCAGGCAAGGAAAATTATCGTTTGCGGAATTGGCAAATCGGGGCTGATCGGGCGAAAGATCTCGGCTACTTTTTCAAGCATCAGCGCGCCATCGGTTTTTCTTCACCCGCTCGATGCGCTGCATGGCGATATTGGGATTATCGGGGAAGGTGATGCAGCCGTATTCCTTTCTAAAAGTGGTACAACGAGGGAGTTGCTGGAGATATTGCCCTTTTTTAAAAAGAAACATATCCCTGTCATTCTCCTCGCCGGAAAAATTGACTCGCCGCTGGCATATACAAGTGATATCGTGATTGATGCATCGGTAGAAAAGGAGGCATGCCCTTTAGAACTTGCCCCAATGTCCAGCACCACAGTTGCCCTGGCTTTAGGAGATGCTCTTGCCGCAGGAATTATGCTTTTAAAAAAAGTTGGGTTACAGGAATTTGCTGAGCGGCATCCATTGGGACAGCTCGGGCGAAATGTAACGCTTCGGGTGCGCGACGTAATGCACTCCGGCAGTGAACTTCCAACGATCATTTTAAAAACTCCGTTTCGTGAAGCGCTCATAGAGATCAGTGCGAAGGGTCTGGGCTGTGTGGGAGTAGTTTCTGAAAACAAACTAGCGGGGATCATCACCGATGGCGATGTACGGCGTGCGCTTCAAAAGCACGATGACATCCGGCTTTTAAAAGCAGAAGATATTATGACTGCCGCACCGATCTCCATATCGCCGGAGATGCTGCTTGGCGAAGCGCTGTCAACGATGGAAAGCCGTGAGCATCAGATCAGCGTACTGCCTGTAGTTGACAGGGAAGACAGCTATATCGGGCTCATCCGCATTCATGATATTATCCGAAGCGGGATGTAATTTTAAAAACTTTTTAAAACTAATCTTTTAAAAACTATGGCTTTGCCGGCTCAGCAGGTTTAGGTTTCGGCGCCGGGGTTTTCCATGGGTTTGCCGATGTGGTTACATCATCTTCTGTAATTCTTACCATTCGCACGACGCTTCCTTTTTTGCCAAGCGGAGGTAATTGTTCGCCATTTCTTTTAAAAACGACCGCTCCGGCATTGCCAACGGTAAGTGTAAATAATTTCTGTGCAGACCAGCGGCGCGGATTACCGGGTGTTAATATAAGCTGCTCGCTGCGCTGCCCGTCCATCACAATGCTGATCCATGCGCTATCGCTTGTAGCTGCTTCTAAGATTAGGCTGTCTGCCACTGATTCCGTTCCGGCAAAATAATCCAGCAGGGTTTCCTCTTTTTTTACAGAATCTTTTCCTGTTTTGCTGGTATCAGAACCGTCTGCCAGTACGTCCATACTGTCTGTGGCAACAGGATCTATTTGTATAGTATCAACTTTATTTTTCAAAAAGAAAGCTCCTGCTACTAAACCCGCAACAAGCAGGATCGGCACAACGAAAAATAAGACCTTGCGGGCGCGGCGCGGCGCAAGATTGACGATAGTACGTTTTGCCCCGTATGATTTTACTGATGCGGCTTTAGTCTTTGCGATTTCCTGATTATGCAGCTGGCGCTTTTCTGTCTGGCGCTCGTAATAATCCTGGCTCAGCTTTTCATCAGCTTCTATCAGTTGCGTGATAATGCTTAACGGAATGCCAAGCGCGCGCGCATACGTCTTGATAAACGACTTGGTATATGTCGGGGCCAGTGTCTCCAGCTCGCCTGCTTCGAGTGACTCCAGGATGTGAGGCCGGATCTTGGTGATCTCGCTCATTTCCTCAAGAGATAAATTCTGTTCCTGGCGCGCCTGCCGAAGACGCTCACTAATTGGATTGCTGCTGCTCATGAAAGTGATCTCGGGAAAATTTCACAACACCGGGCTTTTAAAAACCAATGCGGAAAAAAAATACTTTTCTTTAAAATAACTCAAAAAAAAACGGTTTTAAAAAGCTTCGTTTAATCTTGTGCCGAAGTGGTACTTTAGCCTGCAAGATATTCTTAAAAAACTTCTTTTAAAACTTCGGTAAAATTACCATATTTACATCTACAAATTCCATGCCGTTTGTTATTCCGATGTTTTTAAAACACTTATTCCTGTAAAATGTTTGAATTTAGCCCGCTTATTTTTTTTCATGCTCTGTATGTCGGGCTTACCTACGCGCTCATGGCATTTGGCGCCATGTATTACAGGCAGGTGCTCGACAATCTGGAAACCAAAAAAGTTCGTCTGGGCGAAGACCTTTTTACCTTTATTGATCCGGCCTCAATTGCTTTCATCATTGTGCTTTGCGGGCTTTTCTGTATTTTTGCTTTCATAGCAATTACACGAAAGCCGCAAACGCTCTTTTATGTGATCCCGATCGCCTTTGCTATCAATATTATCCAGCTGATTTTCCGGACACAAAAGCAGCGCGGAAAGGTCAAAACCGAAGGAATTCTCATTCGATATATGCTATTTATCAGCGGCAATGCAGCAATACGCTACGACGAGTTGGTTTGTGTAGAAATCGTCCGGGAGCTTTTCTGGTTTAAGATCATTTTTTTTACCGACGAGACTGAAGCAAAAGCACAATGCCGGATGACCGATACAGTCACAAAAGAGTTTTTAAAAATACTGGAAAGCCGTTCTGATGCAACAATTATGATGGAACGGGAATCCTAAATAACAGAACACAACACAAAATTTTAAAAAGAGTTTTAAAAAACATGAAAGAATCTATAAGAATTGCATCAGGACAGGGTTTTTGGGGTGATCTGCTCACAGCGCCGCTTGCGCAGGTTACCAAAGGACAGGTGGATTATCTCATGCTTGACTACCTCGCTGAAGTCACGATGTCAATTCTCCAGAAGCAAAAAAACAAAGACGCCAATATGGGCTACGCACGCGACCTCGTGCAGGTGTGCGAAGAAGTGCTTCCCTACATCATGAAAGACGGCGTAAAGCTCATCACCAACGGCGGCGGAGTAAATCCTGAAGCATGCCGTGACGCAGTTTTTGCTGTTGCGCGCAAAATGGGTGTGAAGGGTTTAAAAATCGGTATTGTGACGGGCGATAATATTCTTCCGCGCATTGATGAATTGCTCGAAGAAGGCCATGAAATGAAAAACATGGAGTCCGGTGAGCCAATCGCGGATGTAAAAGAAAAGCTCCTCAGCGCAAATGTTTATCTCGGCGCAGGGCCTGTTGTTGAGGCTTTAAAACAAGGCGCGCATATTGTTATCACAGGCCGTACGACCGACACAGGTTTGACAATGGCGCCAATGATCTACGAATTCGGCTGGAGCATGGACGATTGGGATAAACTTTCTGCCGGAACAGTTGCCGGGCACATCAATGAATGTGGCGCACAGGCGAGCGGCGGAAATTTCCTCGGCGACTGGAAATCACTTCCCGATATGGCAAACGTCGGCTTCCCGATCATTGAAGCATATCCTGACGGAACATTTATCGTGACAAAGCACGAAAACACAGGCGGCGCCGTTACAAGAGAAACGGTGAGCGAGCAATTGCTGTATGAAATCGGCGACCCGAGCGAATATATTACACCGGATGTAATTGCTGATTTTACAACAATCAATCTCGAAGATCTTGGAAATAACCGCGTTCGCGTTTTTGGAATTACGGGAAAGCCGAACACGCCGTTTTTAAAAGTTTCAGCAAGCTATAATGACGGTTACGTTGCATTCTCGACATTGACATATTCCGCCCCGGAAGCGTATGAAAAAGCGCAGGCAGCAGATAAAATTCTCCGTACGCGTTTAGAAAATTTAGGTTTGCAGTTTGACGAGATCCGCACCGAATTTATCGGAATGAATGCGTGCCACGGCAAAATTGCACAGCAGATCGAACCCAATGAAGTAATGATGCGCGTTGGTGTTCGCTCACGTGATTTTAAAAGCGTTGAGCGTTTCGGGAAGGAAATTGCACCGCTGATTTTGACAGGCCCGCCAAGCGTAACAGGATTCTCCGGTGGACGGCCGCGTCCGAGCGATGTCGTCGCGTATTTCCCGGCATTAATTAAAAAAGAAGTTGTTAGTCCGAAAGTAATCGTCGAAGAAGTTTAACTTTTTAAAAGAATGAAGTTTTTAAAAATGGTTTTTGCGCTCGCGCTGATAATTTCACCTTTAAAAGCGCAGGAATTGCTCACAGTTTCAGAACCCGTTGCGGGTTTTAAAAGTGCTGAAACAGAGGTTTTTAAAAATGAAGAAACTTCTTTTAAAGAATTTGCAGAAAACGACAGCTCGGAGTTTTTAAAACGCGAGAAAATTCGCGCTGAAATTGATTCGCTCGAAAAACAACTAACGATAAAGGGCGAAGAAGGATTGGAATATGTCGCGCCCGAGGATTTTACCTACGCCGGAAATCCGCGCTACACATTATATGGTCGTCCACTCGCAAAAACGCAGATCAGGCCGATCCCAACCGTAGCGTTCGGTGCCGCCGCCGCCGGGGTGGTGTATACACTACATCAGGCACAATCTGTTTGGTGGGCGGAGGATGCCGAATTTAAAGTGATCGAGGACTGGGATTTTGCAATCCAAGCGGATAAAGCCGGCCATTTTTTAGGTGGATATTTCTTTTCGTATATTTCACACGAGCTTCTCCTTGCATGCGGTGTGAGCCATGATGCTTCGATCTGGGCAGGCGGATTGCTCGGGCTGAGCTATCAGACCTATGTGGAAATGCTGGATGGCTACGCAAAGGGTTGGGGCTTTAGTATGAGCGATCAGTACGCAAATACGCTGGGTGCAGGCTTTTTCGTACTCCAGAACTATGTTCCCTTCCTGCAGAATTTTCAGCCGAAGTGGCAATATATCCCGGCTGATATGGCAGGGGAGCGTGCGCGCCACAACGTAGACCGTGTCGGAAATTTCATTGATGATTATAACAGCAATACTTTCTGGATGAGCTTTAATGTCAATAATATGTTGCCGGAAAGCGCTGAAGAATACTGGCCTGACTGGCTAATGCTCAGCGTCGGCTATGGCGCTCGAAATATTGAAACAGGTCATGATAACGAACGTACACGCCGTGTAATGATCGGACTGGACTACAATGTCGTAGAGCTATTTCCGGATGGGCCGAACTGGTGGAACTGGATTAAACAGGGTATGAATATTATCAAACTGCCCGCACCAACGCTTGAATTCAGCCGCGGAATGACGACATTCAGAATATTATATCCATTTCAGATCCACCTTTAAAAAACAATCTTTTAAAAGATAAAAAAAACCTTTTTAAAAACGTGAATTTACAAAGCGAAACATCGCAGAAGCAATCAGAACAGAACGCTTCTACGCGCGTGGAAAATTCACAAAATCTTTTAAAAACTCCCCTCATCAGCGTTATCATTCCTGTGCTCCAGGAAGAAAAAATTTTAGAAAATACGCTTAAAGTTTTCACTCCGGCTTTAAAAAAACAATTCAATTTTGAGATAATTGTCAGCGACGGCGGCTCGCGCGACATGACAGTCGTAATCGCAAAAAAATACGCTGATAAAGTTGTTATTCACACCGAAAAATACCGACAGACAATTGCTGAAGGGCGTAATGCCGGAGCAGCGATAGCCGATGGCGAAACGCTCGTTTTCATCAATGGCGATACAATTCCTGCCGAACCCGAATGGTTTTTTAAAGAAATCACCGAGTGGACGACGAACAAAAACTTTTCAAAAACTGGCGCGCTGGCGTGTTCTGTTCACGTGGCGCCGCATGAGCGGAAATGGAGCGACACGATCTTTCACGCTTTTTTTAATAATTATGTTCAGGCATTAAATACTTTTGGCGCAGGCATGGGACGTGGGGAATGCCAAATCATCCGCGCAGAAGCTTTTAAGAGCGTTGGCGGATACGATGCGAAACTTGTGGCGGGTGAGGATTTTGACCTGTACCAGCGCATTTCCAAAAAGTGGAAAATTGCTTTTAAAAGCGGGATGTATGTATATGAATCGCCGCGCCGTTTCCGCCGATATGGTTATATGAAAATCTTGTTGAGCTGGACAATTAACGGCCTCAGTGTGATATTTTTTAAAAAATCGCTTTCGAAGGAATGGGAAGCGGTGAGATAGTTTTGAGTTTCTTTTAAAATAAGTTTGTAAAATATATTCTTTTAAAAAACATGATTTCCTATAAAAGCTCCGGCGTTGATATTGAAGCAGGCGATGAAACTGTTCAGCGTATTAAGCCACTTGTGCGATCGACTTTTACGCCGCAGGTGCTGACGGATATTGGCATGTTTGGTGCGCTGTATGATGCCAAATTTCCGCAATACGAACACCCGTTTTTGGTCGCGAGTACCGATGGAGTTGGCACGAAGCTGAAGGTTGCGTTTATGATGGGTAAGCATGATACTGTCGGGCAGGATTTGGTGAATCATTGCGTGAATGACATCCTTGCTTGTGGCGCTAAACCGCTTTTCTTCATGGATTATTTTGCAACAGGAAAACTCGACCCGGGTGTTGCCGAACAGGTCATCAGCGGTTTTGTAACGGCGTGTAAGGAAAATGGTTGTGCACTCATTGGTGGCGAAACAGCAGAAATGCCTTCGATGTACCAGGAAGGCGAGTATGACCTTGCAGGAAATATCACGGGAGTTGTCGAAAAAAGTAAAATACTTTCAAGCGCGAATGTGAAAGAAGGCAATGTGCTTATCGGCCTGCCGTCGAGCGGCCTGCACACGAACGGTTATTCTCTTGCACGCGCGGCACTGTTTCCGGCTTTTGATGTGAATGATTTTGTCGAAGAGCTTGGTGAGACGATTGGCGAGGCGCTTTTAAAAGTTCACCGCTCGTACCTGCACCAGATTTGGCCGCTGCTTGAAGGCAATCTTATCAATGCGCTTTCGCATATTACAGGCGGCGGGATTGTTGGCAATACGGAGCGCGTTGTGCCGGAAGGTTTGGCTTTGGATATTGACTGGAATGCGTGGGAAATTCCTGCGATTTATAAATTAATCCAGAAAACGGGCGAGATTGATGATGAGGAAATGCGCAAGGCGTTTAACCTTGGCATCGGTATGATTATCGTTTGTGATGAATCGAAATCAGGTGAGATTATGGAACTTTTAAAAGATGAAAAGCCGGTTGTGGTTGGGAAGATTGTGAAGGGATAAGAGTTTTAAAAATCAATCCTCTTTAGAAACGTTTTTAAAAGAAAATTTTTAAAACGAGAATGCCATGAGTAATTATACCGCAGTTGTTGAACGTTGTTTCGATACAGGCTTGTATGTCGGCTATATTCCAGGTTTCGCAGGTGCGCATTCTCAAGGCGAAACGCTTGAAGAGCTGCGCGAGAATCTGAAAGAAGTTGTTGATATGCTTTTGGAAGATGGCGAGCCGCATCTTGAAACGGAATTTATCGGTGTGCAGAATATTACTGTCGGCTCGTAATGGGTGAGAAGTTTCCTGTTTTAAAACCGCGTGAGATTATTGCGATACTTGAAGTTTTAGGCTTTGTTGAAGTTCGCCAAAGAGGTTCACACAAACAATTCCGCCATGCAGATGGACGCTGCACAACAGTTCCATTTCATAAAGGCCGTGACATTTCGCCAATTTTGCTTCGGCAGATTATTAAGGATATTGGCTTGACGATTGATGAATTTTTAAAACATAGATAATCTAAAGCGCATTGTTCTTAAAAACTCACTGCGCTTTTCTTTTTAAAAACAATTCCAAAAAATCATTCCCGCCGCTATTCGTTCTCATATCTCTTTAAAAAGTCTTTTTTCAAAACCGCACTTCCTTTTAAAAATAACAAGCAATGACGTTTTCAAGCCAGACGGCGCATGAAATACTGGCGAGGCATTTCGGCTATCAGGAGTTCCGTAACGGGCAGGAGGAGATTATCCAGGCCGTGACGGAAGGCAAGGATACGCTCGTGGTGATGCCGACGGGCGGCGGGAAGTCGCTGTGCTATCAGGTCCCGGCGATGTTGCGCGAGGGTGTGGCGCTAGTGATTTCGCCGCTGATTGCGTTGATGAAAGACCAGGTGGATTCGCTTAAACGTGCGCGGATTCAGTCCACGTTCATCAATAGCACGCTGTCGTTCCCTGAAATCCAGCAGCGGCTTTTAAACGCGAAGTACGGGCAGTATAAACTGATTTACGTTGCGCCGGAACGCCTTGAAAGCAAGCAGTTTTTAAATGCTTTAAAAGATGTGCCGCTTTCGTTTATGGCGGTGGATGAGGCGCACTGCGTTTCCGAATGGGGGCATGATTTTCGCCCTGCGTACCTGACGATTCCCGTTGCGCTGCAAACGCTTGGGCGGCTCCCTGTTGTTGCGCTGACGGCGACGGCGACGCCGGAAGTGCAGGACGATATTATGTATCACCTCGGCATGAAGGAGCCGCAGAAATTCACGCGCGGATTTGACCGGCCTAACCTGCGCTATATGACCGAACTTACCGAGAAAAAAGCTATCAGGCTTGTTGACCATTGCAAAACTTCCAGCGGTACGAATATTGTATATTGCGGTTCGCGGAAGCGTGTGGAGCAGTTCACGCAGGCGCTGCAGAAATATCGCGTGAATGCGGAATCATACCATGCGGGAATGCCCGACGAGCTTCGCCGCTCGGTGCAGGAGCGCTTTTTGAACGGCGCAATTAATACATTGGTGGCGACGAGTGCCTTCGGGATGGGAATTGACAAACCCGATGTGCGGACGGTCGTGCATTGCGATTTGACGCTGTCGCTCGAAGCATATTACCAGGAAGCAGGCCGCGCCGGACGTGATGGGCGTTCGAGCGATTGCATCATGCTGCATCACCCGAATGACCAGAAATTGCAGGAATTTTTCGTGCAGACCACGCACCCGAATAAGGACGTGATTTCCAATATTTATTCCGTTCTCTACGACGCGAATGAGACGGAGCTTGGGCTTCGCAGCGATGCGCCCGTTCTGCTCGACGAAACGCAAATCGCAAATCGCGCGGGCGTTCCGATGCCGTTTGTGACGAATGTTCTGGCGATGTTTGAGCGGCAGGGAATTGTTCGGCGCGGCTCCACGCAGGGCTTGGCAACGCTACAATTCACCACGTCGCGCGACCGCCTCATCGAATATTTTCACAATACAACCTCGCCCGACCGCAAACAGGCGCTGGAAGCGTTGCTGCGGAGCGTCGGCTCGATGGCGCTCGACGACAAGGTGCAGATTGACCTCAACGACATTGTGCGCAAGCACGATATTCCCTACGACACGCTCATGACTGCGATGCGCGCGTTTCAGTATGCGCGGCTGGTGTATTTCGAGCCGCCGGGCGCGTCGGGCGGGCTGACGCTGCTCATGGAGCGGATGCCGGTTGACCATTTGCCGATTGATTTTGAAAAGGTGGACGAGCGCCGCGAACGTGCTTTTAAAAAGCTCGACGTGGTGCAGCGCTACGCCATGACCACCGACTGCAAGCGCAATTTTATTCTTCATTATTTTAAAGAATTCGACGTTCGCAAAAACTGCGGGCAATGCTCCAGCTGCGCCTCGCCGGACGTGAAAGACGTAAAACGCTCCTCGCGCTACAAATATCTTTTGCAGCAAATTCTTGGTGCGGCGGTCGAACTCGACGGGCGTTTCGGGCGGAATGCGCTGGCGGAAGTGCTGAGCGGCAAGGACACGGCGAAAATCCGCAGCTTTGGTTTGCGCGGCGCGTCTGTTTTTGAAAGTGCGAAGGAATTTTCTTTTAAAGAAATCGTGGACGAAATTGACGTGGCGATTTCCGAACGCTTTTTAAAACTTTCGTCCGACATTTACCCGGTTGTTTCCATCACGGAAAAGGGTTTGAAAGAGCTGCAAACCACGCTCGAACCTTTAAAAATCAAGCGTACGCAGCGAAGCGTCAATACGGAATTGCTTTCAAAACTCCTGGGCGTTCGTGAAGAGCTCGCCAATCGTGAAAACGTGTCGCCGCGCGCGATAATTGACGACGTAACGCTTTCCGCGCTGCTGGAAGTAATGCCGAAAACCGCCGCCGATGTGCAGAAAATCCCGGGTGTCGGCATGATGTTCCTCACGCGCTTTGCCGAGCCGTTCCTGCGTGTTCTGCATGAATCGCAGGCAGAGGAAACCGAAGAAAAAGAAGACAAAAAAGAACTTTCAAACGGAGTTTTAAAAACGCTGGAATTTGTAAAACAGGGCTGGACAATCGAAAAAATATCGGAAGCGCGCGGCGTCACGCCCGGCACAATTGCGCAGCACATCCAGGAAGCGCTCGAATCCGGGCTGGCTTTAAAACGCGCGCAGTTCATCTCCGACGACCTCTACGGCCTCGTTTTCACCTATTTAAAAAAGCAGGCAAATGCGCCTCTCCGCGAAATTCGCGCAAGCATCGGCAGCCAGTACGACTACCCGCAGCTCCGCGTCGCCGTGTGCTTCGCGCGAAGGGAATTGCGAAAGCAAAAGGAGAAGAAATTTAGTTTTTAAAAAGGGAATTTATTTTTAAAATCGCTTTTTAAAAGAAGGCGGTTTTTGTTTTTAAAAAGATTTTATTCTAAATTGTAATAAATTTGCGAATTGAAATTTCACCTCTGCCTAATTATTATATGAAAAAAACTCTTCATTTTGTCTTATTGCTAATATCTTCGGTTTCAATTTGCTGCGGTCAAAAAAGCTTTAATGTACCTACCAACAACATGAGCCCAACAATTCCCGCAGATAGCCGCGTAACTGTAATTCTAGATTCAAAGCCAAAATTTTACGGAGTTGGCGCTTATCGTGTTTTCCGTCCTGAAGTGGAAAAAATGGAAATTTATCTTGGAAGAGTTGGGGGAATTGGTGGCGATACTGTTGAGATAAAAAATAGCATGCTTTTTGTAAACGGTAAGATGATTGAAAATAAAAAGAATCTTCAATTTGAACGACAACCTAAGCAGAAACAAATTGATACAGCTTCTAAAAGCATTGTTACAGGAGTTTTAAAAAAGAAACCGATTGCGTTTACAACAGCTCAGGAAAAGCGAATGTCAGAATTTAAAGATGATGCGCCGCTGTGGGCGCTACCTGATAAACCAGTACCTTTGGATTACAATTTTGTAATAGGAGGGACGGCAGAAAATGGCTGGACAACTGATAACTGGGGGCCGGTAATTATTCCGAAAAAAGGACAAAAACTACTTCTTACAAAGGAAAACTACAAGATTTATGCTGATTTACTTTTATATCATGAAGGCCTGAATGAAATAAACCTGGATGAATTGCCAAAGGAATTCTCGTTCAACAAAAACTATTATTTTTTTATAGGCGATAATCGGCAAAATTCAGAAGATTCTAGGCATAATGGCCTTGTGCCCGAAGAGAATCTGTATGGAATTATTGAAGGAAAGAAGTAATTAAATAATTTTAAAAAAAACCGCTTTTTAAAACAAAGCGGTTTTTTCATTTCACACCAAACCCTGCTCCACCAAATCCCGGCACATCTCCATCACCTGCATGTGCGCCCAGCCCTTTTTAAAATCGTCCTCCGTACCGCCTGCCTCCAGCTTCCTGTTCAAAAGCAGCAGCCATGTGGAGTGAATAATATCGAACATTTTTAAATACACCGTTTCGCCGGTTTCGCGATTGGTGGCGGTGCGCGTGACGACGATGCTTATCAGCCCGTCCGAGCCGACGACCGACGTATTTTTGTCGGAGAATTCTACCGTTAGTTTATATTTTGCGCTCACTTGTTTTAAAAGGGCGTCGTTTTGAGTACTTTCCATTCGTGATTTTCTGAGCTTTTTAAAAATGTAATATACAAAGTTTTTAAAACAATGTTTTTTAAAAACTTCTTCGTAGATTAAAGCGCGTCGAAAGGCGTTTAAACGATAATGTTTCTTTTTAAAAATAGGTTCATGCGTACACCATTTTTCCTGATTGCGATTTTCCTCACGGCGAATATTCTCCTCGCGCAAACTTCCATTATCGTAAAGCTTCGCCCGAAAGCCCTTCGAACGGCAATTCTACAAGACGCAAAACCCGTTTTTAAAACGCAAATTTCCTCTTTAAAAAAGCAAAATTCCATTCTCTCCGCACAGCAAAATACCGTTTTAAAAGAACTCGAAAATTACTACGAAATCTCTTTTAAAAAGGGCGAAAATCCACAGAAAATTATCGCCGAGCTTTTAAAAAACAGCGACGTAGAATTTGCAGGAATCAACCACAAATACAAAATTGACGAAGCGCCAAACGACTCGCTCTACAACGAACAGTGGGCGTTACAAAAAATTGGCGCAGAAAGCGCATGGGCTAAAGCAACAGGAAAAGGCGTTAAAATCGGAATTGTAGACACAGGAATAGACTTTTTTCATCCCGACCTGGTGAATCAATTTTCGGTCAATGCAGCCGAAGATGTAAACAAAAACGGTAAATTCGAGCCATGGCCGACAACGCAGAAAGTTGGTGAATTAACAGGCGATCTGGATGGAATTGACAACGATGAAAATGGTTTTGTGGATGATGTCATCGGCTACGATTTCGTTGATCAAACCGTGGATAATCTCGGCGACGCGTTTTTTCGCGATGGAATTCCTGCCGACGAGCAGGGGCATGGAACGAGCGTTGCAGGCGTCATCGCCGCCGAGCAAAATAATCAAATTGGTGTTTCCGGATTAGCATTTAATTCTAAAATTCTCGCACTCCGCGCTTTTGATGCAACCGGAAATGGCGAAGAAGATGATATTGCCGCCGCGATTGTCTATGCGGCTTTAAACGGCGTACAGGTTTTAAATCTGAGCTTTGGCGACGTGGTGAATTCACCCATTATGCGTGATGCTATTCGCTTTGCAAATTCCATGAATTGCGTCGTCGTTGCTTCTGCGGGAAATAACGGCGGCTCGAAAGCGCATTTTCCGTCGGATTTTGACGAAGTGATTTCCGTCGGCGCGACTGACCGCGAGGATTTTAAAACGATTTTCAGCAGCTTTGGCTCGCATATTTCCATGACAGCACCGGGCGAGGGAATTACGACAACCGCCGTTGATTCAAGCTACCGAACCGTTGGCGGAACGAGCTTTTCTGCGCCGTATGTCGCCGCCACAGCCGCACTTCTCATTGAAAAAAATCCTCTTTTAAAAACGTCAGAAATTCGCGGAATTCTTGAAGCGAGTTCGGAAGATTTAGGTACAAAAGGTTGGGATACGCGCTTTGGTTCGGGTCGCCTGAATGTTGCCCGAGCACTTGAAGCTACCGGCGCAACAAAAGTGCAAATCCACTTTCCGCAAAATGACGCGGCTTTTAAAAAAGGAAAATCTTTAAAAATTCCTGTTGTTGCTGACGCTGCAACGCCGTTTTTTAAAACGTATAAAGTTGAACTTGGCGAAGGTGAATTACCGGGTTCGTGGAAACTTATAGACTCCGCTTCACAGCAAACATTTGGCGATACGCTCACATTTATCGAAACCGATTCTTTAAAAAATTCTACCTACACGCTGTGCTTAAAAGTGGAAACGGTGTATGGCGCGGAAGTCGAGCGGCGCGTGCGATTTGACGTGGTTTCCGATTCGCTGTATTTTACGTTTGTAAAAGCTGAGCAGCCATTTTTTAATGAAAAACGCGAGCTTGTTGTTTCCGGGCGGACGGACAGGAAATCGCGGATGTTCGTAATTATTCCGCCACCAAATGACAGCGCACTCCCACGCACCTTCAGCGATGTGTATCGCTTTACAAAAAACCACACAGTTCTCATTCCTGCCGACCTTGGTTTCAGCGTTTCAGATTCTGTAGAAGTTGTGGCAATTTCAGAAGACGGCGATACTGCGCGCACGCGAATCTGGGTTTTTAAAAATACGGAAGGAATTTCCGTTAGTGGTTTTAAACAGCAGAAATACTCGCTTCCGTCAGCATATCTCAATAATAATGTTGGCGATATTTATGGTGATGGCAAAGACTATTTTGTCATCAATGACATTTCCAGCGGAACGTGGGGAGCAATTAAAACAGTGTTTTTAAAAGACTCTGTTTTTCAAACACGCGACTCGCTTGATGAAGTGTGGATTCCACGCGGCATTGGTGATTCAAACGGTGATGGAATTTTGGAAATTTTCGCGCAGGCAAGTGGGAAAAGCGTTCTTTTTCAGGCGAGAAATCGTGGAGAAAATCCTTTCAAAAACATGATTTTTCACGATACGACAGAGAACAATTTTTGGGCGTCGCAAATGGCTGATCTCGACGGTGACGGACGCAAAGAATTAATTGCGCGAACGGATTCCGGCTATATAGCGATGACTTTTAAAAACGGAAAATACAAATTTTTAGCCGCAGCGTTGAACAATTCTTCGCCTGCATCGGGAAGTTCTAATAACAATTTCGGTCCGCCAATTTCAACCGTTGCAGATTTTGACGGCGACGGAAAAATCGAACTTGCATATTCTGATGAAGACGGCGATATGCTGATATTTGAGTTTGCAAACGGGCAATTTACACTTGAAGCATTTTCGGAAAATATGTCCGAAACCGGCGGCGGAACAGAATTTGTAACTGCTGCGGATGTAGACGGTGACGGAAAATCAGAACTACTTTTCGGCGCACCTGCAAACCAAAGTTTTGATGACAATCCTGACCGCGAATATGAAACGCAAATGTGGAATTTTCACTTGTGGAAATCGTATGGCGAGGATAATTATTCACAAGTCTGGAATGAGCAAATTTATGGTGTTCGCTACGGTGGAGATTTTAGAAATGGCGTGAGCGCGGGCAATATTGACACGCGACGCGGCGACGAAATTGTGATTGCGACATTCCCGAATTTGTATGCTTTTATGTGGGATTCTGTAAAGCAATCTTTACAGCCATTTTGGTTCACCGCGCCTGCTTATACGAATACAGCGGTGATTCACGATTTTGATAAAAACGGCGTAAATGAGATTAGTTTTGTAACAGCTTCTACAACTGAGTTTTTCGAATATAACGGCAATTCTAAACTTCCTGCGCCAACGGCTTTAAAAGGAATTGCGGTAAATTCTACAACTGTCGAACTTAGTTGGAATGCGTCGCCCGGTGCGGAAAAATATCGTGTGATAATGATAAAAAATCCGCAGCCCGGACAAAATTCTGCGACGCCGTTTGAAACAACAAATACGTTTTTAAAAGTTGATAATCTTGATCCATTGCAGCAATATTATTTTGTTGTAACGGCGATTCGCGGAGCAGACACAAGTGATGAAAGTAATAGCGTTATTGTCATTCCGCACGACCCGATTTCTGTTGAAAAAATCGAAGTGAAAGATGCGCGAAATCTGCTCGTGATGTTTAACGGATTTGTGCCAGAAACGCCGGTTGAGCCAACGACATTTTCTGTTTTTAAAAATGGTGAATTAATTACAAGCGCTTCAACTGTTCACAATGCGGGCGATAATGCGCTGTTGATTTCACTTTTAAAACCGTTGGAAACTTCAGGAGAATATCTTTTAAAAGCTGATTTGTTTGATGATTATTTAGGAACACCGAGCAAAAGTTTTGAAAGAAATTTTACGTTTTTAAAGGACACAATTCAGTTTGCCGAGCTTTATCTTTTAAAAATAATTGTCGTTAATTCTACGCTTTTAAAACTCGAATTTTCTGAAAATATTAATGAATCTGAAGCTTTAGAAATTGCGAATTATACGCTTCAGCCGAATGGCACAATTATTAGAATCGAACGCGAAAGTGCAAATTCCGTCCTCATCCATCTTGCCGAACCGCTCGGTGCTCTCGGCAAAAGCTATACACTTACGGCCAAAAATATTCATGCGCAAAATGGTGGAATTATGACGCTTGGTGCCGGAAGTACCCTCGGTTTTGTTTTTGCAGAAAATACAGCGGAAAGTGCATTTGTGTATCCCGCGCCGGTAAAATTATCGCGCGATGAAATGATTGTGTTTGCAGGTTTGCCGCGCCAGGCGGATGTGATCGTGACGACAATTGAAGGTGAAATTCTCGCGATTTTAAAAGAATCTGACGGTAATGGCGGCGTAGAGTGGGATGGTTTTACCAATAAAGGCGAGCGCATCGGAAGTGGTGTATATCTTTTTAAAGTGCGACAGGGTGGCGTGGAGGATTTGATTTTAAAGAAATTTGTTGTGGTGGAGTAATTTGTGCCTTTAAAAGTAAAACAAATAATTGCCATGATTGAAGCCGATGGTTGGCTTTTGGAAAGAACTCGTGGCAGTCATCGTCATTATACTCATCCAACGAAAAAGGGAATCGTTACAATCCCGGGAAAACCAAGCGCAGACTTAGCTCCGGGAACACAAAATAGCATTTTAAAACAAGCAGGATTAAAATAATGAATAATTATCTTATCATCATCGAAACAACTCCATCAGGATTTTCAGCATATTCGCCTGATGTAGAGGGTTGTGTGGCGGTGGGCGAAACTGAGCAGGAAGTTGAAGTGAATATGCGTGAAGCGTTGGAATTTCATCTTGAGTTTTTAAAAGAAAAAGGATATGAAATTCCTAAACCGAACGCGTCAATTGCACGATATTTAGAAGTGAAAGTTGCATGAAAATAATCCTCGAAACCGAGCGCTTGATTCTCCGTGAAATGGTGATGGACGATTTGGATGAATTTGCGAAAATGTACGCTGATGATGACGTAATGAAATTCATTGGGAATGGCTCGACCATGTCGCGCGAGGAGACGGAGCAGTCTATTCACGTGATGCTGGAGAAGTATTATCCGAAATATGGATTTGGGCTGTGGACGACGGTTTTAAAAAGTACGAATGAGGTGCTAGGGCGCTGCGGGTTGCTGTATTGGGAGATTGAGGGCGCGCCGGAAACGGAGATTGCGTATCTGCTGAAAAGGGACGCGTGGGGAATGGGCTACGGAACGGAAGCTGCGCGGGCAATTCGCGATCATGCTTTTAAAAAATTTCCGGCAGAACGGGTGATCTCGCTGATGTATCCTGACAATAAAGCGTCGGAAAATGTGGCGTTGAAAAACGGGATGAATTTTTTAAAAGAATTGGAAATGTTTAGTACGACGGTGGCGATGTACGGGATTTCGCGTGAGGAATGGCTGGCAGAAGAAGCGGGCGGCGAGTTTTAAAACGCGGCTTTTTAAAAGGCGAACGTTTTTAAAAAATGAGTGTTGTGGTGAGGTAGAATTTACCACAAAAAATTACTTACTTTTTAAAAGGGACATTATGAACAAGAAAATTTTACTCGCTTCGGCAATGTGCGCTGTGATCGCAGTTGGCTGCGACCGCGCTGATACGATGACGGAAGCTGAACGCCGCCGCGTGCAGGATTCAATTTTGACGGCTGATTCGCTGAAACTCGTTGCGCAGGAAAGCGACCAGCGTGCAACTCAGGCGCAAAATGACGTCGCACAAACGCAGGCGGATATGGCAGCACAGCAACTCGCCATGCAGCAACAAATGGCTGACGCGTACCAGGCGCAGATTGACGGAAAGCTAATGGAAGGACGCCTGATGCTTCAGCGGCTGAATGAAGCAAAGCTAGAGCCGGCGCGCGTGGTCAATGGGCAAACTGTTGTAGCGCTGCCTACGCAGAGCAAGATCGTTGTGATGGCAGACGGCAAAACCGCACCGGTGATTATTACTGACGGAAAAATGACAATGGTGATGCCTGACAGCACGAAAACGGAAGTTGCTTTTAAAAATAACCAGATGGTGCTTGCGGGAAAACCCGTACTTGACGGTAAAATGGCGATCATGAGCGGCAGCCAGATGATGGACGTGCGCACGGTGAATGGCAAAATGATGATGACGTTGCCGGACAATACGCAAACCGAGATCAAGATCATCAACGGCCAGATCGTGATGGTGCCTGACACAAAAAATACCACGATGATGATGCAGATGCCCGACGGCACCTCGCGCCCCGTGATTATGAAAAATGGCAAAATGATGATCCAGATGGCAGACAGCACGATGCTGGAAATGAAGAGAAAATAAGGTTTTAAAAGAAATTTTAGAAAAGCCCGTTTTTAAAAGCGGGCTTTTTTTATATGTTTTAAAGCGTAAAAAATATGGTTTCACTTCATCCGCAATACATCACCGATACAGCCGGGAACAAAGTTTCTGTCGTGCTTTCTATGCAGGAATTTCAAAAAATTATGGATGAGCTTGAGGAGTTAGACGATATTCGGCTGTATGACGAAGCAAAAAATGACAACGACACGCTGATCCCGCTTGAAGAAGCATTTGCGATAGTGGATGCAAAAAGAAAAACTGCGTAATGCCGTATCAAATTTCCATCAGGAAAAAAGCTTTAAAGCTATTGGAAAAGGTTTCTGAACCGGACTATTCAAGCATCAAAAAAGCGATTTATGGTTTGGCTGGAAATCCCCGCCCGCATGGCTGCAAGAAATTGAAGGGGCGTGATGGATATAGAATTCGCGCAGGAGATTACA
>JAZKFS010000003.1:40752-43243 GCA_040386315.1 Bacteroidota bacterium
ATTACAGGATAATTTACGAGATTTTTGATAATGTTCTTGTCGTCGAGGTTATTGCAATCGGACACAGAAAAGATATTTACGAATAGATTTTAAAAACAAAAACCCGTTCTTTTTAAAGAGCGGGTTCTTCTTTTTAAAGCGAATCTCAACCGAGATAATTTCCAATCAATTCGTTAAATTCAAAACCAACTTGCGAAAATCCAAAAAATTATCTGCATTGGTTTTAAAACTCTGATGGCTTATCATCCTTACAGCGACGATTTTTGAAACCGGGTCAACGATGATATAATTGCCAAGATAGCCGTCGGCGCGATACGTCACATTGCCGCTGAACTCGCGCTTTCGCAAGCGAAGATTTTTTGGTGCGATAATTTTATTTGTGTATTCCCACGAGTTTTTGCCAAAGGTAGAATCAAGCGCTGCATAATATTCGTCGTTAGATGCATAAAAACCTTTGATTTTAAAAACCTTGTCAACGAATTCAGCCGGAAGTTGCGCGTTTTGCAGTTCGGTAATAATCTCGTCGTCAATGATAGAAGCCGCGCGCTCATAGTCCAGCCACCAAAGCATGCCGTACGCTTTAAACTGCTCACACGGCTTGACAATTTCGGCAATATGATTTGCAGCAATTATTTGTTTGCTATTGTGCATTCCGCCATTTAAAAGCAGCAGCCCGATTTTCGCAAAGTCGCGTGGTTGCAACTGGCAGCCGGACATCACGTGCGGATTGCCTGCGCTATCGAGCGTCCATGTAAAATCGGTAATTCCTAATGGTTTAAAAAGACGCTCGCCGATATACGTATCCATTCGTTTTCCGGTGATTTTTTTTATCACGCCCGCCATCAGATTGAGGGATTTATTGTTGTAATTCCAAACTTCACCGGGCTTGCCAACAAGTTCAGCAGCAAGAGCTAACTGTACAAAATCCGGGCTTGGGTAAATTTCAACATTAGCGCTTGGATTGTTTTGAAGGCCGGATGTCATTTGTACTAAGTGTCGGATGGTGATATTTTGTTTCTGGCCTTGCCGCCATTCAGGATAGTAGCGCCAAACCGGAACATCCAGACTATCCAGCACGCCGTCGCTCAGCATACAGGCCACTGCCAGCCCAACAATACTTTTCGTGCACGACATTGTTTCAATCTTCGTATCAGGCTTCCCGATGCCAAAATACTTTTCCGCTACGAGCTTTTTATCCTGATAAATAATTACCGCTTCCGAATGAGTTTCTTCAGCCCGTTTTAAAAGATTATCAATGTTGCTTTGTTTGATGGTTTGACCGAAGCTCACAGCCGTGAGAAGGAGGAAATATATGGGGAAGCGGAGGAAATTTTTCATGAGTTTCATTATGTAATGTTTTTAAAAGCAAATTACAAAAATGAATTTCATTGAGAAAAATTTTAACATTACAAAGTGGTTTTTAAAAGATTTCTACTCAGCCACGCCTCCTTTTCAATCGCATATCGCACCCAATCATCTTCGTGTTTTATAAATATTCCGCCAAGTTTTTCTACTGCCTTCCGCGAACGCATATTATTCTCGCCAATATCGAAAACTACTGTATCGGCAAAAGTAAAAGCATAATCAATCATCAGGGTTTTTAAAGCTGTATTGTATACGCCGCCCCAATACTTTTTTGCTAAAAATGTCCAGCCGATGGCAATCTGCTTTTTGGCTGGGTCGTGGTCGTAGTAGCGTGTGCAGCCGATGATGTCGCCGCTCGCTGCATCGCAAATGAGGAATGCGCCGCCGGACGCGATGCCGGAGTTAAAATACTTTTTAAAACCGTCGCGTGTGTGGCGGAGCTTGTCGGGATGCTGCTCCCATATCAGCGGGTCGGATGCAACGGCATAGAGCGCCTCGAAGTCGGTTTCCCGGAGAGGTTTGAGTGAAATGAGGTTGTTTTTTAAAAGGGGCTGGAGGTCGATTGACATTGGAATTACAAAATCACATATATTACAAGAACCTTGATAGTAGTATTACAATTATATAGAACCCAAACCCGTAAAGCGTCCACCTAGAAAGTTCTTTTGATTTTCTACTATATCCATCTGCTTTAAAGACTCCAGAGAGCATAAGTTGGATTAGCCCAGGAAATATAAAAGTTAATACTTTCCACCCTGTGCCAAGAGGTGTGTTGGCTTTTTCATCTTTTACTTTTTGTTCGGTTTCAATTACCTGTTTAGAGATTTCAACTTGGTCTGACGAGAGGTTTCTTCTTGTAAATTCTTTTTTTGCCGCTTCAAGCGCTGCTGGCTGATAACCATCTTGTGGCCCAGTAACGATTTTTAAAAGTTCAGTATCAGTTCGTCCCGCCATCACCTCTTCAAATTGATTGCTCATTTTACTTTCTCCTAGAGTTTCTTATTACTCTACTTTTGGAAATAATTTGTCTTAAAAAGCTTTTAAAACAAATTACAAAAAAATGGTTAAAAAAGCATTTCCTGCAAAGTGAAACAAAGCCAGTTTTTCAAAACCTGCTGCTACTTCA
>JAZKFS010000003.1:43253-52456 GCA_040386315.1 Bacteroidota bacterium
AAAAGTCGAAAGGAGCAGTAAATTTAATTTTAAAAGTAATTAAAACCTTAACCTATTTTTAATTATCTAGCATGTCATATTCATCTCTTTCCAAAATTACACTGATAAAATAATGGCTGCAGATTAGTTATATCGTCACTTCCACCTTTATTTAAAGGCAAGATATGATCTTTAGTCCAAACATATTTATATCGTTTATCTGGTCTACTTGAAATTTCATTCCATTTTCTGTTACAATTTGGGCACGAATCAAACTCGCGTAATTTTTGAAACCATTGTTTATTTGTATGCTTTCCAAGGGCTGTTAATTTTCTTGAACTATAAGTGTTTGCGCGATTTTGCCTACAGGTTTTGCAATAAGAATGTATGGCTCCAGTACTTGAAGAAGTCCAAGTGCTCCAGTTTACTTCACCACATTTTGTACAAGTTTTCTGCATTGCTGCTTTTTAAAAATCAAAAAAGCCAGTCTTTTAAAAAAACTAAATCCCCGCATACGAATCAATATCCACAGTCACTTTTATCGAGCCCGTGGCGAAGCGCTCCGAATACTGGTGCATGGCATGGGCGAGCAGGCCGCGAAGCTGTTGGCCGCTTGCGTCTGTCTGCTTTACGTCTTTCAGCACGAGCACGCGGCGCCATTTGGTGCGGAGGCGCGGAAGCGTGGGAACCGTCGGGCCGATTTTCTTGACAGCGGCAAAGTTCTCGGGGATGAGCCGCGCAAAAAGGTGCGAATGCTCGTCCACCTGCGCTTCGTTCAGCCCGGTAAATTCTATCACCACAAACCGCGAAAACGGCGGATACATGGCTTCCTTGCGCATCTGCAGCTCGTCGTTGTAGAAAATGTCGTATTGCGCCGCCTGCGCCGCAAGGATTGCCTGGTGGTCGGGATGCCCGGTCTGTACGAGAACCTCGCCGGTGAGTTCACTCGAACGCCCCGCGCGGCCTGAAACCTGCGTGAGAAGCTGGTATGTGCGCTCCGCCGAACGGAAATCCGGGACGTAGAGCTGCAGGTCTGCATTGATAACGCCAACAAGCGTCACGCGGCTGAAATCCAGCCCTTTGGCAACCATTTGCGTGCCGACGAGAATGTCAATATCGCCATTGGCAAACGCCTGCAAAATCTTGCGGTGCGAGCCCTTTTTGCGCGTGGTGTCGAGGTCCATGCGCTGGATGGTGGCGGAAATTCCCTTCTTTTTTAAAATCCCGGCGAGCTCTTCTTCCACGCGCTGCGTTCCCGCGCCGACATCGTTCATTTCGGGATTGCCGCACTCCACGCACGCCTTGTGCGCCGGCACCGTAAACCCGCAGTAGTGGCATTGCAGCTGGTGGCGGTACTTGTGGTACGTGAGCGAAACCGAGCAGTTCTGGCATTTCGGGATTGCGCCGCAGTCATAGCATTCCAGCCACCGTGAAAACCCGCGACGGTTTTGAAAAAGTATCACGCCTTCTTTTTTTGCAATCCGTTCGGTAATCGCGTCAATCAGCTCGTGCGTAAAACTTCCCGTCAATTCCTTCTTTTTGCGCGCCTGTTTTAAATCCACGATGTGAATGTCCGGCAGCTTTGCGCCATCGGCACGATGCTGAATTTCCAGCAAATGATATTTACCTGCATACGCATTAAACATACTTTCAATCGAAGGCGTCGCCGAACCCAGCACAATCACCGCTTTTTCAAAAGAACCGCGCATAATGGCGCAATCACGGGCGTTATAGCGCGGCGCGGGAGCTTCCTGTTTGTACGACGGCTCGTGTTCCTCGTCCACAATGATAAGGCCGAGATTTTTTAAAGGAGCAAAAACCGCCGAGCGAGCGCCAATCACAATCCGCATCCGACCCGCCTGGATTTCGCGCCACATATCAAAGCGCTCGCCCTGTGACAGCTTGCTGTGCATCACGGCAATATCCTCACCGAAAATCGCTTTAAAACGGTCAATCAGCTGCGGCGTGAGAGAAATCTCCGGCACGAGCAACAGGGCAGACTTCCCGCGCACCAGTATCTCGCGAATCGCCTGCACGTACACGAGCGTTTTGCCGCTGCCCGTCACGCCATGCAGCAGGAATGTTTTAAAAGTTTCCGCTTCAATTCCTTCCAAAATTTTCTGCACCGCGTGGTCTTGCTCAATCGTGAGCTGCAAAGCGCCTTCCTCACGCTGCACGAGCGTATTTCCGTACGGGTCGCCTTTCTCGCGGCGAATCACTTCCGCTTCAAATTCAATCGCAAAACCCTTATTCACCAGCGCCGAAAGGGCGGAAGCCGACGCCTTCGTTGCTTTTAAAAGTTCGCTCGAAAGCATCGGCGTCTGATTATGCAAACCATGCAGGTACAAATGGCTCAGCACCAACGCCTGCTTCGGCGCAGAACTATCGAGGTCATCCAGAATTTCGCGCAATTCATCATTATCTTCCGCCAGCTGCGGTGCAAGCCGAATCGCTTTCTGCGTTTTCGCATGAACCTCCTCGCTCACCACGCGCTGCGAACGGATAATTCCCTGACGCTCCAGCGCTTCCAGCTGCGCGGAAATTGACTCCGAATTCAGCTGCTGCTCCAGATGCCCGACCGTAATCGCGCCCGAATAATTCATCAGTTCTTTTAAAAGCGCGGCACGTTTCGGCGCACGTCGCGCCATCTCGGCAATTTCCTCATCGCTCATGTGAATCAGGATTTCCGCAAATAAAACGCTCTGTGGCGACATCCCCTGCGGCAGCGCAGCTTTTAAAGTCTCGCCCCACGACGCAAGATAATAATCCGCAATCCACTTCGTAAAATTCAGCATCGATGGCGTAAAAATCGGCCGCTCGTCCAGCAGCTCAAAAATCTCCCGTATTCCCTCAACCGCTTCGACGCCCTCCGACTCAACAATCACGCCCGTCAGCGTCCGCTTCCCAAACGGCACAAGCACACGAATCCCCACCAGGTCACTTTTTAAAAAGCCGGGCGCGGGAAGCAATTCCTCAGGAAGGGCGTACGTATAAAGGCGATTTTGCGGCAGCGGCAGCGCCACCTGTATTAATATTGGCATGAAAATCTTTTAAAAACTGTGTAGGCAAATTAATCTATCTTTTCTACATCCCAGCCATCGTATTCATCAACTCCACAATAAGCAGCAAGCTCATTGAAAGCAATGTTTCTCCTATGCAATTTCTCCGGTGTCAAAATATCAACTTTACTTGCTTTTAAAATCCAGTCTTCATCATCTTCAACTTTATAAATTTCTGCTAAAGTATAATCTTTCTCTTCAAGTTCTGAAAAAACTTTTAAAAGATTTTCCTTATTACTATCCACAAAATAAAAGCTCCATCGCAATTCGGAATCTGTAGCAAAACCTTCCTCATTCATATTTTTAAAAAGCTGAACGAGATTATCATAATCCGGAATCATAGTAATTTCTATTTGTGGAAGTTGTAATTTTGCTTTTAAAAATCTGCAAAAATTACACAAAATCCTTTAAAAATGATAGTTAGAATTCCGGCTCAAACGACGATTTCACCCGCATTTTATGGTGATGACCAGGCAACAATTTCAGCGCTTTCTGTCGCTTCATTAGCCAACGGTGAAAGCACCATTATAGGAGCCTGCGAGCATGATGAATCAAAACTTTTAAAAGAAATTCTAGATTCTCTCGGCGTCGAAATTACAACTACTGCCGTTATTGCTGAAAAGAAAAAAACTGTCATTCTGAGCGAGAGCGAAGAATCCACGGCAGAAGGTTTCGCGGCGAAAGACCAATCCAACGCGGAATCCCTCTGTCCTGCGGACATCTCCCTTGATAAGGGAGACATTCTTCCGGGTTTTAAAAATGTTTTAAAAGTGCAGGGAAATGGACTGCAATCTTTTAAAGAAAACAAAACACCAATTAACGTCGGCAACAACGGCATCCTTCTCCGCGCAATCACCGGCTTGCTCGTCGGCCAAAAACACGAATATGACATCATCGGAAGCGGCCAGCTTTTAAAACGTTCGCTCGTACGCTTTTTAGAGCCGCTGGAGGAAATGGGCGCGCAGTTTCACTCATCATACCGCCAGACGCTCCCGCTAAAAATCTTCGGCACCCATCCTTTAAAAAACATCAGCTATGAAGCGCCCCTGCCGACATTCACGACGAAGCTTACAATTCTTCTCGCGGCATGTAATACCAAAGGGAAATCGCTTTTTAAAGAGCCGTATCCTTCTGCCACATATTGCGAAGAGCTAATGAGCAATGCGGAGATTTTTAAAAACGAAGTCGAATATCGCGTTGAGATTTCGGGTGGCGCGCCGGACGCTTTTGAGGTACAAATTCCACGCGATATTTTGCTGGTGGATTGTGAAGTTTTAGCAGCAATTCTTTTAAAACAATCGCATGTAATTCACGATGTTTCGCCTGCGGAAGGGCGGGGGAATCTGGTTGAATGGCTGCTTAAATATGCAAAGGGAATTACTTTTAAAAAGGATGAAAATAATCTTTTAAAAACCGGCACGTTGATAATTTCTGAAAATGTGGAATTTGAAAATTTAGAATTAACCGGAAAAGAAACGCGGAGATTTTTAAACGCGCTACCGTTTCTTGCCGTGCTATTTTCAGCTTTTAAAAAGCGGTTGCTCGTGCGTGATGCGATTGATGTTCGCCAGCGAAAGTGCGACTGGCTTGCGGCGATCGTTGATGGGCTGGCGGGTTTTGGTATTGAGCCGGAAGAATTTGACGATGGTTTTGAAATCAGCGGGAAGGAAGATTTGCACGGCGGCGCGGCGATTTGCTACGATGAGGAATCAATTGCGTTGGCGTTCATTGCGCTTGGCGCGGCGGTTGGCGATTTTACGCAGTTGGAAGATGTGCCAAACACGCCGAGGATTCAGCATGTTTTAAAAAGCTTGCAGTGCGAAGTTTTGGAAAGTTTGCCGCAATAAGATGGATTCCCGCCTGCGCGGGAATGACAGTTTTTTTTGCTGTTTCTTTTAAAGATTCTTTTAAAAGGGTTTTAAAAATTAGTTTTTGTTTTCAAGTTCGTTATTTCTTTTTAAAAGGTCACGGTTCTGTTTTTCAAGTTCGAGATTTCTGAATTTCACTTTTGCTTCTGTGTCTTCGAATGAACGATTTAAATCTTCGGTGCGGTCTTCAACTTTTTGCTCAAGATCTTTATTGAGTTCCTGAAGCTGCTTTTCGGCTCTGCGCCTGCCTGAGATATCGCGGCGGAAAAGAGCGAAAACGGTAATAAGTGTAACAATAATTACAGCAATGAGAAACGTCAGGATCTTTGCTGCTTCACCAAAACTCTCGTAATTTTCTTTTAAAAGTTTTCTCAGCGAAGCAGATTCACTTTTGCCTATTTTCTGTGAGATTGTGCGAATTTTATCCGTAATTATTTTCCCTTCCATGCCTTTTCCGAAAATGGCAAAGGTTGAATCTAAACCTTTTTCCTGGCGAATGCGAACGTAGTCCTCGGAAATTTCCTTTCGTCTCTGGAAGAGAGCCGGAAGTGAATCTACATCAGCCGTAATAGCGGGCCGGGTACGGGAGAGTTGTTTTAAAACAGTAAGACGATCCGGGTATTTAAAAACGGCATTTTGAAGTGGCTGCAAATACTCGCCAGTGCCGCTGATAATATAGCCGCGTGCGCCGGTTTCCATGTCAATAGCCAGCGAGAGCAGCTCCTGATTGATCGCAATTATTTCGTACGACGAAAGAATATCCTTGTTGAGAGCATTGATCCTTTCTACGTTTTTAAAAGCGAAATAGCCGATCACACCAAGCAGCACAGCTATCAGCCCAAAGCCCAGAAGAATCCTGTTTTCGATAGATTGTAGCATAGTATTATAGATTTTGAATTTTTTCTAAAACAAGTTCGCAGCCATTTGAAAAATACAATATCATTTCATCGCGTTTTGTTGCTGTGTAGGGCATGTACGCCAGGCGTGTGATCATTGCGCTGATATTCGTGCGCGGATTGGGAAGCTCAAAATAAATGATCGGATTCGGAATGATCTCCTCATTGCGCTCAATGCTCCAGGTGCCGGATGCCGGCTCGGGGCCTGCAACGCTATACGTCCCGTCTGCCTGGAAGGTATGCTCTACAACGGATGCCAGCCGAAAATAATCCGCCTGTGGCGATAACGTGGAAGATTTTACTTTCCAGCGCCCGCTGATATGTTCGGGTAATATTTCGTCGAAAGGCCGGCTGATCATTTTCGCCTGATTTTAACTAATTTTAAAACGTTAAATTGAAGAGTTACAAATATACGCTTTTAAAAAAACATCTTGTATAGCTTCACATTTATTAACCAAATATTGGACTGAATATTGCGTAAATTTGTTCCATACTTTTTAAAAAGAAGGTAGGTAATACTGGTGAAACCTTCGTAATTTGTGTTTTTAAAAATATTTTTAAAAGAGGTTTTTTAAAAAACTATGATAAGCAAAGAACTTTTTAAAAGCGCTTTTGTCGGGTCGGTAATTCTTTTTCAAACGATAAACTGTTCGTGTAATGAAACTACGAAAAACCGCGCGGCGCAGTCAATCTATACCGAAGCTTCAACACAAAATAATTCACTTCAGCAGAATAATCAGAATATTTCCAATTCACGTCAGAGCGCTATTACGCAGGCCGTAAAAACTGTTAGCCCGGCAATTGTCGGAATAAATGTAACGGCGGTGGAACAGGTGCAATACCGCGATCCGTTTGATGATCCGTTTTTTAATCAGTTCTTTCAAAGGCGGCAACCGCGTGTGCGGCAATATGAGGTGAAAAGCCTGGGTTCGGGTTTTATTATTTCTTCAGACGGTTATATTTTGACGAATGATCACGTTGCTGGAAATGCCACGAAAATTGTCGTAACAATGACGAACGGCGAAAAATACGAAGCAAAAAAAATTGGTTCTGACCCGACTACGGATGTTGCACTTTTAAAAATCGATGCGAAAAATCTGCCGTTTTTAAAACTTGCAAATTCTGATGATGTGATCATCGGTGAATGGGCAATTGCTTTTGGTAATCCGTTCGGGCTTTTTGATATTAATGCAAAACCTACGGTAACTGTTGGAGTTGTGAGCAATACAGGCGTGAGTTTTATCCAGGAAAACCGGGTGTATAAAAATATGATACAGACTGATGCTGCGATCAGCTCGGGTAATTCCGGCGGACCACTGGTAAACGGAAATGGCGAAGCGATCGGCATGAATACAGTAATTTTTTCTACAGCTCAGACCGGCCGTGGAGCGGGAAGTATCGGAATCGGATTTTCTGTACCGATCAATCGGGTAAAGCAGATCGTTGATATTTTAAAAAGTGAAGGAAAGATTGACAGGAATTACGATATTGGCATGACGGTAGCAAATGTGGATGAGCAAATCGCCAACCAACTGAACCTTGAAAAGCCTGAAGGCGTCATTATTTATGAAATATCACGCGGTTCAGCGGCAGATCGCGCCGGGCTTGAGCCGGGCGATGTTGTTTTAAAAGCGAATGGCGAGCCGGTGCATCGCGAAGAAGATTATTATATAATTGCCAATGATGCTGTGGTGGGACAAACAATTACTCTGCAGCTACAACGTGGAAAGAATATTATTGAAAAGAAAATCCCGCTGGAAGCGCAGGCAAGACGCGGTAGATAATTTAGGTTTTAAAATAGTGAAATTGAAAACGCTTTTAAAAGTGAGATGAATTTTTAAATGGAAGATACAATTCAAGGCGAACCCGGCATTTTACATTCGGAAAATCTTATAAAAGTATATGGCAAGCGCACAGTTGTAAAAGGCGCGTCCATTTCTGTCAAGCAGGGCGAATGCGTCGGGCTTCTGGGGCCGAATGGTGCGGGAAAAACAACGTCATTCTATATGATCGTCGGGATGGTGAAGCCGACCAAAGGGAAGGTTTTCCTGAATGGAAAGGATATTACCGGGAAAGCGATGTATCAGCGGGCGCGGCTTGGCATCAGCTATCTGCCGCAGGAAGCCAGTGTTTTTCGCAAGATGACGGTGGAAGATAACATCAAAGCGATCCTGCAGCTTCAACCAATTACGCGGCAGGAACGGAAAGAAAAGTTAGAATATCTGCTGGAAGATTTTCGCATCACGCATATCCGCAAAAGCAAAGGATATATGCTTTCCGGCGGTGAGCGCAGACGATGTGAAATCGCACGAACGCTGGCTTCCGATCCGAAATTTGTGCTGCTGGATGAACCATTTGCCGGAGTTGACCCGATCGCTGTGGAAGATATTATGAAGATCGTTCACACATTGAAAATGCGTGGGATCGGTGTTCTCATCACCGATCATAATGTGCATGAAACGCTTTCAATTACTGACCGGGCATTTATCCTGATTGACGGTAATATTTTCCTTTCCGGAACGGCAGAAGAGATTGCAGGAAATGAGGAAGTCCGCAAACATTATCTTGGCGAGAATTTTAAACTTGAACGGTATTTTGAAAAGTAGATTTTAAAAGAAGGTTTTTAAAAGTATTTCGTAATTTTACGAGATGTAAGTATTTATTTTTAAAATACTTGTAGAAATTACACGTTTTGCAGTAGCTTTTAAAAAGTTTATCATCAAAAAAATCACCAATGGAAGCTACTACAACAGAAAAAAAAGAACATTGTGTCCTGATAGTCGAAGATGATCTGATGACATGTTTTTATCTAAAGCATGCACTTGCTCCGAAATATAATGTTCATATCATTAATACTGCACAGGAAGCTGTTGAGTACGCTGAGCGATATTGCGAGTGCGTAATGCTGATAGATATTAATCTTGGAATGGGCAAGACCGGTATGGAGATCGTGTCAGATGTTCGCTCAGTAGAGCATTGTAAGAATACAAAGATCGTTGCTATCACACATGAAAATGTTACGGCTCCACCGCATCAGTTTCTGCAGCAGGGCTTTGATGCATTTCTGCCTAAGCCAATTAAACTGGCTAATTTACATACCACATTAAAAGAATTGATAAAAGATTAAACTGGTAGATCTAAGGTTTTAAAAGAAAAAAGCGTTCTGCACAATATATGCAGAACGCTTTTTTTTGTTTAAAGTCTTCTAAAAAAACTTTTAAAAGACTACCGTAGTTTTTTCTTGTGACGGCTGCGGCGCAATCTTTTCTTGCGCTTGTGAGTTGCCATTTTATGGCGCTTACGTTT
Source organism: Bacteroidota bacterium (assembly GCA_040386315.1). Classification (GTDB taxonomy): domain Bacteria; phylum Bacteroidota; class Ignavibacteria; order Kapaibacteriales; family DASPKH01; genus DASPKH01. Next base: position 52,362 of record JAZKFS010000003.1, read on the forward strand.
TTTTCCGCAAGGCATGTTCAGCTCCTTTTAAAAGTGAATGGAATATTGGATAAAAATAAAAAATTATAATGTTTTCTTAGTATCAAGTTCAGTAA
>JAZKFS010000004.1:0-11278 GCA_040386315.1 Bacteroidota bacterium
GCAGAAAACACTTTTAAAAGTCTAATTTGTTTTTAAAAACTCGCCTGAGCGTAAAGGTTGCTAACACCGTTTTTAAAAAGTTCATTCCTGATTCATTTTTTAGCAGGTAGCAAACCTAAGAAGAAGTTTTAACCTAAACAAAGAGCTTTTTTAAAATGGCTTGAAAAAATGTTCGTAAATTGCGTCCGAAGCAAGCATTTAATCCACTTCCACGGCTTTCAAAAAACTATGAATTTTATCGTTAAAAATCCCGATTTTAAAAAAACTATCGAGCATCACCTTACCAACCAGGAATTCATGAAGCACATCGGCTGCCGCCTTACCACCATCGAACCCGGCTACGTCGTTGCTGAAATTGACCTTACGAAAATTCACAAGCAGCAGATTGGTTTAGTTCACGGCGGCGTCACAGCGACGATTGCCGATGTCGCAGCAGGTTTTGCCGGCTTTACGCTCGTCGGCCCCGATGAGCACACTGTCACAGCCGAAATAAAAATTTCCTACTTCTCCCCCGGCCTCGGCAAAACTTTAAAAGCCGTCGGGCGTGTTGTAAAACCTGGACGCAACATGCACTTTTGCGAAGCCGAAGTTTTTACAATTGATGAAAGTGGCGTAGAAAAATTAATTGCAAAAGCGACAACGACGATGGCGGTGATTACGCCGCAGAAGCATGATAAAATTTTAAAAAGTTTTTAATAATCTACGCCTGTCATTCCCCTGAAAAGGGGAATCAACGTCAGTCGGACGCGGCAGGGTACAATATCAGTTTTTAAAAACAGTACTTTAAAAGATTTACGGCACTATTTTTCAACTTCTTCTCACGTTGATTCTCCTTTTCAGGGGAATGACATTTTGGGTTGAAATTTCTAAAAGTTTTAAAAACTTTTTAAAAACTCCACATCAAAAATTCCTTTTAAAAACGTCTTTAAATAGGTTTTTAAAAGAAAAAAGCTACGAGGTAATCCATGGCAATCAATCTTCAAAAATTAACCTTAAAATCTCAGGAAGCGCTCCAGACAGCGCAGGAAATCGCGTCGAGCTATAACAACCAGTCCATCGAATCGCTGCATATTCTCGCGGCGCTCATGCAGGATTCAGCCGGAATTATCCAGCCGATGCTGTTGAAGCTCGGCGCGAATGTCAATTACGTCAAACTCAAAATCAACGAAGAGCTTGAAAAACTGCCGAAAGTCGCAGGAATTTCCGGTGGCAGCTACGCATCGCAAGGCATGACCGCAATGCTCGACGCGGCTTTAAAAGAAGCAACGGCGCTGAAAGATGAATACGTTTCAACCGAACATATTCTCATGGCGCTCGCTGAGGAAAAATCGCCCGCAGGCAAGATTTTAAAAGACCAGGGCGTGACAAAGGAAAATCTTTTAAAAGTGCTTCAGGAATTTCGCGGCTCGCAACGTGTGACCGACCAAAATCCCGAGGACAAATATCAGTCGCTCCAGCGCTACGGCCGTATTTTAAACGATGAAGTGCGTAAAGGCAAAATTGACCCGGTGATTGGCCGCGAGGATGAAGTTCGCCGAGTTTTACAGGTTTTGAGCCGCCGCACAAAAAATAATCCAATTCTCATCGGCGAACCCGGCGTGGGCAAAACTGCAATCGTGGAAGGAATCGCACAACGCATCGTTTCCGGCGACGTTCCGGAAACGCTGAAAAGCAAAACAATCGTGTCGCTCGACATGGGTTCACTCGTGGCGGGAACAAGCTTTCGCGGGCAATTCGAAGAGCGTTTAAAAGCAATTGTAAAAGAAGTCACCGACGCAAATGGCGAAATAATTTTGTTCATTGACGAACTCCACACGCTTATCGGCGCGGGCGCAACGTCCGGCTCGATGGACGCCGCCAACATTTTAAAACCGGCTCTCGCCCGCGGCGAACTCCGCTGCATCGGAGCAACAACGCTCGACGAATACCAAAAGCACATCGAGAAAGACCCCGCGCTCGAACGCCGCTTTCAAAAAGTGCTCGTCGAAGAACCAACAATCGAGGATACGATTTCAATTTTACGTGGTTTAAAAGAGCGCTATGAAGTGCACCATGGCGTTCGCATCACCGATGGCGCGATTGTTGCCGCAGCGCAGTTGTCCGACCGCTACATCACCGACAGGTTCCTGCCCGATAAAGCAATTGACCTTGTGGACGAAGCCGCGTCAAAGCTGCGTATCGAGATAGATTCCATGCCGGAAGAATTAGATTCTATCGAGCGGAAAATCCGCCAGCTGGAAATCGAAAAGCAGGCGCTTTTGCGTGAATTAGGTGAGAATGTAAAGTAGAGACGCGATGCATCGCGTCTCTACGGGAGGATTTTTAAAAACGAAAAAGCCCGGAAGCAAATATGCTTTCGGGCTTATTTTTTATAAATTTTTAAAGCTCAAGGCTTTTGGGTTTTAAAAGCCCACAGCTCAAAAAGCTTACCGGAGATTCATCAGGATACTATTAAACGTCGGAATTTCCAGCGGAGCAACCGGACTTTTCTGAACCGGCTTCGCTTTTAAAAGCGTCGGCTCGGGCTGCATCATCATCCGCGTCTGGCGGAAGAGGCTTGTCGTGTCACGATGAAGTCTTGCAAGGTCGCTTGACTCGCGTGGTTTCAATGTGCTAGCCATGTTTATCTCCCTGAAAATATTGAAGTTAAAGTAAAAATTATTGGGGTTGCAAATGTGTGAAATTTTCCTGACACTTCCAAATTATTTTTTCATTTTATTTTGTTAACGGTATGTGTTTCACCACGAAAGGTATCATTTCCACCGCCAACGGTAACCATTAACGAACCCCTAAAAAATTTAGTTCAAATTATTTTTAAAAATAAAAAGGGTGATTCCCTTTGAAAGAACTACCTTTACAAATCTTTATAAGTTCCATAATCTCAACAAGTTGTCATTCTGAGTGTAGCGAAGAATCTACGTGAGAATGACCAAACGCGAACTTCTGTCGTAGATTCTTCGCGCTGCTCAGAATGACAGTTTTTAAAATACCTTCCGTACAGACGCGATGCATCGCGACTCTACAAATTTCGCTCCATCCACGCAATCACCGCCTTGATTTCCCCATACGAAAACTCATCGCCAAGCGCATCTTTGAGCGGTTTTAAAGCATTATTGCCGTATCGCTGTATGGCATCTTCAATCGCCGGAACCTTGCTCCGTTCCACAATCGCCTCCAGCGGAATTTCGCCTGTCGCAACATAATGCGCAAGATGCCCTTCAATTGTATTGGTGCTGAAATTGCGCAGCGCGGCAATTTCAGTAATACTCTTCCCTCTTTTAAAAAGGTCAAGCGAAATAAACTTCGTATCGGGTAATTTTTCCTTCGGCGCAGAGCTTCTCGGCTGGCGTCCGACGGTCTTCTGGTGGATTTTCGAGCTGAGCTGATTATCAATGCAATACTGCTGGATTTCTTTCAAAAAATTTCCGCCGTAGCGCTCCAGTTTCATTTCGCCAACGCCGGAAATTTTACGCATTTCGTCAATCGTCAGTGGAAAATACGATGCCATTTCCACAAGAGTTGCATCCGAGAAAATTACGTATGGCGGCACTTTATCATCATCGGCAAGCTGCTTGCGCAAACTTTTTAAAAGGTCGAAAAGCTCTTTTTCGTACGGCAATTCCGTTTTCGCCGCGTATTTCTTTTCCTCCTTCTGCTCGCTTGCTTTCACCAGCCAAACCTGCTCCTCACCTTTTAAAACCGGGCCGCTCATTTCCGTCAGTTTTAAAAGCGGGAATTTATCGTCGGTTTGCTGCAAATATCCAAGCGCAACGAGGTCGCGGAGGTAATCCATCCACTGATTTTTTGACAATTCAGCGCCCGCCCCGTACGTTTTTAAAAGCTTGTGTTCTGCGCGGATTTTTTCGGAATCTGAACCTTTTAAAAAGTCCACAACGTAATTCGCGCCAAATCTTCCCTGCAAACGAAACACCGCAGAAAGCAGCTTTTGCGCGGGAATTGTCGCATCAATTTTTTCATAATCATTCACGCACGTGTCGCAATTTCCGCAGTTCACAGGCGCTTCTTCACCAAAATAATTGAGCAAAAACTTCCTGCGGCACGTCCGGATTTCACAAAAACTCGCCATTTTATTGAGCTTAGCGAGCATGATTTCCGTTTGCGCAAAATTATTCTCCACCGTTGCAAATCCTCGCAGCTTAATCACATCGCCCGGACTGTAAAAAAGCAGCGCGTCACTCGGCAAACCATCACGTCCCGCGCGGCCTGTTTCCTGGTAATAGCCCTCAATATTTTTCGGCATATCGGCGTGAATCACGAAGCGCACGTTACTTTTATTGATGCCCATGCCAAAAGCGACCGTCGCCACGATAATGCGGATGTCGTCGCGCAGAAATTCCTCCTGATGCTGCTGGCGCGTCTGCTGGTCAAGCCCCGCGTGATATGCTTTCGCTTTAAAACCCTTTTTAAAAAGTTTCGCCGCGAGCGATTCCGTGCCGTCGCGCGACAGGCAGTAAATGATGCCGGAATCGTCGCGGTGGTCTTCCAGATAATCCGTCATTTTGCGGAACATCTCCGCTTTTTTCTCAACAGCGTAAAAAAGATTTTCACGGTTGAAACTCGACACAAAAATGCTCGGATTATCAAGATTCAGCTTGTCAAGAATATCCTCTCGCGTCTGCCTGTCCGCCGTCGCCGTCAGCGCGATCACAGGTGTCTTCGGAAAATGCTGTTTTAAAAGCGCGAGTTGGCGATATTCCGGGCGGAAATCATGTCCCCACTGCGAAATACAGTGTGCCTCATCAATCGCAAAAAGTGAAATTTCACACTTTTTTAAAAAGTTCAGGAAATGACCGTCGTTGCTGAAAAGGCGTTCCGGCGAGACATATAGCAGCTTTAAAGAATTATTTTTGAGCGCGTCAATCACCTCGCGCTGTTCGCCCGCATCCTGCGTGGAATTGACAAACGCCGCCGGAATTCCATTCACGCGCAGCGCATCCACCTGGTCTTTCATCAGCGCTATCAGCGGCGATACAACGACCGTCACACCGCCGAAAATCAGCGCCGGGATCTGGTAGCACAGCGACTTCCCACCGCCCGTCGGCATCAGCACAAAGGAATCACTGCCTTTTAAAACATTGGCAATTATCGCCTGCTGCTCATGACGAAATGAGTCGTAGCCGAATTTTTCTTTTAAAACCTGTTCGGGAGAAATCATGTATAGTTTTGAGTTTTGAGTTTTAAAATTTCTCTCGCGTTGTCATTCTGAGCGCAGCGAAGAATCTCTCTTTATTCACGCACGCCGTTGCAAAAATACGCCAAATGCAGAAAGAGAGATTCTTCGACGGAAGACCTCCTCAGAATGACGACGCGAGAAAATATTTTTCATCAAATGAACTTCTACAAAATACCGGAAATTCCCCCGTTTTAAAAACAAAAAAGGCAACTCTTTTTAAAAAGAATTGCCTTTAAAAAAAATTTAAAACCTATTTAGAAATTGTAATCATCACAGTTTGTTGTTGCTTGCCTTGTGAAATCTGAACGAAATATATTCCATTCGGCAGTTGCTCTAAATCTGAAAGCATAATTGCATTGTGCGATAGAGAATATGAGCTTTTAAAAGTATTGATTGATTTTCCGAGCGCATCGGAAATTACAATTGAAACTTCTGATTCGCTTGTGCTTTTAAAAGGAATGTAGATGATGTTGTGTGCTGGATTTGGATAAGGTTGTTTAGTGAAAGCTTGATGATCAATTATAGAGGTAACGCCTTTTACAAGAAAGAATGGAACAGGGACTGACCAATTGCTAACAGAATCCGCAATTGCGGAGCGAACACGAACTGTAAAGTATTGTTCGTAAGTCGGTATATCTGTTTTGTAAAGTGTATCTGAGATAGTAATAGAATTAGTGGTTGAAGAATCATTAAAAACGAGAGCAGGATTTGGGTGAATGAAAGTACCTTTAGCTATTTGCACATGATATTTTTCTGCACTTGCAACTGGATGCCACCACATTTTTCCCGGGACTGCAAATTCGTCTATTCGTCCACCTAAGGGGCCAATAATATTTGGAGTTATAAGCTTAGGTTGCTCAATCATTCCCTTAGGAATATATTTAAGCAATTTACCTCCTAACCCAATAGAATTATTTACATCGTCATATATAATTCTGCCGAGTCCAGCATATCCATGCCAGCCCGCAGAATCTAACAATCCCGGATATTCTATTTTCCAGTTTAATCCTCCATCGTAAGTCTTCAGGATGGAAAAATTTTCAGCAATCACACCAATATTTTTATCAATAAAGTCCACATCATTAAATCCTAAATTACTAAATCGTGGATTAAAATAATCTTTAGAAAATTCTTTGGTAATCCAAGTTTGGCCACCGTCAGTTGTTTTAGCGAAAATAGTAATTTGTCTAAAGTCTTTTGAACCTATCGCAAAGCCGTTTAAACTATCAAGGAAAAGAATTTTCTGAATTTCATTCATTGGAGAAGGAGTTTTCTCCCAGTTTAATCCAGCATCTTTCGTTGACCAAATAACATTTTCCTGATTTCTATAATCACGTCCATAAATAAACCAGACGCCTGGCGAAGGAGAAGAAACAGGTTGCTGAAATTTAAAAACACTTACTCTGGAAGGTGTAAAGTTTGTGTCGGGTATTGTAATAGGACTCCAGGTAATACCGCCATCAGTGGTTCTGAGAAGCGGTGGCAACATATCAATTCTATTTGTATCTCGCCATTGTTGGGCAATCACACCATTTTTTTCATCATTCATAATAATTTGTGAAAAGGCACGCATATTAGTATCGCCTGTCGCACCAAAACTTTGCTGTGCCCACGTTACTCCACCATCTTCAGAACGTAGAATATGTGCTGAATACCATAGTTTATTATCTTGCCCTATAGAAACATATCTACTGGAATCTGCCGTAGCAATAATTAAATCCGAATTGGGAAAAGCAATATCTTTGATGGTAAAATAATTTGTTGATATACGATCAATCGGATGGATATTAATCCAGCTTAGTCCACTATCTACAGTTTTATAAATACCTTCAGGATTTCCTGCGATCACAATGTGTTTGGAATCAGCCTGGCTAATTAAAAATGAACCATATGGCACATCGTAATGCCTCCAGTAATCCTGTGCTACAACTTCTATTTTAAAAGAATGCGTAAGGATAACTAAGCAGATAAGCTTTAACAGAAGTTTCATATAAGTTTTTGGTAAGTAATTTCATGAAGAAGATTGTATAAATGTAATAATTACATCTGGCGAAGTTTGTTACAAGTAAAAAGGCAACTCTTTTAAAAAGAATTGCCTTTAAAACTTTTAAAACCGCTTTTAAAAACTACACATTGCGATATTGGCGTAAAAACTCCAATCTGTCCTGCAATTGCGCGATCGGCACAAGCAGTTTGTCTTTGCCATAGATTGCAGCTTCTCGGTCTTCAAAGACGAGTTCGTAGTCTTTGCTCATCACGATTGCTTCTTCCGGGCAGACTTCCTCGCAGAAGCCACAGTAGATACAGCGGAGCATGTTGATTTCAAAAAGCTCGGGGTAGCGCTCTTTGTCTTTTTCCGTTTCGGCTGCCTGCACTTCGATAGCGATAGCAGGGCACACGCGCGAACATAATCCGCACGCTACACAACGCTCGCCTTCTTCTTCCATCACAAGAACCGGACGCCCGCGATACGAACCTTCAGGAATCCATTTTTCTTCAGGATATTGGCGCGTAATAGCAGGTTTGAACATCTGGCGGAACGTCAGGCTCAGTCCGCGAACAACTTCCGGCAGATAGAGCTTTTCCCAGAAGGAAAGCCGCTTTGATTCGATATTATTATTTTTTACATTCATTTTTTTAACCGCTTTTTAAAAACGCAATTCTTTTTAAAACTTTTTACTTTGTGAAATAATCCCAAAGTGTAATCCCGATTCCCGTCAAAATAATATTTGCCAGTGAAAGCGGCAGCAATACTTTCCAGCCAAGATTCATGAGCTGATCGTAGCGGAAGCGCGGTGTTGACCAGCGGATCCAGATAAAAATAAAGACAAAGACAAGAGTTTTTGTAATAAATGCGCCCGTTTGCAAGAGCACGAGTATAAGCGAACCTTCTTTTAAACCGAGAATTTCCGGCAAAAACGGAACCTGCCATCCACCGAAAAATAGCGTTGCAATAATTGCTGATGATGCAAGCATATTCGCATATTCAGCGAGATAAAACAGGCCGAATTTCATTCCCGTATATTCTGTGTGATAGCCGCCCACAAGTTCCGGCTCAGCTTCTGCAAGGTCAAACGGCGCACGGTTGGTCTCAGCAAGGGCCGCAACCATAAAAATTATAAACCCAAACGGCTGGAAAAATATATTCCATTTCAGGCCGCTTTGCGCTTTCACGATCTCGTTGAGGTTCAGCGAATTGGAGAGCATCAGCACACCGATCACAGCCAGGCCCATCGAAAGCTCATACGAGATCATTTGCGCCGATGAGCGCAATCCACCTAAAAGCGAATATTTATTGTTCGACGACCAGCCCGCAAGCGTAATCCCAAAAACACCAACTGATGTCAGCGCAAGCACAATAAGCAAGCCGATGTTCAGGTCAGGCGCGATAGAAAGCGGAATGTCGCGTCCGGCGATGGTAATAAAATTACCAAACGGAATCACCGAATACACAGCAATTGCTACACTTATTGAAATCAGCGGAGCAAGCGTATGAAAAAATTTATCAGCCGCCGCCGGCACAATATCTTCCTTCATTACCAGCTTTACCACATCGGCAAATGACTGCAAAAGTCCATACGGGCCTACGCGGTTCGGGCCGATACGCTCCTGCATCCACGCGGAAACTTTACGCTCTGCATATACCATATATGCGGCTGCCACCAGCACCACGTTAAAAATCATAAAGATTTTTATGCCGGTGATCAGCACCTGGATAAGAGCTTCGGGAATTGTCATACTAACTTGATTTTAATTTTGTATTTTTTAAAACTTTCTTTTAAAACCTTATCATACTGAGTTTGTCGAAGTATTCTTTTAAAAACTTTCCCTTCTATCGCAGAATCCCTCTGCCTTTGGCATCTCCCTTCCTAAGGGAGACTTTTTAAAAAGAAGTTTTTAAAATCTTACTATTAACAACTCAAAACTCATCACTAAAAACTCAAAACTACTCTTTACGCCGGCTTGAAATAATGCGAAACATATTCGGTTACTTTCGGGTCAGGAGTTGTGCCTTTATCAAGCACCAAACCCTGATGCGCTTCCATCACTTCATAGCCCATTCCTTTAAAAGCGTCTACATTTTTAGCAATATCGTCAAACACGTGTTCGCTTGAGGAGTAATTCCACTCCGTGCCCATCAGCTTTGCAATATGCTGAAGCGAACGCCAGCTCTGGCGGCAGTTGCGACGAGCGCCGTGTGTCCAGCGGTCATTAAATGCGCCGAATTTATCAAGACGGCTCATTTTCATTCCCATGTAGCGGGCGTTTTCCTGCGTTGTTACTGCCGGGCGAACAAGTTGTACGCGTTTATTTACATTCGTAAATGTTCCGGTTAATTCAGCATACGTCGCAGAAGCAATAACTACATCAGCGCGCTCTGTTGTTTTCGTATGATTTGATGAATGAACGATAAGGCAATTTACTTTATCAAGCGCAGAGGTCAATTCAGGAGAAATATCAGAAATATCTTCGTCCATGATATACAACGCTTTGATATTTCCTTTTGAAATGGCCTCAGCTAATTTTTCAATTGTCACGCCTTTCGCGTCTTTAAAACCAAGCGCAAGAAGTCCCGCCGTATTCGGAGATTTATCCGAAACACGAAGGAATTCATCGCCAAAACTTTCGTCAATATAGCGGACAAAATCAATATTCGACGTTTTTAAAACATCTTTTGCAAATTTTAAAAGCGCATAATTATCTTCGTTCGTAGCTCGTGAAGAGCCGATCACCATTATTTCTGAACCTTTAAAAGCACTAAGTTTATCAATGGCAGTTTTCGTTGCTTCTTCCCACGATGTTTCTGTCAGGACGCCGCTTTTCTTCACCATTGGGCCGGAAATACGATTTTCATTCACGAACGGATATTGTGTCAAACGCCCGTAATCACACATCCAGAATTCATTCACATATTTATTCGGGCGCGGGTCCATTCTCAGAATTTCATTATTGCGCACGCCAAGTTCTATATTACAGCCACGCGCACAACCCGGACAAACCGACGGATTAAAGCTCATATCCCAGACACGCGCTTTAAAACGGAAGTCAATGCTCGTCAGCGCGCCAACAGGACAGATATCCGTCACGTTCAGCGAATACGGATTATCAAATTGTGTTCCGGGGAAGGTTTCAATCGTAACATGATCGCCGCGCTGCACAAAGCTCAAGACCGGCTGATGCGCGATTTCATTGGCAAAACGGATACAGCGCGAGCACGAAATACAGCGCTCAGCATCAAACATCACGTTCGGGCCCCACGGCTGGCGTTTGTCCTTATGGTTTTTTGCATCGTCAAAACGGCTGGAGCCATTCGAGTAGCGGAAAGCATATTCCTGGAGTTTGCACTGTCCGGCTTCATCGCAGATCGGGCAGTCAAGCGGGTGATTGATCAGGAGGAATTCCATTACGGCCTGCTGCGCTTTGTCCACTTTTTCCGATTTTGTGTCAACATACATTCCGTCAGTCACTTTCGTCGCGCAGGCAATTTGCAGCTTTGGAAAGTACGCGATCACAGGATTTCCCTGCTCGTCCACTTCCAGAACGCCTTCCTTGCTTTTCTTCTGCGAACCCGTGTCCACAAGGCAAATACGGCAATTTCCCGCGATCGTCAGCGACGGATGCCAGCAAAAATGCGGGATCGTAATACCGTTCTCAATCGCCGCCTCGATAATGGTTTTACCCTCGGCGGTTTCGATTTTCTGCCCGTCAATTACTATATGAGGCATAAAAATTTTACTCTAAAAATTCTATTTTGTTGTAGTTGTATCGTTGAAGTGCGTGGTGTTTTAAAAAAGTACTTTTAAAACAAGCCCGAAAATACAACATTTCCTGTATTTTTAAAAAGTTTTTAAAAGAGAATAGTGTTTTTAAAAAGAAATTTTCAAAGATTTCCGAATCACAGATTATACGGATTTCTCTAATTTCACGGATTCTTAAAAGATTTTAAAAAATCACCAGCCACCAATTACAAGTCACTAGTTACTAACTCACAATTTGAGGTTCTAATTCAGCTTCTATCAAACGCCATATTTTCTGGCACGGAAAACGGTTTTCATACAGCGCGCGGCCGATAACGACTGAATC
>JAZKFS010000004.1:11288-13771 GCA_040386315.1 Bacteroidota bacterium
ACGCCAAATTCTTCCAGCTCCTGCAATTGCCATAAATGCTCCGGCGAAGCAACGCCACCCGCCGCCGTTATCCGCAAACCCGACTCCACGGCGATATTTTTTAAAACGGAAATATCCGGCCCCGTCAGCTTTCCTTCCCAATGAACATCAGTGTACACGATCCTTTTAAAACCAAGCGACTTTGCGTACATTGCACATTCCACATCGGTCATATCAGGAAAAGACGGATGGCCACTGATCTTTCCATTATCTGAACGAATGCCCATCACAACGCGGCTCGGCGTATATTTGCCAATCAGTTTTGAAACTTCTTCGCTATTTTTAAAAGCAAGCACGCTGAGAATTATCCGGTAAATCCCGTTTTCAAGCCAGAATTCACAATCCTCAATCGTTTCGCACGAAGAAAAAAGCTGCACGGGAATATCCACCGAACGCACGATCTGCCCGATGAGATGCGCATTCGTCAGCAGATCTCCGTTTTCAAGCGCATTTATATCGGTAATATGGATCGTCTTGGAATTCTCGCGGCGCCAGAGTTTGGCAAATTCCTCAGGATGCGTACGAAGCGATGAATACAGCTCTTCCGTTCCCGGTTCACCTTGCACGGAGCGCATACATACGCCATTGCGCAGTTCTATCGCCGGTATTACGAGGAGCATTTTTTTAAAAGGAAAAAGGTAAAAATAAAAAGTTTTTAAAAACTATTTCTCACGTTCGTCATTTTGAAGCGTAGCGAAGAATCTCGAACAGTGCATGGCGCGGTTGTTTGGCGCGTCCGTTTTGTTTGCGATTCTTCGCTATGCTCAGAATGATGATTTAAAAATTTCCAGTTACAAATCACAAGTAACCAGTCACCAACTACTGCATTGTATAGCGCAGCGCTTTTTTAATAATAAATTCCACGCTCAGTTCACCTTTTTCCTCAGCAATGACTTTTTTAATCGCTCTTTCGGCAATAAGTTTATTATACCCAAGCGATACAAGCGCCGCGAGAGCTTCCTGTTGCGCAAGAGTTTGCAGCATCGCCGGAGTTTGCCCTGAAGGATCAATTTCTAATTTGCCGACTTTATCGCGTAATTCAATTATCATTCGTTCTGCAGTTTTTTTGCCAATTCCCGGCAACTTTTGAAGCGCAATTAAATTATTCGCCAGAACGTATGACTGCAATTCCTCCACCGTCACGGACGACAAGATCGCCAGCGCTGTTTTAGGGCCAATGCCGCCGATATTCGTGAGCAGTTTAAAAGCATCGCGCTCGGCTTCATTGTGAAAACCGTAGAGCGTCATCGAATCTTCCCGCGTGATTAAAAGCGTAAGGATCGTCAGCTGCTGCCCGGCTTCCGGCAAACGGCTCGAAGTATTGACCGAAACCAAAACTGCATAGCCCACGCCGCCGCAGTCAATCACGATTTCCGTTGTAACGCGCGAGATAAGTGTTCCGCGAAGTTGTGCTATCATATATGGTGTTGTATTGGTGTAATTCCTTTTAAAAAATCCTGCAAATATACGGATGTAATTGTGACAAAACTGCTTTTAAAAATGTTCGCTTTTAAAAGTCTTTTAAAACTTTCTTTTTTAAAACTATGCAAAAAAACAACCGTGCCTCGGGCACAAACGCCGAATCCATTGCTGAAGAGTTTTTAAAAACTAAAGGGATGAAAACAGTTCAGAAAAACTTCCATTTCGGGCGAAATGGCGAGATTGACCTCGTGATGAATGACGGCGAAACCCTTGTTTTCGTTGAAGTTAAAGCGCGTTCCAGCGACGCATTCGGCACGCCGGAATCTGCCGTTACTTTTAAAAAACAGCAGACAATGCGCACGACCGCGCAGGGGTATTTATACGTAAAAAATATCCAGAACCGCGAATGCAGGTTTGACGTTGTGGCGATTGTTTTTAAAAACGGCGAACCGGAGATCAGGCATATTCCAAATGCTTTTTGATCACAGATTTGCACGGATGAGCGGATTTCACAGATTTTTTTTAAAACAAACCAGCAGTCACAGGTTACCAGTCACAAATTACAAGGTATATTTCCAAATTATTCGCTAATTTTAAAAACCTTCACCGAATTCTTTTAAAAACAGGTTTTTAAAGCTATGCTAGAATATATAATCAAGCGAATTCTACTTTTCATTCCCACGCTTTTCCTTATTACCGCCGTTTCATTTCTTATCAGCCGCCTGGCTCCGGGCGACCCGGCGGCGATCAAAGCCGGGCAGGGTTCAGAAGGTGCAATGTCAAGCCGCAGCAATATCAATGCGCGAACGGTGGAGCTAATCCGCAAGCAGTGGAATCTGGATAAACCGATGTGGCAGCAATACCTCATCTGGACTGGAAATCTTTTTAAACTTGATTTTGGAAAGAACATTCTGTGCAATTTTTTTGCCCTGTACCCTGCTTTTATCCTGTGTGGCCTGGTAGTGAAGTCCGCCAAATACCCTGCTGTTCGACATTTCTATGCTCATCTCCTCCCATGAATT
>JAZKFS010000004.1:13781-14202 GCA_040386315.1 Bacteroidota bacterium
TTTCAGGATAATCGCCCGGTGTTGGGAAAAATGATGGAGCGCGTTCCGGTCACGCTTACGATGAATATTCTGGCTGTATTGCTGGCATATTTAATTGCAATTCCGTTGGGGATTTATTCGGCAACGAACCAGGGAAGTTTTGGCGATAAAGTTTCGACGTTTTTTATGTTCGCATTATATTCCCTGCCTGTTTTCTGGATCGGAACACTCGCCATCAACTTTTTTTCAAATCCGGAATATTTCGCGCTCTTTCCGTCTGGTGGAGTCCGGTCTTTAAATTATTCGGACGATTGGAGCATCTGGCGAAAAATCTACGATTATTCCAGCCATCTTGCGCTTCCGATGATCGTCTATACGTACGGAAGTTTCGCTTTTATTTCACGCCAGATGCGGAGTTCGCTGCTGGAAGTAATTCGCCAGG
>JAZKFS010000005.1:0-2861 GCA_040386315.1 Bacteroidota bacterium
TACAAAATTTTTTAGACCATATTGTTTGGTCTATCTTGACCAACAACTACTTCAAGCCAAATCAAAAAGTTGCTATTCGATTAACAAAGAAGCAAATCAATATCTAAAACAATGTGGGTTTGAATTTCTGTCAACCTCTGCTGAATTCTGTGAACCATTTCCAGATACTTATATTATAAAATTAAAGCGCTTTAAAGGAAATATCTCTGTAATAGAGTCAGACATAATAAATTGGATTCAAGATGATATAATTTGTTTATTTCCGGCTATCCCATCAAGTTTAAAGAAGGCTATTGGCGAAAATTTATTTGAAATTATTAATAATAGCATTTTTCATGGTGCAAATGAAAATGGCATATCTATTGCAGGTCAATTCTATCCACAAAAGAGCTACTGTGAAATCGCTTTTTACGATGCAGGTGTTGGAATCCCTAAATTAGTACGGGAATTCGATTCAAATTTTTTAGAATGTACTGATTGCCAATGTATTGAGTGGGCAATTCAAAATTATAATTCAACACGTAACTTAGATGATCCGGGCGGTATTGGATTAAACGCTGTTAGAACTTTTTTGCAGAAGAATAATGGTACATTTCAAATGGTATCAGGGAATGGTTACTATGCCGAGAATATAGATGGAATTACACATGCTTCCCATACGTTATTGAATAATATTGATGGTACATTAGTGAATTTAAGAATAGTTATAGATTTAGAAACATATTCTTTACAGAGGGCAATATGAGAAATATTAATGTGATAGAACTACTTGATAGTCCTGTCTTGCTTGCTCCAGATAAAGGGCTTCATCTTTTGAGTGAAATAGAAAAACAAATTAAAAACTTAGGTAAAATCAAATTAGATTTTTCTGGTTATCAGTTCTTGTCCAGTACTTTTCTTAATCATTCTTTTGGAAAATATTGTCTAAACAATGAATTATCTAAATCAAAATTTTTTGAAAGGATTGAGATTGTAGGGCTTTCAGACGATGATCTTGAGGAAGTTGAAGATGTTGTGTATAATGCGGAAATGAAATGGAAGTTGATTCGTAAAGGTCATAATCCTGATAACTTTCCAAGTAGATTTGTTTCTGCGTAATATATGTTAAAAGTCATTGACGCTAACTCAATTATAAGTAATACAAAAAAAAAGCTACCTAATAGGGTAGCTTTTTGCGTTGATACGAATATAGTCATATATTTTAAAGACCCTTTTGGAGAAAGCCTTAAATTAGAAAGAATGAAAAGACTGAACCCAATAGTGGAGAGAGTAATTAGTATTCTTTCAAGCCAAGGTATAACGAGATATACTACACATAGCGTCGTTTTAGAATATTTTAACCATATAAGATTTAACCAGTATAGGAAATTTTTTGGTGTTGAAGCTTTTAACTTTATTGAGTACAAAAAAGCAAGGAAAGAGAACCCTGAATTTCTTGAAGCATGGCAAAGACAGTTATTAATATTTAATAAACTTTTTAAAAAAACTTTTAAAGTAATAGATTCAAAAATTGAACTGGATTGTTTAGACACCTTTGATGGTACAAAGTTAGATTATGGCGATCATCTCATTTTACAAGAAATTTATAAACTTCCAGCCGATCAGCGATGCTTAATGTCAGATGATAAAGATTTGTACTATACCGAGGGGGATTGTATTCTCATTTCAACAAATCAAACTACAGTTAAACAGGCGGCCAGTGATGGAAATCTACTTTGACTTATTAAGTTAGTATTTAATAAGTTTATGTAAATTTTCTCGATTTCTTCCTAAAAGAACTTAACTATTTTACATTTAGTTGTTCATTCCACTTTGTCGTATAGCTTGGCGACTTCATTTCCTGCTTCATTTTCCAGTCCTGACGCGCTCCCATCGTCGCAATTCTTACCGTATTTGCTCCATGATCTTTATTGAGCTTATCCATAAGCTGCATAAGTTCTTTATGCTTAGGATTTGGAGCTTCTGCAAAAAGGTTTTGCTGAATGGCGGTATCTGGCGAAATATCATTGAAAATAACCCCCGCTTTTTTATACTCAAGTCCGGCACGATATATCTTTTTTAAAAGAAAAGTTGCGTACTCAATTAGCGTTGGTGTGTAAGCAGTAGGAGTTGAAAGGTCAATATTCGTACTTTTAGAATAACTGTTGGCTTTAAAGCGGCTTGTATGAATAAAAACCGTAATATTTCCAGTGATAGAATCCTGTTTCCGTAACTTTTCAGCAGCACGGGAAATGTAGAAAGCTACGGCTTCACTTAACTCGTGGAAATCCGTAACAGAACGGCTAAAAGCACGTGAACAAATAATCTGCCTTTTAGGTGGTGGCGTGTCCTCAATAGCAATTGACTTTATACCGCGCAATTCATGGAGAGTTCGCAGGCCAACCACCGTCATGGACTTTTTTACCCAGTCGTCTTTAACCTGAATAAACTGGAAAGCATTGCGAATATCGTGAGCGTTTAAAAGCTTTGCGTACTGATGGCCAATTCCCCAAACATCTCGAATATCAGTTACTTGAAGTGCATTGATATACTTACTGCCTAATTGATAAATATTATAGACACCATCCCCCTTTTTTGCTATTTTATTAGCAACTTTTGAAAGCGTCTTAGTTCTGCCTATTCCGATAGAAACAGGAATTTTAGTGTGTTGCCGGACAATATTACGAAGATTTACCGCAAATTCTTCCGGGTTTCGGATTCCCTCAAGATGCAGGAAAGATTCATCAATGGAGTATAATTCTACGTCTGGCGCGTGGTTTTGGAGAGTTTGCATTACTCTATGTGACATATCCCCATAGAGAGCGTAATTTGAACTGTGAACTTTAATGTTATGCTGTTTTATTATAGAGAGCGCTTCAAAG
>JAZKFS010000005.1:2931-52686 GCA_040386315.1 Bacteroidota bacterium
TACGGTACACCCATTTGAATCCCAAGTGCCTTAGCTTCATTGCTTCTGGCAATAATACAGCCGTCATTATTGCTTAAAACGACAACCGGAACACCTATAAGGCGTGGATTGAAAACGCGCTCGCAGGAAACATAAAAATTGTTGCAGTCCACAAGCGCAATTGGTGTCATGGCAACGCTATCCTTTTAAAGAACGGTGTACGGAGCTGACTACGCCCCAAATCACCGCTTCCATTGATTCAGTAATCTCAATAGGTTTATATCCTGTGTTTTCAGGACATAAAAACACTTTCCCTTTTGTTTTTAAAAGGCGCTTTAATATGTATTCTCCATGAATGACAGCAATAACAATATCACCATCTTGGGGAGTTAGCGACATATCTACTACAAGCGAATCACCCGCATAAATTCCTGCGTTCACCATAGAATCACCCGTTACCTTTACAACAAAAGAGGACGGGGGATTTTTTAAAAACTGCTCGTTAAAATCAAACGTTTCTTCTGAATAATCATCCGCAGGCGAAGGGAATCCCGCAGAAACAGGAACAAAGAATAGGGGAAGTTTAAGGGTTTTCCCTATACGGGGAAAGTAGATACGTTCAACTGTTGTATATCTTTCCGGTAGATTTAAAATGTTTGCTGTCATTGTAGATGCTGCTCTATAATGTGATTCCTACTGCAAATATAGTAATGGAGTAAGCAATAGCAAGCTTTCTTTTAGTAGCTACTACACGGAATCAGCAAAAAGAGTTGCAGCGTCGGATTGAAATTTCTCATAAGTAGATGGAGGGAAAAGAGAAAATAAGTCTTCGGCAGAAATTGACATAATTTACAACTGGCTCATTTTCGTAATTTGATTTCTGGATTGTCGCCTAAATAAATTTTCCCATCTTTGCTAAAAGACCAGACATTTGAAACTTCACGTAATTCTGGCAATACCTCTTTACCTTTTTGCAGTTGCGCTTTTACTTTATTGCGAAGTTTACGGTTTGCCTTTCGTTTTTCTTGTTTTTCTGTTGGCATTCCGGTAATACCTACATACGGTGTTTTTCTTTTTGAACGGCTCATATTCTGCTTTTAATTATTAAAATATTAGTGAATATGGAGTTCAATTTAGGAGTTTAAATGCTGTCTAAATGAGGTGTGAATTTATTTGATTTTCTCAAAACCAAAGTTATATATTTGCTTTTAACTTTTGAAAAGCGCTTCAAAATCTTATTGATATATTATCTCACAAAACCTGCTTTATACTTTCTTTAAATAACCATCTATTGTTAATAAATGACACAAATTCTTATTAAAACAGACAAACTTGATGATGATACATCATTACAATTAAAAGAGCTGATTTCAGAATCAATTGAATTCTATAAAACTTATGATATATGGAACGAAGAGATTTCTGAAATAATTATGACTGATAATTTAGCTGAAGCTATAAATGTTGAACTTAAAAAATACAACAAATCAGATGTACCAATTACTAAGGAGAAGGAAACATTTGCAGTTGCTAAAAATATAGACTTTGAAGTAAATGGAAATACTGAAACTAAAATCTTTATTAGCTTAGTGGCACTCCTTGCAGGAAGCTTGCAAGAAATTTTACTCCATCAAATTTATTCATCATATTCCGATGATTATATACCAGACTTTTTCTACAATACTCCAATATATTATTCAAGTTCAGGGGTAGATGAAATTATCCAATATTTAACAAAAATTTGGTATAAAGTAGTACTGGAATTTCAAGTTTTAAAGGATTTCAATAAGTTAACACTTGATACACCTGAAAATGCAGAACAATATTTAGAAGCTTTTAAGAGAAAAATAAAAGGTGTACATAATAATTATCAAGCAACAGGTAATGTTGACAAACTAAGAATAGAAGCAATTGAAGTTACTCATATTTTTATTCTCAGATGTTTAGAACATTACTTAAAAGCAGGAGATGTCTCACATCTTGGAGAATTCAATGAACCCATAAAAGCTATTATTCATCAAATTTTAGAAATAGTTGATGATGATGTTAATCGTGTAGAATACGATTTAAAGGAAATTGAATTAATTTTCAAAAAGATTTTAAGTATGTGTTACTTGGATTTATCAGGTTCTTTGAAAGAAAATGAACAAGCAGGAATTATAGTAACTGAAGACCCACATCTATTATTCAAAGGTAGCTACTTAGAAACAGAACTCAGATTTGTCGCGTTTATTGATATTCTCGGTTTTAAGAAAATTATTTCAGATTATGACCAGAACGAATATTCTACAGCTCTAAAAATTCTAAAGAAGGCATTGGAAGAAGCAATAAGCAAATCCGTACAACGAATTGAAGAACCAAACACACCTGGTATCTGGGGCGTCAATCCTTACTATAAGAATTTTAAAGCCCTTATTGAGTACCGTATGTTTTCTGATTGCTTTTGTATATCATTACCTTACTTTAATAATCCCAAAGATTTTGCTGTACAATTTGGCTCCTTATCATTAACAATAAGAATTTTCCAGCTCTTGCTTCTTCAAAAAGGGATACTTGTTCGTGGAGGTATCTCGTTTGGGAGTTATTACTCTGACGAGAATATGTTATTTTCAGGGGCATTAGTTAAAGCATACAATCTTGAATCAAAACACGCTAATTTTCCAAGAATTATTATTGATGAGGAGATAACTGACAAGCTTCTAAAACAGAATCCAGTTTTCATTTCCCTGTTAGGTTTAAAAAATGCCTTAGTAAAAGATACTAACTATGATGATTATGCTTTTTTAAATTCCCTAAATCTTGATGAGGGTATAAAATTAAATTTAAAAGAGGTTACTGATAATATTGAAGATTTATATAAAGAACTCAATGTTGAACATGATTATTCTTCTTTACTATCAGTTTTAAAGAACTTTTCTCAGATAACCCCTGAGTTTTCTGCTGATCTAAGCACTCCTTTTGAAGTTAAAAAGATGGTTGAACACATTGATAAGCAAACAATTCGGGAATATCTTGAATCAGAGATTTCTTACTTAGAGCATCAAGAGGAAAGTAAAATAGATGATAGCAGTCAAAAAGATAACAGGAAAACAACACCAAAAGAAAAAAATGATTGGTTACTACAATTCTTGAATTGGACAGATGCTAAACCCTACAATAAAGAAAGACATACCTTTATAAATTTGTGGAATAAGTATTAAGACAATAATTATATCATTTTACACCCTTAGAATTTGCCCAATAGGTGTCCGTTTAGTAGTTCTACTGAGTTATTACATGCCTTCTATGAGAGTGAATCTACCAAAGGAGCCAACTTCAATAAAACATAAGGAATATTCCCTTAATTTCGATTATCAAATTCAGGTTTAGTTCCCCCCGCAAGTGCTTTTTCCTTTCGAGAACTCAATTCTTTCCTTATGAGTTCAGTTATTAAAGGACTTACCGGATATTGATGTACTGTGCCTTCAGATGTAAATGCACAAATTTTTACTGATCTCATTGCAAAGTATTGTAGATACTTGTTAAGAGAGGATATTGAGTCTACAATTCCATGAATACCGTTATCAATAAAGTCCTTTCTTCTAACACAAAATGTAATTCTGTCTGCCTCGTTTAGAACCACGGGTGGTTGAGGCATATCAAATATACCGTGAAATTCAGGGACATAGTCAATTTTCTGTAATAGGAAACCTTTTATAAATTTTATCTTCCAACTTATGGCTTCTACGCGCGCTGTGCGATGCCTAATATTTACTACATTAATCGTCAAAAGCTCCTTTTGCTCATCCTTACCTATCAATATAGTCGCTAAGTCTGCTGAAACTTTTACCTTTACCCGATCTTTAGTTGATAAGTACACAGCAACCCCAGTTGCAGCAATAGTACCTACAGCCGCAAATATATTAGCTACTAAAGTAGCATAGTCAAACCAGTCTCTTGCAATTGTGACAGATGGAAATGAATCAGTTGGTGAATCCATTAGTGGAATAGGTTTTAAAGAAAATCCTTGTGGAATAATTGCAAAATACAATGAAAGTAATTAAATCCCTAATGAATCTATAACATGAGTTAAGACCATCGTTAAGAAACACTTTACTGCCTCTAAAATTTATAGAAAGCAATTCTACAGATATTCTTTTTAACAACTTTTCACTAATAACCTACTATAGAAAGATCATGTTATTGTCAGTTGCAGTGTCAGTTGGAAATGAAAATGCCCTTGAAGTCAGTGTTTATGCGGCCATTTGCAGTCTGTCAAGCGGCTCTCCTAAATAAGCACGAAGCCCATGAACACTATGTTCATGGGCTTTTTGTTTTTTAGAGGTGGCGGTATCTTGAAAATACTAAGCACAAGATACTTTGTTCTCCTATGTGACACCGGCACCGCTAGCGTGTTGAAGTTTACTTAAGAATTTTCCTCCTCTAATATAGGATTAGGTGATTATGGGACAGGGGTTTCAACTATCACATTTACCGTGCGATTGTAAAAGCGCCCTTCCGGTAGTGCATTATCATGAAGCTCCGTTTCGCCCTCGGCGACGGCCTCAGGTGTTATTAAAAGTGCTTTGGCAGTTGCTTTGGCGCGGTCTGCCGAAAGCGTTTTGTTATAGGATTCATCACCAAGCCGGTCGGTAAAGCCGGTGATCTTTATCCTGGAGTTTGCGCTGATCCTACCTTTGATGAATTCTGTAATTGATTTATTTGCCGTGCTCAGATCGGAAGAATTAAAATCAAAAAGTATCAGGCTATAGCGGTCAATTTCCCTATCGGCAATCCGCTCGGTGCGTTTACGGTTTACTGTTATATTCTCAACAGCTATCGTGCCTCTTTCAATAAAATTCTGCCCCGTTCTGTCACTTCCGCTCAGCTCAAACCGGTATTCTTTTAAAAACTCATTCTTTAAAGGTATATCCGGTTTCCAGTCAATTGTTGCGGTGAGCTCATTCCTTCCCGAAAAATTTCCTGACACTGTCCCATTTTTAAAAACCTTTAGATTCCACGCCTGCAAACCAACTTCCGACTCTACAGTATTTTTAAAACGCACAAACGGCGGCGTCACTGTTCGCAACGTGTCGTTTGTAATAACAGGTTTTAAAATCTCAGCATCATCCGAGGCAATTTCCACACGGCGATTTTCCACAATAGCAGCGAGCGTATCAGCATCAATTGTTTTTGAGAAGTTCTCTGGCAGATTCCGTGTTGCAATCTTTAAACGACTGCCGGCAATATTCCACACAATTGTCAAATAGCGTTTTACTGCTTCAGCACGCTGTTTTGAAAGCACGATATTATTCTTTTCAGCGCCTTCATTCGCATTACAGCCCGTAATCGTAATCGTTGAGCGCGGGGTTTTCTCCAGACGCGAACCAATAATATTCAAAAGATGGTAATACGTCGGCAGTGTTTCAAAACCATGCAGTTTTTCCGTTGTAAAATTCGTGGTCTCCCCGCCTTTTAAAAAGGAATACCGTTGGGGAATTTCAGCCGAATTTTCCTCAAAGAAAACGTATGGCAGAAGGGGACGCATTTGGGTAGAAACAAACTCCTCAAATTTCACCTGCACAAGTGGCATCTCATGATCCGCCTCATCAAGCGCGACCGCCGAAACAGCTACTTTTAAAAGCGGTTTTTTCGCAGCTTTCTCTTTTAAAATCTCCTTTTTCTCAATAGGCTTTTCAGCAATTTCACCCGAAGCACCATTGTCTGCCGGAGCATATTTTAAAGCCAGGCCAAAGCGCAATGTATTCGCATTCCACGTAGTATTAGGGATGATCCGGCTAAGACTAAGCTGAAAAAAGATCTCCGGCGCAAGAAAAAGATTTTTCGCAGAATTTAGCGGGAATTCATGGCTTGCGCCGAAAAGTAATGCCGTTTGTAGCTTTTGCGCATCGGGTATGTCGCCCTCACGCTCGTTACGAATACGACTGTCATTTTCTTTAAAGACACCTGAGGAAGGCGAGATGATTTGTTCCTGCTGCGCATAACTACCAGAAAGCATGTAGCCCAGTCGCCCGCCAAACTGCATAGTAAATCTGCCGAATGGATTATAGAGCAGCAGCGGCTCGACGCCAAAAGTTGCGATGCCAGATGAAATCGTATGCTCAATTTCTCCTTTCATTTCCTTATTGGCAACCACAACCGGTTTCGTCTGGATTGACCGCAATGTTGCATCCTGCGTCGCATACGACGCACGCAGCCCAAGCGAAAAGTTTTTAAAAACACTCCGCTCGTATAAGCCGCCAATGGTAAAACCCGCGCCGCGCCCCGACTCAAACAGCGGACAGCAATTTTCCACGCCGGGCAGTTCTTTAAAATCCGCCGAATGAAAATTCCAGTTAAAATCCGAAACAAAACCGAATTTTTGCAACGGTTTTGCAGAATTTTCCGGTAACAGCTGCGCTTTTAAAAAGTCGGTTATGAGAAAGAAAATGAGTGTTATTTTTAAAATGGATTTCATGTTTTTTTAAAAATCATCAAAACTGTAGGGAACATTTTTTAAATTTACCTCAACTTCTCCACTCTCTCTGTAATCACCTGCGTCCGTGTTTTTAAAACGAGAAAATACGTTCCGGCGCCGAGATTTTTAAAATCGAGCGGCGCTGAATATTCGCCGATTTCGCCAATGCCTTTAAAAACTGTTCCGACATTTTGCCCGAGAATATCCACGAGGAGAATTTCTGTTTCACCCGTTTCAGCGAGGCGATACTGCACTTCGGTCTGCTCTTCGATTGTATTTTTTAAAACCATCATCGCCGTAGCTTTTGTGTCTTTAAAATAGCGCGCTTTCCCGTCGGTGATACAGATATCAGAAACGAAAATTTCAGCATCAATCGGCTCCATTTGCACGTCACAATCATTCCACTTAAAATTCTCGATTTTCACAGCTACATGATCTGTATCGCCGAACATGACTTTTAAAACAAGTTCAGATAAAATGTTACTCGTGTCACTGCGCTTGCCTTCAAGGTGAATTACGCGGTCGGTTCCTTCCAAAACTCCTTTCGGCGTTTTTAGTGCCGGATACAGCATGGAGTTTTTAAAACGGATGTCGCAGGAATAAGCGCGCGGCAGGCTTTGTATCGAATTGTTATTTGGCAGAATGAGTTTTAAAGGAAGTTTTAAAACCTGCCCGGATTTCGTTGTAATCTTATTTTCCGCGAGAAAAACACGTGTAGCGCCTCCGCCTGCGGATGCCCCGCAAAGTCCTTCGCCGAAGAGTTGGACGATTGCCGGTGGCCAGTCGGCTGCTATACCCTCATTAGTAAATTCAAATAAGATCGCCGCACTTGTGCGGCCGGTAAATTCCGGCTGAAACCGTAGTTTCATTGTGCGGGAATCACCGGAATTAAGGGTGAATTCACCGCCGCCGTCAATTATGGAAAACTGCGCTGTATCAGGACCGGAAAGCTCAGTTTTTAAAACTTTTATAAAACCGCTGCCTGTATTTGTGATAGTAAATTCAACAGTTGAGTCTTTTAAAGAACCGATAGTGATCTGCCCGAAATCAACAAGTTCTGTCACTTCCAGTCCTAAGTCAATTCCGCGTCCCTGAATTTTTTGCTCAAGAGTTGCAAAGTTTGTAAATATCCGCGCTGTTCCGAGAAACAGATCATCGCGATTTGGCGCAAAACGGAATTCAACTTCATGGCACGAATTCGGGGCAATTTCCGCAGGAATGCCGGAAACAACTGCAAAACCCGCATCAGCATCAGCCAAAATTGAGATAGAGTCTACTGTAAAGGCAACGTCGCTTGTATTGCAGATAAAAGTTTTAAAAAGGGAATCTTTTGTGGAATTGACAAGCGTGAGGCCAAAGTCAATATCCCGCGCCGCTGCCTGTGGGCCGAGGATTGTAAAAAGTGTATCGGAAATGTCGGATTGGGGGGAAACTATTTTTTTCCAGACATTTACCACGCTGTCATGTCCGCCGGTTACCGCAATATTTTGTTCTGCATTCATAGCAGCGTCAAGCACTAATCTGGGATGTCCTTCCAAACGTGCTTCCAGTTCACCGGAAAGTATATTATAGATATGCGCGCTGCTCGGCAAGAACCTTCCATCCTGCCCCAAACTACAATCGGCTGAGATATAATATTTACTATCCTCGCTGAAACTTCCATTTATCAATCCATTAGTAAATGCTGATCGGAGGTTTCTGACGATCTTTCTTTCATTAATATCCAGAATTATGTGCTGAAGAGTATCATTCAAATTTTCCAAAATGGCAAGATACCGTCCGTCAGGAGAAATATCGGAACCATAAAACGAGAACGGCTGCCAACTAGATAATGAAGCCCAAATCTCTGTAGAGGAAAATCCCGGTGAAAAATTAACCTGATAAACCTTTGTACTATTTTGATTCATGGTAAATGAGCAGGCGATCCTTTTGCCATCAGCAGTAAATTTCAATGCTATGATGCGATTTTTATATCCTGTTGTAATCTTACCCAGGAATTTTGGTTCTTGTGAACTAAAAAGTGGAGCCGGTTTAAAAAAAGCGATTTCACCATCATTCGTACCCACTGCAACAATTGTATCAGAAGACACGTCAACGCCCCAAAGCGTTTTTCCTGCCAATTCCGGGTATTTTGAAGTATTAATTACTTTAAAAGATGATCCTTTTCCCAATTCAAAAAGTGCAGCAGTACTATCCCGGGAAATCGTATAAAAATCAGTTGTTCTGCTATAGCCAATAGCGGTGGCATCAGTACTACCTCCTGAAAAATATTTCTTTTTAAAAGATGTGCTATAAGCATTTATCCCTCCTTTTCGGTCCAGTACCAGGACATCACTACCATCAGGGCTTAGGCGTAGTCTGTCCACTAATCCGTCATGTTCGATCGTAAAGACTTTTTGCCATTTCGCACCGGGGACACCTGGCCCTAATGCTTTTGTTTGTGCCCTTACAAGACATGATTTGCTTGCTGTACTCGGCACTTTCCACGAATGTCGCAGGCCTGTTGCAAAATTACTAATCAGCACCCACGAAGTTCCGCCGTCAAGCGAATATTCCAGCCGCACAGTGTCCTGCGGCAGAACGCCTGTCCACGTAATGACCGTATCAGCATTAGGCAGGAAGCGCTCTTTGCCGTTGGGAAAAACGACCTTCAGCAAATCGCCTCTCGTCTTACCTTCGTAACCACCACGAACAAAACTGTTTCTCGCCGAACACGCATCGTTTTTAAAAGTAATTTCACCGATGGTAATGACAGAATCCACGGGCTGAAAACGAATGGTAATTTGCCGCGACTCACCTTCTTTTAAAAGAAAATTTACCGGTGTGCTTGTAATTGTAAAAAGCGGGTTGTCAAAGCGAATATCGGAGATCTGGATGTTGCCGTTTTCAGCTGTAATTATGATGCTGGTGTCTTTAAAAGTCAGCGGCGTAATTCCTCCCAGCTCGATTCCCACCGGCTGCACGTCCAATCGCACGAGACGCTCTTCAGGAGCCACGTACCTCAGATTTTGAGATAGATTCTCCTGCGGAATTGAAACAATGACTGAACGGTTTTTAAAACAGTCAACCTCGCTCATCCATGAAATCCGGCACGCTTTTCCGCCCTGCGCGATAGCAAGTATCCGGTTATAAACTGCTTTCGCCGCTGCCTCATCCCGCACACTTTCAAACCATTGCCCGCCTGTGCTTTGTGCAACATTTTTCAGCATTTCCGGGAGGAAAAAATTCAGCCCGATAACGTAAATCTCAACATTATTCTGCTGAGCAGACTGAATAATAGCGCTTTCTGTTCCGCCACCGCTTCCGTCAGTCAGGAAAATTATGACGCGTTTATGTTTACCGGCCTTGGCTATTTCAATTGCGCCTGCCGGAGGATTGAGCAGGCCGGCATCATAATTTGTCCCGCCATTTGCGCGCAGTGGAGCAATCGCGTTTAAAAGACGCTGCCTGTCGGTCGTAAAATCCTGATTAATATAGCCGCTGCCATCAAAACTTGTAACAGCACATTCTGAATTTCCAAGCGGCAGCGCATTGACAAATGAAACCGCAGCGGACTTTGCCACATCAATTCTCGTACCGCTGGACGTGCCTCCGCCCATCGAACCTGAAATATCAATCGTAAGCACGACCGAAAGCGCCTTAGGAGGCTCATCCGGCGGGCAGGAAACGCTTTGCACAATTCGCGTGATCCCATTTTCCGTGATGGCAAAGTCGCCCGCGGACAAGTTTTTTAAAAGATTTCCCCCGGCATCAAAAGCGAAACAATCTGCTTTTAAAATCGGGAATTGCGACGCATCGAGGTTATAGACTGTGAGCGAACCCTGTGCCATCAGCATGTGCGGCACAAGATAGCAGATTACAAACAGGATTATTTTTCTCATAACAAAAGCGACATTACATAGCATTTTAAAAATTGCTCCTACTAAGAATAACACATCAGTTACAAACCGGTCTCACAATTCTTATAGAAAATTTATTTTTACATTTTTTGAGACCGATTTGCAGTTAATGTGTTATTTTAAAAGAGGCAATTCACTAAATCAGTACTCAGCACTATTTTTACAATGCTCGCAGCGCTTCACGCATATTCCGATAGTGAACTTTTCGCTCTCATGCAGAGTGCAGAGAAGCACGTGCGCGACGCGGCTTTTAAAGAACTATACGAGCGTTTCAGCCAGCGGATTTACGCGTACTGCCTGCATGTTCTGGGTTCTGAAGATGAAGCTTTAGACATTTTCCAGGAAAGTTTTATACGCTTTTATAATGCAGCTCCGGGCACTTCCTCACAGGAAAATCCATCGGGAATGCTTTTAAAAATCGCGCGGAATCTGTGCCTAAACTTCAAACGTGACAGAAAAGAAACAGTTGAATTTGAAGCAGAACATGATGGAATTTCCCCTTGTGAGAATTATGAGAATCAGGAGCTTTTAGACTTAATTTCCGGCGCGCTGAAATATCTTGAATTTGAATACCGCGAAGCGTTTGTATTACGGATGATGTACGAGATGAGTTATCAAGAGATAAGCGAAATTACCGGTTCTACAATACATGCTGTGAGAAACCGAGTGTTCCGTGCAAAGGAGAAGATTCGCATAATTCTGTCGCCCTATGTAGTTGACCTGGAGCGCTTTTAAAACATGATTTTTACTTTTATTTTTTGCTTTTAAAAATGTCCCAACGGCGCGATATACACGATTATCTTGACGGCTTGCTTGAAAGCGGGCGTGAGGCAGAGCTTTTTAAAACAATAGGAAGCTCTGAGGAAGTGCGCCGGGAATTTAATGAGCAATTTGAAATTCATCGTAGTGCCAGGAAACTTGCTGCCTCAACTACCGTCCCGGCAGCAGCTCGCGAAGGCCTGTTTACAACCTTAGAGATAACCAGTTCCCCGGAAATTCAATTACCTGTTCCTGCCGCAACCAATAATTTGCGGGTATCTTTTTTACTGTCTGGTTGTATTGGAGTTATACTACTTGTATTATGGCGTCTATCCGGAGTAAGTACATTTGAACCTGACAGTAAGGTTTTATTGCAGCAGGATGTAGCAAAAACGAATATTCATAGTGCAGGAAATAAACCGAATGACCAGATTTTCTTTAATCAGAAACCCGTACAAGATACGATACTTTTAAAGAAAGATATAGTTTTAAAAGCATCTCCTTCCAAGAAGTTTATCTTAGAGGAAGCTTCTATAAATATAGAACCTGTTAGCCAATATAATGTCCCTACAGAAATTCAGCCTGTTTCAATTGTTCAGAATTCCTTCATACCCAGACATTCTGTAATAGGGCCAAATCTTGGTAGCATCTCTTTCCCGTTATTGGAAGGCATTATTGATGCACCGATCAATGTGAACTTCCGTTCTGATGCTACTTTAAAGAGTTTTACAACTGGTTTACTATATCAGGTTTCCCCAGTTGAGAAGTTTGGAATAGAGGTTGGGTATGAGCAGTTTAACCAGGAATATCAGTTGCAAACGGCAGAGGAAGCTATTCAGGTAAATCATACTCAATCTATCCCAACATTTGGTGTTACATATCAACGGATCTTTCCGGAATTATCTCCTATACGCTCAACACAAGCATTTTTGCAACTTACTACCGGTGGTACGACAGAGGGCATGTTAGTAAGGGGTATTGCAGGCGTAGAAATATTACCCTTTGAAAATGTTAAAGTGCAAACCGGGATCGAATCTACAATAATGCCCTATACAAAGCAGAACAATTGGTATATGGCCCAACGCACTCAGATCATTATAGGCCTTGATATAAAATTCGAGTGATTTTCCAGCAAATTTTAAAAGTGGAATTATTGTTCTCTAATGAAAGCAAAATCTCTGGAAAGAAAATTACAACAACTTAACCTTACACCACGGCAGTTTGCTATAAAACTGGGTTTAAAAGAAAGTACAATAGTTGAATGGCTGCATGGTAAAAAGGAGATTTCGTCCTCATATGCGCAAGTTATTAAAAGTCTTCTAAAAAAATTATCAGAAGCAAAATAGAAAGGCAATTTTCTTGAAAGCGAAGATAGCTTTTGTTTTTAAAAACTGAATACATAACAAGTGTTAAAAAAAACTGACAGAGTTTAACCCAGGCCTTCATGGCTTACCATTAAACCATACCAAAGTAACAATTGAAATTATACCTACCAAGCCAGACGAGTTAAGAAACCTCTCATCCTGAATGTAGATATTCCCATATTTGAGAATTGCAGTTCAGGATTATCAAATGGCTCTCTAAATTTAGCATAAAGCTCACAAACATTAAGAAACTGTTCGGGATTTAAAAAAGTAGAACTACGCTGTCATTCCCGCGAAAGCGGGAATCAACGCCGGACGGACGCGTTAGGTTACAATACTCGTTTTAAAAACAGTACTTTTAAAACTTTACAACAACATTTTTCAACTTCTTCTTACATTGATTCCCCTTTTCAGGGGAATGACAATTGCTATTGAGATGTGAATTTAGAATTCCCGAACAGTTTCTAAGTTTATAGAAAGTATTATAATTTTCTTTAAAACCGCTATCATTAGTTTTCATCTAAACAATTTTTACCTTATATTTGCACATATTCATTATTACACTTTATATAAAAAAATGGAAAAATCAAAACAAAGCCCGGAAAGTCAGGATCTACCCTCGAAATTTCAACTCAAATCACTTGAAGCCCTGATGGGACTGTGGTGGACATCCCTGATGCTGAAAAAAACGTCATCGCGTCTTTTTCAGGATTACCTTGCTTCTGACGCACAGTTTAACATCATGAAGCTGCTTAAAGATGCAACGGATCCACTGACGCAGAATGATCTCAGTAAAATGTTACTTGTGGATAAGTCCAACGTAACAGGTTTGATTGACCGCCTGGAAAAGCAGAATTACATTCGTCGAAATAAGGTGGAAGGCGACCGCCGCAGCTATCACATCACGCTTACTGAAGAAGGTCAGGCGCTTATCGCCAAGCTCGACCGCATGTATTTAAAAAAGGTTTCGCAGATCATGAGTGAATTTGTCGAGGAAGATTACGAGCATTTGATTCGCCTGACACGCAAGATCCGCAACGGCGTTCGCAGCGGTGAAGGGAAAAAGAAAGGAAAAGGCGACGAATAAGTTCTTTAAAAGAATTTTCTTTTACCAGAGGAAATGGTTCAAAATCCCCTCCTCGGAGGGGTGGCCGTAGGCCGGGGTGGGTCAGCGTTAGCAATCGTGACCATCCAACGTGAACCCACCCCGCCCTTCGGGCACCCCTCCGAGGAGGGGATTTCCCCAAAGTTTTTAAAAAGAATGTTAAAAAGGTTTTAAAAGGTTCATAGAAATAAATTTATGGCCCTTTTAAAATTTTACTTGACAAGTTGAGTTATAAACTGTATATTTGTCACAGTAATTGTTTTTAACATTCTTTTTAAAAAAGAGAGTATGTCAAATCTTTTTAAAATCCGCGGTTTTTCTGCATATCTGCTGATTGCGTTTTTAAACGCTTTTACGGATTTAGGCCACAAGATTATTATCCAGAATACCGTTTTTAAAGCATATACCGGCACGACGCAAATTGTTCTCACGGCGCTTGTGAACGCGCTTATTCTCCTTCCCTTCGTCCTACTTTTTACGCCCACGGGATTCCTGTCGGATAAATTTCCCAAAGATAAAATCATTAAAATTGCGGCAGCGATTTCGATCCCGCTTGTCTGTATTATCACGCTGAGCTATTACAACGGCTGGTTTGAGCTGGCGTTTTTTATGACGCTTTTGCTTGGCGTGCAGGCGGCCTTTTACGCTCCGGCGAAATACGGCTATATCAAAGAGCTCACCGGAAAGGAAAATATTCCCGCTGCAAATGCTTTCGTTCAGGCGGTTACCATTGTTGCAATTCTTGCCGGAACGCTTGTTTTTAGCATATTTTTTGAGCAGCTTCTCAATCCGGCTTTTAAAAACATTTCCGATATTCTCGTTTCCATCGCGCCGCTTGGCTACATTCTCATCGCGTGTTCAATTCTCGAAACGCTTTTAAGTTTACGCCTTGAACGCAAACGCGAGGAAAATACCGCTTTAAAATTTGATGTTCCGAAATATGTGAAATTCGGTTATTTACGTGAGAATCTGGGCGGTGTTCGCAAGAATGAAACAATTTGGCTGAGTATTATCGGGCTTTCAATTTTCTGGGGAATTAACCAGGTTGTGCTCGCGATTTTCCCGGAGTTTTTAAAAGATTCTTTAAAAATAAATAATGCGATTATTCCGAATGCGCTGATGGGGCTTGGCGGAATTGGCATCGTTGTTGGTTCGATTATCGCAGGCCGCGTTTCTAAAAATTTCATCGAAACGGGCATTGTGCCGATTGGCGCGATTGGCATGACGGCGTCCCTTCTGCTGGTGCCGAACATTTCAAATTTGTATATTCTCGGCGCGATGTTTTTTATCTATGGAATTATGGGCGGGATGTTCATTATTCCGCTGAATTCGCTGATTCAATTCAACGCGTCGGAGGAAAAACTCGGCGAAACGCTTGCGGCGAATAATTTCATGCAAAATCTCGTGATGCTTGGTTTTCTCGGGATGACAATGGCGATTACAAGCGCGAACTTTTTAAAAATTCTGCCATTTCCCATTACATCGCACAGCGTTTTTTACATTCTTTTTGCAATCGCGCTCGGCGGCACGATTTTCACATTTTTTAAACTTCCGCAGTCGTTTTTGCGCTATTTTATTACAACGCTGATTTCGCAGAAATACAAGCTGAGTGTGATTGGCATGAAAAATATTCCGTCAGCGGGCGGCGTGCTTTTGCTCGGAAATCACGTGAGTTATCTCGATTGGGCGATGCTGCAAATTGCGTGCCCGCGCAGTATTCGGTTCGTGATGGCACGTCAATATTATAAAAAGTGGTATTTTAAAAAGTTTCTTGACCTTTTTGGTGTGATTCCGATTTCAACGTCGGGCAGCCACGAGGCTTTAAAAACGATTGGCGAATATCTTAAAAGTGGCGAAGTTGTCGCACTTTTTCCCGAAGGGCGCATCAGCCGCAACGGCCAGCTAACTACGTTCCAGCGCGGTTTTGAAATCGTTGCAAAGGGTTCGGACGCCGTCATTGTGCCATTCTACCTTCACGGACTTTGGGGAAGCATGTTTTCCTTCGCAACAAAAAAATATAAAAAAAGCTCGGCGTCGAAGCTGACGCGCGACATTACTATCAGTTTTGGAGCACCTATGAAAAAAACATCAACTGCGGCCGACGTGAAACAGCAGGTCGTGCAGCTCTCGCAGGAATCGTGGGATAAATATGTAAAAACGCTGCAGCCCGTGCATATTCACTGGCTGGAAACCGCGAAAAAATCACTGAATGACGTTGCTGTCGTGAATTTTGACGGCACGGAATTTACGTCTTTAAAACTTCTGACCGCTGCGATTGCCTTTTCAAAAAGGATAAAAGCGCTCGCGCCGGATGAGCAGAATATTGGTTTGCTGCTGCCGACAAGTTCGGGTGGAATTATCGCAAATCTCGCCGTGATGATGACGGGAAAAACGATTGCAAACCTGAATTATACGGCAAATACCGAAAGTTTACTTCATGCGCTGAATATGGCGGAAATCAAGACAATTCTCACGTCGAAGCAGTTTCTTGTAAAATTGAAAGAGCGCGGTTTTCAAGCGGAAGAAGTTTTTAAAAACGTGACGGTGCATAACCTGGAGGATATTCGCGAAGGAATTTCAAAAGCGACGCTTTTAAAAACAGGCGTGCAGGTGAAAACTCTGCCAACTTCCGTTTTAAAAACTCTCCATTTTAAAAATGTTGACCCGGAAAGCACAGCAGCGATTCTTTTCAGCAGCGGCAGCGAGGGCGTGCCGAAAGGCGTGGAGCTTTCGCACCGTAATATCATGGCGAATGTCAAACAAATCATCAGCGTTCTGCAGCCGCCGGATAATGAAGTTGTTTTAAATTCGCTGCCGATTTTTCACGCGTTCGGCCTCACGGTTTCAACATTTATGCCGCTGACCGAAGGAATAAAATGTGTGTGCCAGGCCGACCCAACAGACGCGCTTGCCATCGGGAAACTCGTTGCAAAATATAAAGTAACGCTGCTTTTCGGCACGTCAACATTCCTTGGGATGTACGCGCGCAGCCTGAAGCTCCATCCGCTTATGTTCCAGTCGCTGCGCATGGTCGTCGCCGGAGCCGAGCGTTTGAATGAATACGTTCGCTCAGTTTTTAAAGAAAAATTCGGCCACAACATTTACGAGGGCTATGGCACAACGGAAACCGCGCCAGTTGCGAGCGTAAACCTGCCCGACGTCCTCTCGCACGATGATTGGGCGGTGCAGGTCGGCAGCATGATTGGCACCGTCGGAATGCCCGTTCCCGGCACAGTTTTTAAAATCGTTGACCCGGAAACGTACCAAGAATTGCCTGTTGGCGAAGCCGGGCTGATTTTAATTTCCGGCCCGCAAGTGATGAAAGGATATTTAAATAATCCACAAAAAACAAGCGAAGTCATCATCGAACTGGACGGCAAACGCTGGTACAAATCCGGTGACAAAGGCAAACTGAACGCCGACGGCTATCTCACAATCCTCGACCGCTATTCCCGCTTCGCAAAAGTTGGCGGCGAAATGGTGAGCCTGAGCGCGCTGGAATCAAATATTTTAAATATTATCCAGCAAAGTGACCTCGAGCTTTGCGCTGTGCCGCTGCCTGACGCCAATAAAGGCGAAACGATTACGCTGCTTGTCGGAAATTCTGATTTGACGCCACAGGGCTTTAAAAAGAGACTGCTTGAAGGCGGTTTAAATCCGCTGATGATGCCGAAAGCAATTATAAACGTTGATGCAATTCCAAAGTTGGGTTCAGGCAAAACGGATTTTGCGGGAGCGAAGAAGGTGGCGCTGGAATTGTCAGCAACGAAAAAGGAAGTTTCGACAGAATAAGTTTTAAAAACTTCCTTTTAAAACGCAAAAAGCCGGTACTTTTTAAAAGTACCGGCTTTATATTTGCCTAACTGTCTTATTATTTCCTAATTTTAAGAGCGATTAGTAACGATCGTTGCTATAACCACCACGATCACCACCACCACGGCTATCACGACCGCCACCGCCGCCGTAACCACCACGTCCGCCACCACCATTACGATCACCGCCACCGCCTTCTGTGCGTGGACGAGCTTCGTTTACAACGATGCGACGACCTGAAACTTCTGTTTCGTTCAATGCATCAATTGCTTTTTGCGCTTCATCATCTGAAGGCATTTCAACGAATGCAAATCCGCGTGGACGGCCTGTGAACTTATCGTTCATTACCTTAGCTGATGCTACAGTGCCATATGCACTGAAAATTTCGCGTAACTCATCCTCTGATGTGTTGTAGGAGAGGTTACCGACATAAATACTTTTAGCCATAAAAAAACCTTAAAAGAAAAACTAGAATAAAAAACTTGGAAAGTACAAAGGATTAAACATTTACCGGAGAGAAAAATTCCCGAGGGGACTGTTTCGAGGTATATTTTTAAAGCAAAGGACTTTCACCGTTTGCAATATACGGCTTTTTTTTATTAACTGCAAAACATTTTTAAAAAAATTCTAATTATTTCTTTTAAAACCTGTAAATTTTTCTTTTAAAAGTGCTTGGAATGGCTTTAAATCGTGGTTTGAGAAATTTAAATATTTTCCGGTGTTTTTAAAGGAAATTTCATTGTAAACACACTTCCTTTCTTATATTGGCTTTCCACAGTGATAATTCCCCGATGCGCCTCCACTATCCATTTTACGATGGAAAGCCCAAGCCCGTTACCCGGAATATTCATTGAAGTGCGGGACTTATCCACGCGATAGAAGCGGTCAAATACATAGGGAAGATCCTCATCAGGAATACCAATGCCGGTATCGCTGACGGTAACGATTGCTTCAGTATCATTTTTAAAAACTTTTACATAAACCGAGCCGCCCGGCAGCGTATATTTTACAGCATTTTCAATGACATTTAAAAAAACCTGATGAAGCCGCTGCTCATCGCCCGGAATGTCAACATCCGGTTCAATTTCGCACTGCAATTCTATATTTTTTTCAGCGGCAAGAATTTCCATATCCTCGCAAATATCCATCACAAGCGGGCTTAATTCCACTTGTTCAAGTTGCATTTGTACCTGCCCGCTCTCAGCTTTTGAAAGCTCAAGCAGGCTTGAAACTACGTTTGAAAGGCGATTTACTTCCTCCAGCGAACTGTTTAAAACTCGTGCATATTCATCAGGAGTTTTGCGGCTTCGCAGCGCAATTTCAAGCTCGCCCATCAGAATCGCCAGCGGTGTTCGCAGCTCGTGCGAAGCGTCTGCCGTGAACTGACGAATTTGCGCAAATGATGCTTCCAGCCGTCCGATCATTTGATTTAGCGTCGCTGTCAGTCGTGCAATTTCGTCGTCATTTACAGGAGTTGGAGGAAGGCGCCGGCTGAGATTACTGGCGGTGATTTCGCGTGCAATTCTGGCAATATCATCTATCGGTTGCAACGATTGTTTCGCAAGGAAATGTCCGCCGAGAAGGGAAATTATCAGGATAAAAGGATACGCCACGAGGAGCGTTCCGAAAAGCCCGCCAAGCGTCGCTTCAATCTCATCAACCGGATAGCCGATGGAAATCTGTGCGCTTTTCGTTTGCATGAGCATCAGGCGCAGATTTTGGTTTTTAAAAACATACGGTGCAAACCCGTGCGAAGCGCCTTCAGCTTTTTCAAAAGCAAGATATGACGGAGCCGAAATCATCGGCAGTGAATCGTTGATACTGGTAAGATTGCTTGAGCGAAAAACGATCTGGTTGGTCGTATCGGCGACCTGAATATAAAAGTTTTTAGAATTAAATATAATGTGCTGATATACAGCTGCCCACACCATATCCTGCTCTTTTTCAGCAGTGGAGTCAATCGGGCGCGGCGGGCCATAAAAATTCATTTTCTGATTTTCCCGCAGGAAAGAAAACTGGTCCTGCTTTACACGCTGTTCGGTTTTAGCAGGGCGAAGTGGCTTTTTCGTCTGCGCCTGATTTGTCTTGATAATATCTTCGAGCGAATATCCGACACGTTCTAAAGAAGCATCAAGATTATGGCGCAGTTCTGAGGAAACGGAAATATATGAAATTACCCCGAACGCCAGCAACGTAAGCGCTACAATAGCGCCGTACCAGATCGTGAGCCGATGACGAAGCGATAAATTCATTGATTTTTAAAAGTTTTAAACTCCTGCATGGATTTCCTTCTGCCTTTTTAAAAGAAACGTTAAAACAGGCGGTGTAATAAGCGTTGTCAGGATCACCATAATGACAATTATAGAAAAAACTTCATCAGTCACCACGCCAAGTGCTTTTCCTGTTGTAGCAAAAATAAGCCCGACCTCGCCGCGGGGGACCATCCCCCAGCCGACAACAGATTTATTAACTTTCCCGGCTACAAGTCCTGCTACGAGTTTACCGGCGATGGCGAGTACCGTTATTCCAAGCGCTGTCAGTAAAACCGGAAGATTAAAAAGTGTTTCTAATCGTACCGTCATGCCGGTAACAACAAAGAAAATCGGCACAAAGAAGTGGCCAAGCGGCGCAATCAGGTCTTCTAAAACGTGATGCTCCTGTCGCTCGACCACTTTTAAAACATTCTCTTTTAAAACCGGATCGGCTGTTTCGACAGAGCTGCGAATATCCGTGAGATATTGTGGCTGGTCGAAGGTTGTAAAATGTACCGGATCAAGCAGCAAACCCGCGGCGAATGCACCGACGATTGGCGCCAAACCGATCCATCCCGCGAGATATGCGAATATCAGCCCAAGGGCAATAACAAACGTAAATCTCATGCCAAGGCCTGCGCTTATACTGGAAAAGAATTTTGAAAGCAGGGGCGCGAGCAGTCTGCCCAGAAATACCGCGCCTACAAGGAAAAGAACGGCTTTTAAAATAATGACGCTAATTGACATAATATCAACCGCACCTGTTTTAACAACTGCCGAAACAACTGCAAGAATTATCAGCCCTAAAATATCATCAATCACCGCCGCACCAAGTACGATCTGTGATTCAGCGGTCTGGAGCCGCCCGAGGTCACGAAAAACCCGCGCCGTGATGCCGACAGAAGTTGCCGTGAGCGTCGCACCAATAAATAAATACGCATTAGAATTGAGTCCCGGAAGTAAAAGCCATTCAACAACATAAATCCCCAGGACCATCGGTACAATCACCCCGACAACTGCAACCAGCAGCGCCCGCCCGCCAACTTTTTTCATCTGATCAAGATTGCTTTCCATACCGATCTGGAAAAGCAGGATCACCACGCCCAGTTCTGCCAGGAAATGAATGATCGAGCTTGTTTCAATTGGCTCAAACCACGTGATACCAACCAGCGCGAGATTTCCCAGAATAACGCCGATAAGCAACTCACCAAGGACGGCCGGCTGGCCAAAGCGCTCCACAATCCCGGATAGCTTTGCCGCGATAAGAAGCAGGGCGATCCAGAGGAAATTTATCGCAATTCCATGCCCGCCGCTTGCAGTATCATCCGCAAATGCAGGTGTCGCCGCCAGTAAAAATAGACCGATACCGGATAAAATACTGTTCTTTTTTAAAAATCCTGTGACTTTATTGAGCATTTTATTACGTTTTAAAAGAGTTAAAATGACGTTGTATAGATTTACCGAGAGCAGCCAAATTATCATTTTAAAAATGAAGTTCCAAGAAAGGAAGCTGAAGCATTCCTTTCATAGCTTTTAAAAAGAGTTTTTAAAAATAACAAAAATCGTATTTAGCATTGGCAGTAATACGTTATATTGCACGATACGCTTTTAAAAAGCGGTGTAAATTTTTGTATCTTTGCCGAATGACAACTTTAGATAAAAAAACAACTTCAAATAAAGCAATCGGCGTTTTTGATTCGGGCGTTGGCGGGCTAAGCGTGCTGCGGCATTTGGTTGAGTTGATGCCATCGGAAAAATTCATCTATCTCGGCGATACGGCACGTGTTCCCTACGGAAATAAATCGCCGGAAACCGTGCAGAAATATTCGCAGCAATGCGCGCAATTCCTCATAGACCACAATGTAAAAATGGTCGTGATCGCGTGTAATACGGCTTCAGCGCTTGCTTTGCATGAGGTTGGCGAGGTTTCAAATGTTCCGGTGAGCGGCGTGATAATTCCTGCGGTCGAAGCAGCTTTAAATGCAACGAGAAACGGGCGAATCGGCGTCATTGCTACACGCGCGACTATTTCAAGTAATGCGTATGCAGACACGATTTTAAAACGCTCGCAGAATTTCATTCGCTACGACTATAATATCGAGCTTCACAATAATGCTTTTAAAAACGGCGGCGAGATCCCTGAATCGGCATTTCCTTTTAAAAACAAAAAAATTGAGATTTTCAGCCAGGCGTGCCCCCTTTTTGTTCCGTTAGTAGAAGAAGGAATGGCGCAACATCCGTCCACGCGGTTAATTGCGCGGGAATATCTGGCGCCGCTGCAATCGGCTGAAATTGATACGCTTATTTTGGGTTGCACGCATTACCCGGTATTGGCAGATCTGCTGGCCGATCTAATGCCTGATGTGACCCTGGTTGATTCCGGTGAGCAAACAGCAATTGCCGTGCAGAACATTTTAAAAAAGCAAAATTCGCTTTCCGGAAGTGAGCCAACAGCAGAGCATTTTAAAAATATTGAGTTTTACGCGACCGATACGCCGCCGACATTTGCGACGGTGGCAGAGAATATTTTAGGATTCCGCGTCGAAACGCTTGAAATGGTGAATGTCGATCAGCGCGAAGAAAAAACAGTATAAGTTTTTAAAAACGAGAATCGAGAATTGTATGGCTACCTATATTATCAGGAAAATCCTGTATTCGTTTATCGTGCTGATCGGCGTAGCAACGGTTACGTTTTTTATCAATTTCGTTCTGCCCGGCGATCCTGCACGCCTCATGCTCGGACAACGCGCTGATGCGGCTTCCATAGCGTCAATCCGCCAGCAGATGGGGTTGGACAGGCCGGTTTTTGAACAATATACTAAGTTTCTTGTGCGAACTGCGCAGGGCGACTTAGGCCGCTCGTATGCTACGAACCGTGACGTGCTTGAAACTATTGTTGACCGCTTTGGCGCAACAGCACTTTTGGCGGGTTCGGCAATGTTGATCTCAACACTTCTTGGGATTATTTTAGGAGTGATCGCGGCTTTAAAACCCAACTCGTGGCTTGATACATCGCTGATGGGAACGGCACTGCTGGGAATTTCCCTGCCTTCCTTTGTTGTCGCGCTTATGTTTGCGCTGATCTTTGGCGTGGTGTTGGACTGGTTTCCGATCGCCGGATATATCGAGCAAAGCGACGGATATCGGTGGGAATATCTCGTTCTGCCGATGGTAACGCTTGCGATTCGCCCGCTTTCGATCATTGCCCGCGTTACGCGCAGTTCGATGATGGACGTCCTCGGCCAGGATTACATCCGCACAGCAAAAGCAAAGGGTTTGCCAGCATCTAAAGTTCTCACTAAACACGCTCTCCGCAATGCTTTAAATCCCGTTATTACAACCGTCAGCGCGTGGTTTGCCGCACTTCTTTCGGGAACATTTTTTATTGAATTTATTTTTAACTGGCCCGGCATTGGCACAGTCGCGATCAATGCAATTGAAAAGCTTGATTACCCGATGATACAGGGAACAGTGCTGTTTACGGCGATAATTTTCGTGATTGTCAATGTTCTGGTTGATATTCTCTACACGTTCCTCGATCCGCGCGTGAAGCTCGCATAATTTCTTTTAAAACGCTTTTAAAAATACTGTAAATATTATGGCGACACTTACCGACGAAGAACAGGCGATAGAAGAAAAAAAGGCAAGTGAGAGTCTGTGGAAACTCGCCTGGAAGCGTTTAAAAAAGAACACGGGCGCGATGATCGGGTTGTGGATCATCGGAATTCTTGTCGTAGTCGCGCTTCTTGCGCCGATCATCCGGCCTGTTGACCCTACGCTTCAGGTCTTGGAATATTCTGTAAAGCCAAGTTTTTTTAAAGGAAGTCTGCTTTTAAAAAAGAATGTTTCCCGCCCGGATGAGCCGCTGCAAATCCCGATACAATCCTATTCCGTTGTCGGCGATACAGTACGCTATACCGATTTTACCGGTGCGCCTATGACCATCGCTAAAAGCGAACTTATTGGAAACAGCGAATCCGACTGGCACACAACTCCTACGTATATTTTAGGAACAGATCAGTACGGGCGCGATATGCTCAGCCGCCTGATGTATGGCGCGAATATCAGCTTGCGCGTGGCAATTGTGTCGCAGCTTATCGCGTTGGCAATTGGTGTAGTTTTGGGTGCGCTTGCAGGATTTTTCCGTGGCTGGGTGGATGATGTTATTATGTGGTTTGTCAATGTCGTTTGGTCGTTTCCGACAATTCTTTTGGCAATTGCACTTTCAGTCGTATTAGGAAAAGGATTATTCCCAACATTTGTTGCTATCGGTGTGTCAAGCTGGGTGGATATAGCGCGTATCGTGCGCGGGCAATTCTTTTCACTGCGCGAACAGGAATATGTTGAAGCGACAAAAGCGCTTGGTTACGGCACATTCCGCACAATTTTCCGCCACATGCTGCCCAATGCTTTCGGGCCGATTATCATTTTAGCGAC
Source organism: Bacteroidota bacterium (assembly GCA_040386315.1). Lineage (GTDB taxonomy): Bacteria > Bacteroidota > Ignavibacteria > Kapaibacteriales > DASPKH01 > DASPKH01. Next base: position 26,997 of record JAZKFS010000005.1, read on the forward strand.
GGCTGGATTTGCTTCGGCAATTATCGCCGAGGCGAGTTTGAGTTTTCTCGGTCTTGGCGTACAGCCGCCGACGCCATCGTGGGGGCAGATGATCAATGACGGGCGCGGTTTCATCGCTTCCGGTACAAACTGGGGAATGACGCTGTATCCGAGTATCACGATCGCCCTTGCCGTTTTTGGTTTTAATTTGCTTGGTGACGGGCTTCGTGATGCGCTTGATCCGAAAAGCATCCAGCGGTAGTTTTTAAAAAGAGTTTTAAAAAGTTTTTAAAAAGTTTTTAAAAATTACGCACGATGCTCGAAAATCTCAACGCCGTTATCAGTTCAAAAAACTTCCCGCCCGTGCTGCTCATGTACGGCGAGGAGGAATTTCTGCTGGAAGAGAGCTACGAAAAGCTTTTAAAAGCGCTGCAGGAAAGTGGCATTTCAGACTTCAATATTGATATTCTGGAAGGCGACACCATCACGCCGGACGCGCTCGTGGATATGGCGATGGCGTACCCGATGATGAGCGATAAACGCGCCGTCATCGTTCGTCATTTTGAAAAGCTCACTGCCGGGAAAACAGGCAAAGCTGCTGCTGAAAAATCTCCTTTTACAAAGTATTTTAAAAATCCTCCCGCTACGACCGTTCTCATTTTAAAAGCAAATCTGAGTGACCTGAACGGACTTGCCGCGCTTTTAAAAAGTCCGAAACAGCAGGATAAGGCGCATAAGAAATTACAAACGGCAAAATTTCCCTATAATCTGATTTTAAACAATTGCGAGTGGATCGAATTTCCAAAAATTCACGAAAGCAGTTTAGCGTCGTGGATCGCCCAACGTTTAAAAGTTTTAAAAAGAGAGATCGAACCTGAAGCGGCAGAATTGCTTATAGCCCAGGCGGGAACTTCGCTTCGGGATATTAATAATGAAATCGAAAAGCTACTGATTTTCGTCGGCGATAAAAAGAGAATCCTGCTCAATGATGTCAATAATGTTGTCGGCGCATCGCGTATTTACAACATTTTCGAGCTACAAAAAGCCGTTGGAAAACGCGATTTGCAATCGGCTTTAAATATTACGCGGCACATGCTTATCGCGGAAAAGCAGGAGCTTTTGATAATTTCTATGCTGGCGCGATATTTCACGATTTTATGGCGACTGGCTGAGGAGCGTGCGGTTTCGCAAAACCATTTTCAGCTTGCCAATGCGGTTGGGATTTCACCATATTTTGTGCCGGAATATATCGCAGCTCTTGATAAATTTCGCCCGCATGAACTTGAACGCTCTTTTTTCGCGCTTCGTGATGCAGATTTTAAAATTAAATCAAGTTCGGAAGATAGCGAAGTGATCCTTCAGCAAATGCTGATGCTCATTATTGAAAAGTAAGATTCTATTTTTAAAAAGCTTTTTAAAAATTAAAAAGGAACAGAAATTATTTTTCTGTTCCTTTGCTTTTTAAAACCTGTTTTTTAAAAGAAAACTACTTTTTTGTGTATGTCTGCAGCGTATAGTCAAACCCCGGTACATTGCGCTCTATAAAGCTGGCTTTAATTGTATAAGAATCCCGGTGGCGTTTTACTATTCCGATAGAATCCGCGTAATAGATCTTTTCCACATCGTTAAATTCAATAGGAACAGAAACCTGTCCAACTCCCGCCGTTGTCACAGTTCCTTTAAAATTCGTGGTAGAAGTGATCTCAATTGCCTGCACGGTTTTTGCCGGAATGCCATAGGAAATAGGAATACTTGCGCTTTTCGTCCGTGTTTGCACGATTCGAGCGGTCACAGTTCCGCTATCCACGCCGTTTTGAGTACCAAATCTGACCGGGATCTCTGTAACAGATGTATCTACCGTCACCCATGTATTGATGCTGGTATTAAAATCTGCTTCTTTTATCCAGCGCTTTGGATAAACAATGGGGAATGCGCTGTCTAATGTGATCGGCGTAAAATAGCGGTAAGCAGCTTTGCTTTCTCTGGAAACAAGTTCACTTTTTAATGTATTTCCTTCGTTGAACGTAGTTTCCATAAATGCCGCTTTTCCGAATTGACTTCCCGCGCTGGTAATAGATACGGAGTCGAAACGTATATTTGTTTCTACATTGCCCGAATCTAATGTTGAAGTACGATATACATACCCGCTTCCTTCCTCAAGTGGATAATATGGGCTACTGAATTCCGTTATTGGCTTGACGCTATTATCATCGTTGTTGCATCCGGTAAAAACAATTCCCGCAGCAAATGCGCTTAGTATAATAATCTTTGAAAACTTCATCATAAAATCACCCGCTTACAATTAATTGTGTTTGAAAATCTTTCTTTTTAAAAACTATTTTAAAAACTTTTTTGAGACCGTTATTTCCTTTGAGCCTAACAGTTTAGTCCGGCGCGACGTTCCATGAAATGCTCTGTCATATCAAGCGAGATTTCTTTTAAAAAATATAGTTTTAAAAGATTTTTTATAGAACTTTCCGTTCGCTGCCGTAATTTGCATGTTTTTAAAAGTAATTTGACCTAATTTTTTTAAAAGAACGAACAATTTACACTCTGAAAATATCGTTTTAAAACATCATGCGACAGTCCCAGCTTTTTACTCCGACCTTAAAAGAAATCCCAAACGAAGCGCAAATCCCTTCGCATCAGCTTATGCTGCGTGCCGGGCTTATCCGTCCGCTGGCAGCAGGTATTTATTCATTTTTGCCGCTTGGGCTGCGCGTCAAGCAGAAAGTCGAGCAGATCATCCGCGAGGAAATGAACGCGATCGGTGGACAGGAATTTCTGCTCCCGGCTTTAAATCCGAAAAGCATCTGGGAGGAAACCGGCCGCGTGGAAGCGATGGGCGACGTGATGTTCCATATTAAAAACCGCGAAGAATTAGTGCTGGCGCCGACGCACGAGGAAATCATTACATTCCACGCGCGGCAACATATTAAATCATACCGCGACCTTCCGCAGATCTGGTACCAGATCCAAACGAAATTCCGCAATGAGCCGCGTCCAAAATCAGGTGTTTTGCGCGGACGGCAGTTCACGATGAAAGATGCATATTCGATGGATTCTACGACGGAAGGTTTGGACGAAAGCTACGATAAACATGAATCCGCATACAGAAAAATCTACACGCGTTCCGGTTTGAATTTCTTCGTCGTTGGCGCGTCCAGCGGAGCGATGGGCGGAAGCGCTTCGCAGGAATTTATGACGGAATCGCCGTTTGGAGAAGATACCTGCGCTGTCTGCGAAAATTGCGGCTATGCGGCAAATATCGAAGTTGCAACTTCCGGCATCAAAGCCGTTGGGAAATCTGATACAAATGGCGAGATGGAAAAATTTGAAACGCCGGGCACGCGGACAATTGACGACCTTATCAATAAATTTGGGATTGACGAAGAGCGCTGTGCGAAATCGGTAATGTATATTATTGATTCAAAACCTGTGCTGATCTTAATGCGCGGCAATGATGAATTAAACGAAGAAAAGCTGACGAACGCTTTAAAAGCAACATCAATTCGTCCGGCAGAATCAAGCGAACTTTCGCAATACTCCGGCGCTGAACCGGGTTCGGTCGGGCCGGTGAATCTTGCTGATAAAAATGTTCGCATTATCGCGGATGATCTTTTAAAAGGCGCAGGCGGAATGGTGAGTGGCGCGAATCACACAGGTTTTCATTTTAAAAATATTGACCTCCAGCGCGATACAGATGTTACAGAATTTTTTGATCTCCGCACTGTCCTTGCAGGCGAACCATGTCCGAAATGCTCAACGCCGCTTCGCGTGGTGAATGCAATTGAAGTCGGCCATATTTTTAAACTCGGCACGAAATACTCAAAAGCTTTAAATGCGACGTTTTTAAATGCTGAAGGCGAGGAACATCCGATCATCATGGGAAGTTATGGGATTGGTGTGGAGCGCATCATGGCGTGCTTTATCGAGCAAAATCATGATGAAAAAGGAATTCAGTGGAGCGCGGCATTGGCGCCATTCCAGGTCCACCTGCTTGGGCTTGGTTTGAAAAAGTCGGAAAATGTACGAAACACGTGTGAGAAAATTCACGATGAATTAACAGCTTTAAAAATCGAAGTACTCTACGATGACCGTGATGAGATGCCGGGAATGAAATTCAATGACGCCGATCTGCTTGGTTTTCCGCTGCAAATTATCGTTGGCGACAAGAATCTGTCAAATGGAAATATTGAATTGAAATTCCGGAAAAGTGGCGAACGCACAATAATTCCTGCGGAAAATCTTTTAAAAACCGTGCAGGAATTTTTACAGAACGCATAAGATTCGTATATTCATGAAAATCTTTTAAAACTACTTTTAAAACCTTAAATTTTAAGGCTTTTAAAAAGACCTTTGAAAAAAAGATTTTTAAACAACATCAGAAAAAATTATCGCACTATAAATGGACAGCGTGCGTCAAAAGCTACGAAAATTTTTGACAATGTGCGCACAGTGACCTTATGCCGGCAACAGTTGACCTACATACACATACGCTTTATTCCGACGGACTTCTGACTCCACAGCAGCTACTTTTTAAAGCGCACGAGCGCGGGCTTTCGGCAATAGCAATTACCGATCACGATACGGTGGATGCGATCGAGGAAGCAGAAAGAATTGCGCCTGATTATGAAATTGAGGTTGTTCCGGGTATTGAGATCAGTTGCATGGAAAATGACCGCGATATTCATATTCTCGGCTATTGCATTGACATTCATCACCAGGTTTTGCGTGATTACTGCGTAATTTTTAAAAAGGATCGTGAGCGCCGCGCAAAAAAGATCGTTGAAAATCTCCAGAAACTGAGTGTGAATGTGAATTACGACGATGTAGCGCACCGTGCCGGAGACGGTTCTATCGGGCGTCCGCATATTGCGGCGGCAATGATCGAAGCGGGCTATGTGGCAACTTTTGAAGATGCTTTCAGGAAATACCTCAGCAATCACAGCCCGGCATACGAACCGCGCACGAGATTTTCCGTAAAGGAAGCGGCAGACTTAATTCATTCAGCGGGCGGCGTGGCGATACTAGCGCATCCGGGACGATATTTTTCTGATCCGCGCCTTCTGCTTCCGCTTTTAAAAACCGGTCTGGATGGAATTGAAGTTACGTATCCGTCGCACGGGCGCGCCACGCAACAGTTTTACCACGTTTTTGCAAAACAGCATAATCTTTTGGAAACGGGTGGTTCGGATTTTCACGGCAGCAGATTTTATGATGAAGATAATTTCGGGCGCGTGACGATCACGTATGGCGCTCTTGAAAATGTTCGCGAAAGAGCTGCTCAACATGCAGCAAAAAATGCGGCGTAATTATAGTTGGTTTTAAAAGAATTCTTTTAAAAAGTTTTTGGTTCTAAAAATAGAAATAATGGACAATCAATTTAATCCGCAGATCATTGAAGGAAAATTCGACGCAAGTGGCAAATCATTCGGGATCGCGGTGGCGCGCTGGAATGAATTTATCGTTGGCAAGCTTGTAGCCGGAGCGCTTGATGCGCTGCGCCGCCACAATGCTGATGCGGCGAATATCACAATTGCATACTGCCCGGGCAGTTTTGAAATCCCGCTTGTCGTACAGAAACTGGCGCAGTCGGGTAAATTTGATGCAGTGATCGCGCTTGGCGCGGTAATTCGCGGTTCGACGCCACACTTTGATTATATTTCGAGTGAAGTAACGAAAGGCGTGGCGAGCGTGGGTTTGGAAACGGGCGTTCCCTGTATCTTTGGCGTGCTGACGACCGACACGATCGAACAGGCGGTAGAGCGTGCAGGAACGAAAGCCGGAAACAAAGGTTTTGAAGCAGCAGTATCAGCAATTGAAATGGTTTCATTGTTTGATTCTTTTAAAAATGACGCTGTTAAAAAGCGTAAATAATTCTTTTAAAAAACCTTTTAAAATTTTTCTTACAAAGAGGATTCTTTAAAGCTCAAACCGTTACTTTTTTAAATTATAAACAGTATTTCAATCACTGCTTTTAAAAACAGCGGCAGGGCTTTTTTGTATGCGAATATTATCTCTTTTCCTTCGGGCAAAATCTTCCTTCATTGTTAAAACTGTGCTTTTGTGCGGTTTTCTGATTTTTCTTCCCCTCTTTACAGCACATTCTCAGATTCGATTAGATAACTGGCAAACCTACTCTTCTTTAAAAGATATTCGCGGCGCGGTGGCAGATTCGCGCGGACGCATTTGGGCGGCGACTTCCGGCGGGTTATTCGTATATACTCCGGAAACGGGCGACTTTCAGGAATTTCGTAATACAAACGGCCTACTGACGCTGGATATTAATGCTATTCAGGCAGATACTATTAATAAAAAAATCTATCTCGGTGCGGTTGACGGTACAATTGATATTGTGGATGAGGATTTTCAATTCGCACACATCTTAGATATTGCTCAGAGCACGGCAATTACGAGACACCAGATAAATGATATTCTGATACGTGACTCCATAGCATATATCGCCGGGGATTTTGGTATTGCCGTTTTAAATTTAAAACAGAAAGTTTTTATTGAGACAATTGAGCGGATTGGCACTTTCCAACCGGGGATATCTGTCAGGAAACTGATCCTTATCAATGATACATTATGGGCAGGCACGGAAGAAGGAGTCGGGAGAGCGTCGCTGAATGCAAAAACTTTGCGTTCGCCGGAGTCTTGGGAAGTTTTTAAAAAGGAACAGGGCTTGCCGGATAATCCGGTCGTGAGTATCGCACAGATCGGCGGCGTTATTTACGCAGCAAATTCGGGAGCGATATCCCGTTTTGAAAACGGAATGTTTGTAAAAGAATCTGTAGCGCCGGAAGGTATTAATTCGCTCAGCGCAATGGACAGCACTTTATATTATACCGATCAGTTCAATCTTTTTAAAAGCCCGGATGTAAGGATCTCTTTTAAAGAAGAGACATTTGGTACGATCTCCGGGCAGGCTGTGCTACCTTCACTCGGCAGTGTGATCGTTTTTTTTAAAACCATCGGTGCAGCACTTATCAAAGGTTCGGATACAACATATATCACTCCGAACACTCCGACGATCAATGAATTTTTACAGCTTGCCCTGGATCGTGACGGGAATCTCTGGAACGTAAGTAACGCCAAACCGGAAATAGAAGCATTCTCGGTTTTAAAAGACGGCACATGGGAAATTTTCAATAATCGAAACTATCCTGTACTTGGAACCCAGACATTTTACCGCGTCAGCATAGGTCCTGATGGTTCAGTCTGGGTAAGCGGCTACGGCAGTGGGCTTGGGCAGGTGAAGATATTGCCGGATTCGTATGAAGTTACGAAATATGATACAACGAATACGCCTGTTCGGGGAATTTCCATTAATTCCGGTTACGTCGTAATGGGCCAGACAGCTACGGATAATTCCGGCACATTGTGGGCAGTAAACCGCTTTAGCCCGACTTCGCAGTTAGTTGCGCGAACTTCCCAGGGTAAATTTTATACATACCAGTCAAGTATTCCTGCGACTGACCGGAATTTCCTGGCTATGGCGATAGATGGCTCCGGTACAAAATGGCTCGGCTCGGCAGAGGGCCGGGGATTATACTGGTTCAATGAAAACGGAACACTGGAGAATACTTCTGATGACCGGGAAGGGATTTTGACAACATTAAATTCGCTGCCTGACAATACGCAAAGTTCCCTTGTGATAGACCGTAATGGCGCACTCTGGATAGGAACACCGACAGGACTTGCCGTTATGTTTAATCCATCGGCGGTTCGCGATAATGCGACACCAAGCATACGCCGCATCATACCGCTTATCGGGCAATCTGTAAATGATGTGGTCGTAGATGCTTTAAATAACAAATGGGTTGCCACGCGCAATGGTGTGTATGTATTGAATGAAGATGGAACCGAGGTCTTAACGATCATCAAAGCAGATTCACTCCCTCTGGCAGATAATGACGTACAGTCAATTGCTATTAACAATTCAACCGGGAAAATATATTTCGGAACAAAAAAAGGGCTTTCTACTGCTTCCACACTTTCTATTATGCCTCTCAGCGATTATGCTATAGAAACCTTCCCTCAGCCATTTTACCCGGTGCGTGATGGCGAGCTCACCATTAGCGGGCTGGCGCCGGACTCACATGTTCGGATACTGACGCCAGGCGGCGAGCTGATCCGTGCATTTGATACGAAAGGGGAAAGAATCGTTTGGGACGGGTTTACTTCCACAGGCACCGAAGCGCCAAGCGGTGTGTATATTATATCTGCAATTTCAAGGTCAGCGGGTATCTCCTCTGCCGGGAAGCTGACTCTGGTAAGAAAGTAATATCTGACAGGATAATTGTTCAATGGAGCTTTTAAAGAATTTTTAAAAGAATCTTGGTAATTACTTTTTCTTACTGTAAATTTGCAATCTCAATACAGCGCGGAAGTGGCGAAATGGCAGACGTACTACCTTGAGGTGGTAGCGCTCGTAAGGGCATGCGGGTTCAAGTCCCGCCTTCCGCACATAAGTATTTCTTTTTAAAAATTTGTTTTAAAAACAACTTTTTAAAGCCGTCTTAATTTTTTTTAGGGCGGCTTTTTTTATTATCTACGATATTTGTCGTAAATTCACGCAGTATATCCTTTTTCATCGCTATACAACTCTCGCCATGCTACGATTCCTTTTATATATTTTTCTGTGTTCGTGCTTACTTTACTCCGGCTGTACGGGCGGGCTTGACCCGACGAATGCGCCTACGGTATCGAAAATTTCAGGGACAGTTACGTTTGTAGGCGGCCCTGATGCCTGGCCGCCTGCGGATAGCCTGATTGATCTGCGCGTAGCGGCTTTTAAAAAGTATCCTCCTGAAACTGTGAAAGGTGATGCAGAGCAGCGGCTCAATTATAGAGTACAGTCCCAGAATTACTCGCTGGAGATCGGAAGCGTGCCGGTAGAATTCCCGTATATTGTAGTAATGCAGCAGTTTGCCAATGATGTTGATAAAGACTGGCGCGTTATTGGAGTTTATACAAGTTCAGGAGATGTAAATTTCCCCTCGGCGGTAAAAATAGATGAGGGGCAGATATTTAGTAATATTGACATTATCGTAAATTTTTCCAATCTTCCACCCAACCCTTTTTAAAAAAAGAGGGAATATAGCCCGGCATCATTGTTTTAAAATCTCTATGTGCATTCCAACTGTTTTTAAAAATATCTTTTCACTATACTTTCTGGCTATAGCTACTTTAACTTTGGGAAGTACTCACCCTCTGACTGCTGCTGAAGGGATCGTGGCCGGAATTGTGCAGGATTCAAAGACAAAGGCGCCTCTTTCCGGGATCACATTAAGAATAGAAGGTACGGCGCTCGGAGGCTCGACTGATCGTGAAGGGAAATTTATCCTGCATTCTGTCCCGCCGGGCAGATATATCCTCCTTAGTTCAGCAGTTGGATATAGAATTACCAAGACTGATTTTACCCTTCAGGATCAGGATAGTGTGTTCTTAAATGTTGAGATCACCCCGGTATATCTGCAGGAGTCAGAACTTATCGTTTCAGCCGGGAAGCGGGTTCAGGCTGTACATGATGTTCCTGTCAGTGTGGTAGTAGTAGATGAGCGCGCTATCCGGCAACGTAATATCACGAAGATCGATGACCTTTTACGATATATTCCCGGAGTAAGTGTGAGCGGCAATCAGGTAAGTATCCGTGGTACATCGGGATTTACCCTGGGGTTTGGCTCCCGTACCCTTATGCTTCTCGACGGATTTCCAATGCTCTCGGCTGATATCGGGGATATTAAGTTTGATGCTCTTCCGCTATTTGATATCGAACGTGTTGAAGTAGTGAAAGGAGCTTCTTCAGCGCTCTATGGAAATGCTGCCTTGGGGGGAATAATCAGCTTTATTACCCGTGAACCAAGGGAGTATCCCGAGTTTCGATTTCGGAGCTATGAAGGAATCTACACTGTGCCAAAATATGATGGATGGCGGCACACACAGCAGCTATCCAGAATGGATGGGTTTGATGCAAGCTATTCACAGAAGATCGGGCCTGTGAGCTGGATATTTTCCGGGGGAATCAAAGGAGACAATTCCTATCGCGCATTTGACGATTCGTATCGCTGGAATGTTTTTTCAAAAATTTCATTTGTGCCGGCTCCATCTACTTCAATATTTGTTTTAGCGAATCATGCTTATGAAGACCATGCAAACTGGAGTTACTGGCGCAATCTGAAAAATGCAACTTTGCCGCCGGAAGGCACAGATATGAGCGAGCGCCTACGTGGTTTTAAAACCACGCTCGTAGGTGAATTTAAGCAGATCATTAGCAACGCCCATTATTTTATAATACGCGGCGGCAGCTATATTACCGAATTTCAAAATAATGTTGGGTTAGCCAGTCAATCCTTCCAAAAGTCACGGGCGCTTGCCAATAATATTGAGCTCCAGGCAAATTCACGCTATAATGAGAAAATTCTCTTTACCTACGGTGGAGCGTTCATACGAAATGACGTCCTTTCTAACATTTACGCCGATAACAGTGGGCTCTTCCTTTCAAAAGGGCAGTATATTTCATCGGGCTACGCTCAAACAGAATTTACTAATCTTGATGGTATAATCGTTACCCTCGGTAGCCGGCTTGATGCGGAAAAAACCTTCGGTGAAAAATCGAACATTCAATTCAGCCCCAGGTTTGGGATGTCCTATGCCTCACCCATAGGTGCTAAGCTGCGTATATCCGCAGGGCGTGGATTCCGTGCCCCGAGTGTCGGTGAGCGAAGCGTAGTAATGCAGTTACAGAACTTTAAACTTTTTTCTAATTCAGATATTTCTCCTGAGAAATCCTGGTCTTTTGAATTAGGGGCAAATCACAATATTAATATTTTGGATGCACCTTTCACCTACGATATTGCCCTTTTCCAAAATGAGTTATATTCACTTATCGAACCGGTATTTACCGGTAATGACAAAATCCAGTTCCGAAATGCTACCCGTGCCCGTGTACAGGGAATTGAAATTGGAATAAAGGGCTGGCTTTTAAAAGAAAGAGTAGGAATAGAATCCTCTGTTATGGCAATGTATCCAAAGGATATTACTCTACAGGAACCCCTGAAATATCGTCCGAACGTGCAATGGCAATCGCATATCCTGATGCCGGTGGGAGCAGTTGAATTTCATGCAGATTATCGTTTTCAAAGCCGGGTCGAAAAAATTGATGAGAATTTCATTCTGCTCAATTTCCCCAAAAATGCTGATTCGCGGGTTGCAATCCATGTTTTGGACATACGCGCAGTTCTTGATTTTAAAAAGATCAACCAAATCCCGATTTCACTTACCCTGAATGCAAAGAACCTGTTAGATTATTATTATACCGAGGTAATAGGAAATCTTGCGCCGACACGCAGTTTTTCATTACAGTTTGACACAAAGTTTTAAAAGGTTTTAAAACCCTTTTTCAAATCTAGATATCTGCCGGAAGCACAAGGATATCCCGGTAATTCCCGTAATTGCCAGTCCTGCTGCCTGCAATAGAGAAATATCAACAGATGAACTACTCTCCCGATACAAACTAAATACAGAAAGAGCATTATTTAAAAAGTGTGCAGCTACGGGAAGCAAAATACTTTCGGAATAATAAGCAAGCGCACCAAGATACATTCCAATAATAGCAAGCGGAATGAGTACAGGCAGATTAAAGTGAATGACACCAAAAATAATCCCGGTCACAATGATCGCCTTTTTAAAAGGCATCGCTTCTTCCAGCGAGCGCTGCATCACACCGCGAAAGAGGAACTCTTCCACAATAGCCGGGATCGCGGCACCGATGAGCAAGGCACGCAATAGCCCCCAGATCGTTTCGCTTCCCAGCAGCAAACGGTATAATTCATCAAAATCCCGTTCCAGGTTTTTATAAAATTCCACGATCTTCTCCGGGAGAATATAATCCTGGAGCGTTACGAATCCCTGTGTGAAAACCTGGATCGCTATTATTCCAAGCAAACCAAAAATCCATTGTCGCGGCGTCGGCAGCTTTTCCAAACGCAGTATCTTTTTAAAATGGAGTGGGGTGCGGCGTGCTATCCACAACGTTGGTAAAAGCATTCCCACGATCTGCACAAAACCCTGCACCCAAGGCAGCCAGCTTTTAAAACCCGACGTTTTTAAAAGAGTGATCGCCGCGCCACCCACGATCTGGTATATCAGAAAAATCGCCAGCGCTGAAACAATTCCAAATTTTATATAAGGAAATGGTTTTAAAAAGGTTTCACTTTTAAAAGTATCTCCTTCTTCGTTTTTAAAAGAATTTTCCATCATTATTCTTCATCGCCGGAGCGCAGCTTTTCCAGAACGGAGAAATCTTCAAGCGTCGTGATATCGCCTGTTACAGAGCCATTGCTGACTAATTCCCGCAGGAGCCGCCGCATGATCTTCCCGCTTCGGGTTTTTGGCAGCCCGGCACTGAAGCGAATCTCGTCCGGCTTTGCGATATGCCCGATCTCGTGCCCAACCCAGTTGCGCAGTTCCTCTTTTAAAGCTTTTAAAAACTCTTCGGAATCATCTGCATCACCTTTTAAAGTCACAAATGCAATGAGAGCGCTGCCTTTTAAATCATCAGGACGCGCGACAACCGCCGCTTCCGCCACATTTTTATGTGAAACGAGCGCGCTTTCAATTTCAGCTGTTCCCAACCGGTGTCCGCTGACATTTACTACGTCGTCCACGCGGCCCATTATCCAGAAATATCCATCCTCGTCACGCCGCGCGCCATCGCCTGCAAGGTAATATCCGCCTTTATGCTCAAATTCCGCCCAATATCCATTTTTATAACGCTCGTTATTGCCGTAGATCGTGCGCAGCATCGAAGGCCAAGGATGTTTGATCACCAATAATCCTCCTTCATTTGGATTGCAGGAAGTACCATCTTTGCGAACAATATCAGCCAGAATTCCAGGCAATGGTTTTGTCGCTGTTCCGGGTTTTGTCGTTGTTGCGCCGGGAACGGGCGAGATCATAATCGCACCGGTCTCCGTCTGCCACCACGTATCCACAACCGGACATTTCTCCTTTCCGATGGTTTTAAAATACCACATCCACGCTTCGGGATTGATCGGCTCGCCAACCGTTCCCAACAGCCGCAGCGATGACAGGTCATGTTTTAAAACATGGTCGTCGCCCCAGCGCATGAATGCGCGAATTGCCGTTGGCGCAGTATAGAGAATTGTCGCTTTGTGCCGCTCGATCATATCCCAGAATCTGTCCGGCTGCGGGAAATTCGGAGCGCCTTCGTACATCAGCACCGTTGCGCCATTTGCCAGCGGGCCATACACCACGTAGCTGTGGCCTGTCACCCAGCCAATGTCCGCGGTACAGAAATAAATATCATTTTCCTGAAGATCAAATACAACCTTCGTTGTATATGCTACCTGTGTCAGGTAGCCGCCTGTCGTATGCAAAATCCCCTTCGGTTTTCCTGTAGAACCGCTCGTATAGAGGATAAAAAGCGGGTGTTCGCTATCGAGATGTTCGGCTTCACAAATTTCCGATTCATCTTTTAAAAGCTCATGCCACCAGTGATCGCGCCCTTCCTGCATCAGAGTTTCATCTTTCGTTCTTTTAAAAACCACAACATTTTTTATTCCCGGTACATGTTCTAAAGCTTCGTCAACAGCCGGTTTTAAAAGAATTGTTTCCCCGCGGCGGTGGGCTCCATCCTGGGTAATTAAGCACACAGCTTTTGAATCATTCATCCGCTCGCGAAGTGCTTCAGCTGAAAATCCGCCAAAGACAACATTATGCGTAGCGCCGATCCGCGCGCACGCCAGCAGTGCCATCGCCGCTTCAGGAACCATTCCCATATAAATCCCGACTACATCGCCTTTTTTTACACCGAGATTTTTTAAAGCATTACTGAGTTTACAGACTTCTTTAAAAAGCTCGTTGTAGGTAATTTTCCGAACTTCACCCGGCTCACCTTCCCAGATGATCGCCGTTTTTTCACCACGTTTTAAAAGATGGCGGTCGAGGCAGTTATACGAAATATTTATTTCGCCGCCGACGAACCACTTTGCGAACGGATGATCCCACTCCAGCGCCGTATCCCACTTTTTAAACCAGTCAAGCTGATTTGCCTGCTCTTCCCAGAAAGCAACGGGATCTCCAGCAGCTTTTAAAGAGATCTTTTCTAATTCTTCCGCTGAAATATTAGCATTCTTTTTAAAAGATTCCGGCGGCGCGAATGTGCGGTTTTCTTTTAAAACGGAATTAATGGAATTGGCTGCGTTTGAAGTATTATCGGGCATAAAAATTCTCTTTTTAAAAAAGTATAAACCGGTTTTAAAAACTTTGTTGAAATTACATAATGCACTGACAATATCAAACTGATTTTTTTAAAAGAAATTCCAAAAAATAAAAAACCCCTTCACCGGATGATGAAAGGGTTTATAGATTTTTAAGAAACTTTTAAAAAGATTAATCTTCAATCACTTTATCTTCTTTAATTGCGCCGGTTTTAGCATCTACTGCTACCAGATGGACCTCCTCATCTACTTTTACGGCGAAATAATATGTCCATTCTTTTGTTGCGGGGCTTTTCTCAACCTCCCATTCCTGTATGGCGGTATCAGCTACTTTTTTCTCTGTCGTAACCGTAGTCTGCGCCTGCTCGTAGGTGATGCAGCTGTCATTCGGGCGAAGGTCTTTTTTGCATGACGGGCTATCGCTTCTGATCTCGATCACGCGGCCATCACGGGAGCAGATGACCGTATATTTTGCACTATCGCCGCACTGTGGCACAATGACTACAATCCATGTACGCTTTTCGCTTGAAGTGCGATAATATTTGTCATGTTTTTTATGCTTGTGTTTTTTGTAATGTCCAAGGTGACGCCCATTATCATGATGATGCTTGTGTCCAAAACGGTCATCGCCATCTTCGTATCTATCATCATCGTCGTCATCCCCTTCCCGTATGAGTCTACAGGTGCAGTCATCTTCTTCTCTGATTTCCCTTATCTCAATCACCGTTCCCGGTACGACTTTTATACATGAATCCTTCACCTGCTCCTGGGTAGCCGGTGTTGCTGTATCGTCGGGTTCAGTTGTATTCGTAGCGCAGGATGTCACCATCAGCGGCATTGCACACATTGCAATAATTGACCAAAACTTTTTCATAGAAGATTTTCCTTTATTAAAATGTTTTTAAAAATACTTTTTGATTTATGTAATTTCCTCAGCTGCTTTCTCTAATACCGGAACATCCCTTATAAATGTTCCAAGAGGTGCAGGAAAATTTTCAGCAATTTGTTTCCCGGTAGATTTGGCCTATCTTTCATCCCTTTCAAATAAACTTGGTATATGCTATTTTGCGGCAAAGAAATTGCAGGCATGAAAGCACATCTATGAATGTAAAAAGGTATTATTCTATCGCTAATACGATCACGCCGTTCTACATAACAGTTATACACAAAAAAAGGGTTTCCCGCATTAGCAGCAAGAAACCCTTTTTCATTGTAAAAATTCCTTTTTAAAACAAATACCTATTCTTTAAAACAAATCAACTTCTGCGCTTTCAAGCCTCACATGTGCCGAGCGAACATTTTTTTCGAATTCTTTAAAAAAGTCTTCGCACGATTTCCCGTCGCAATACAAAAATTGCCCGGTGTGCCGCTGGCGATACAGCCACGACGTGATGATCCGCACTTCGTCCACTTCCAGCTTTGAATATTCGATCGAAACCTGTTCACCGGAAAAATACTCTTTTTGAAAAACCTTTTTAAAACGGGCAAGTGGCGCTTTGCGGCCAATTGTTTCCTGGTGAATAAGCCGCCCGGCTTTTATAAAAAATAACTCAACCGTTTTATCACGTTCGCTCGCAGGCAGGATGAGGACGAGATTATTATAATTCAGCGCAGCCGGAATATCGCCCGGACGCGCCAGCAAGCGCTTCACTTCAAAAATCCTGTTGCGGATCTTCGCCGCTGTTTCGAAGTCCAGCCGCTCGGCGCACTCGTGCATTTCGCGCTCCATGTGCTCGACTAAGCCATTTTGCAAACCGCTTAAAAACGAGCGCACTTTTTTCACTTCCGCGTGGTATTCCTCCACCGTCTGAATGCCTGCACACGCGCCGCCGCAACGCTCCATCTGGTGATAAATACACGCCTGCGGTTTGCTGTTCGCTTCAAAATCTTCGTCGCAAATTCGTAGTTTAAAAGTCCGCTGTACCGTATCAACAATGTCTTCAACAAGGGCGCGGTTTTTAAAAGGGCCGAAATACTCCGCGCCATCGTGCTCAATTGCGTAAGCAAATTCCAGCCGCGGAAAATTATCCTGAACGGTGAGTTTTAAAAACGGGTAGCGTTTTAGCTTTTTTTGAAGTGTGTTGTAATTTGGCTTGTGCATTTTAATTTCCTTCGATTCCAGCAGCAACGCACCAAGCTCGGTGTCAGTCACTTCCCAATGAATCGAATGAACGAGCCGAACCATTTCCGCGATTTTCGGTTCATGCGTCGCGCCAGGTTGAAAGTACGAACGAACGCGGCTTTTTAAAGATTTTGCTTTGCCGATGTATAAAATTCCTTCATCGCGCCCGCGCATGTAATACACGCCTGGCTCATCCGGCGCTTTTTCTAAAAACGGGTCAAGGCGTTTCTGCTCGCGCGTGCGGGTTTTTATGCCAATAAGTTTTGTTTGCAGTGCGAGAATGTCAGATAGATTTTCAGCGTCGTGCTCGTCGTGCGCGTGGTTTAAAAGTTCGAGAAGGACGCGTGCCGTTGTCATCGTGTCGCCGAGAGCACGGTGCCGTGCGGGATTGTGAATGCCGTAGTGTTTCGCCAGCGCACCAAGATTTTTCTTCATTTCACCGGGAAGCAGGCGGCGGGCGAGTTTCACCGTGCAGAGAATCGGAACGTTGATCGGCGGAAGATTTGAACGGTGAAAAGAATGCTCAACAAAACTCCAGTCAAACTGCGCATTATGCGCCACGAAAACTGTGTCCGGCTGCGACAAAAGCTCATGCACCTTCGGAAAAACCTCGTCCGCTTCCGGTGCACCAAAGACCATCGCGTTTGAAATTCCCGTCATATTTGCGATAAATTCGGGGATAAACTGGCGGGGATTGACAAGCGAGGAAAATTCATGCACGATTTCGCCGCCGCGCACCACCACGCAGGCGATGTCCATTACGCGGTTATTCCCGGCGTGGCTGCCCGTGGTTTCTACATCCACAACGACGAAATTCGTATCCCAGATTGAAAGCATCTATATTTTTGGTGGTATGCGTTGGAAGCTTTAAAAACTATAAATTCAATGTTTGAAATGCAGAATAGGTGATGATTTTTGTATTTTCAAACTCTTTTAAAACTAATAAATCTTCGTCACCCGTAATGAGATAATGCGCTTCGCCATCTTTGGCTAATGAAAGCAGAAAATTATCCTTTTCATCACGGCAGATTGCAATTTCAGAGGTTACTGAAATATTCTCACCGATAATATTCAAAAGCTGAAAAAGCTCATCAATTTTCTGAGCCGGAAAATATTTTTGAAACTTCGGACGTTGAGTAACTTCTCTTAATTCCTCAAGTAATTCATTCGAAATTACAAGAACAACTTCCCGCTGAACAAGCAAATCCTTTAAACCTGAAAATGATTTTCCAATCAAAAATCCAATCCAGATATTCGTATCAACGATAATCCTAACTGGCTTTTTTTCTGGCATAGCGCTCAGCCCGAACAGCTTCTATTTCTTTTAAAATTTCTTCTTCCGTCAGCTCATCCGTTTTAAAAACTTCGAGCAATTCGCCGAGCTTTGCATCCACAAGTTCGCGCTCAAGCTCACGGCTGATTTTCACCTTATCCTGCAACGGCAAGTGGCGCACAAGCTCAAGAATTTGCTGATATGTGAAGTTTTTTGGCTGAATGTTCATTGTTTCTGCCCGAAATGGTTTTTCCAAAGTACGAAAAAGTTTTTAAAATGGTGTAAGCTGTTGAAAACTTGTGTTTTAAAAAGATTGTCTGAACTAGGATTTTTAGGATTAATGGATTTTAGGATTCTTTTAAAACATGCTTTTGAAAATGCTTCACGCAGAGAGCACAGAGTTTTTTAAAGATGAGTTCGCAGAGTTTTTAAAAACTCATCACTCAAAATTCATCACTACTCCCCAACCATCGCCAGAACATTTAAAAGCGGATGGTCATCGTCAATTCTATAGCCGCGGATTCCCACAGCAATTGCGCCTTCCACGTTTGCTGGCGCGTCATCAACAAAAAGCGTTTCCGACGCGATAAAGCCGCGATCTTTTAAAACTTCCTCGTAAATATCCGCATTCGGCTTGCGCATTCCCATTTCATACGAGTAATAGAGCTTTTCAAAATGCGAAAAAAGCTCACGGCATTCGTCCTTGATGTGCGCGATATGCAGCTCGTTCGTATTGCTCAGCAGCACAAGGCGAACCTTTGGCGCGAGGTGCTTCACGATTTCCAGCGCTTCGGGAATCACGTGCAGGAGCATCGCATTCCACGCGCGGTTGATTTCGTGGTCTTCCGCCTTCAGCTTATATGAATTGCGCAGCCCGTCGCGAAACTGCTGGCTCGTGATTTTGCCCTTGTCAAAAAGGTCGAAGATTTCTTCCTGCTGTTCGCGTGAAAATTCAATATGCTCAATTGGATTTTCTGCAAGTTTTTCAAGTTCATTCCGCGTGATACCGTAGTTGATTGCGTAGAGAACGCCGCCGAGGTCGAGGATTACGTTTTTTATGGGCATGATATTTAAAAAGTTTTTAAAGGCTGAGTTTATAATCCTGCACAAGCGTTTCCAGCGAAATCCCAAGCCCTGCGTGCAGTTTGCGAATCATATCAATTGTCAGCTTGCGTTTCCTGTTGAGGATTTCGCTCACACGGCTTTTGCTGCCGAGATATTGCACAAGGTCAGCGGGCTCGATTGCCTGCTGCTCCATGCGGTATTTTATCGCTTCAATCGGGTCTGGCGGGCCGATTGGATAATGAATTTCTTCGTATGCTTCCACAAGAGTTACAAGAATTTCAAGTTCATCATCTTCCGGTGAATTTGGTTCTGCTTCCCACAATTCTTCAATGCGTTTTAAAGCTTTTTTATGGTCAGCTGCGCTTTTTATTGGGAATATTTCCATAACTACACCTTTTTAAATAGTTTCAGCATTGATTTTATCATATTCTTTGTGAGTGCCAATAAACCGGACATACAAAATTTGTTTACGATATAAAGCAAGTACTATTAAACGATATTTGTTACCTGCAATATTGAAAACTACGCGGTTCTTCCCGACAATACTCGCATTTCCGTATTGAGCTTTTATATCATTCGGATTTTGCCACTCGGCTTCCAAAGCATCTTCATACCAAGTTCTAAGCGCTTGTTCAGAATCGCGATAATTTGGATTCTCCCAAAATTCGCGTAAAGTGCTTTTCGCAATTATTCTCATCTGACGTTCAAATATACAAAAAAGTTCCCAATTTGGGAACAAAAGAAAATTTCATCTTTAAAACTCACCGCACTCACTCCACCCTCCTCCTCATCCTCCCCATAAAAAACCCATCCGTCCCATGCTCCCCCGGCGTCAGCGAAAGCGTCGCAGCACCTTTTTTTAAAGCTCCAACCTCAACGCCAACGCTTTTAAAAACTTCGCTCAACGGCTCCGGCTCAAAGTCGGGATTGTCTTTTAAAAACCGCTCCACAACGCGGTCATTTTCCTCCGGCATCATCGAGCACGTCGCGTACACGAGCACGCCGCCCGGCGCCACAAACTGCGCGTATTCCGTCAGGATCATCAGCTGTTTGGCGGAGTGCTTTTTTAAAAGCTCGGGTGTGAGGCGCCACTTCGCCATCGGCATCCGGCGAACCGTTCCCATGCCGCTGCACGGCGCGTCCACGAGCACCGCGTCGAAGGACTCATGCAGCCGCTCCGGCAGCGTGCGCTCTTTTTTGCCGAGCAGCTTCGTCTGGATGGACGTCAGCCCCGCACGGCGCGCGCGGTTGCCGATTTCTTTTAAACGGTTGAACTCAATATCCGTCGCCAGCACCTCGCCGCGGTCGCCCTGCAGCGCCGCGATATGCAGCGTTTTGCCGCCCGCGCCCGCGCATGCATCGAGCACCTCCCACTCCGGCTCCGGCGCCAGGGCATAGCCAATCAGCTGGCTACCCTCGTCCTGCACCTCGACCGCGCCACTCAGAAAAAGCTCATTCTGCTGAAGTGCCACACGCTCCTGGAGCACAATCGCCGACGGCGACAGCGCACCCGCACGAACCGCAATTCCCTCGCTTTGCAGCCGCGCCAACGCCTCATCGCGCGGAAGCATCTGCGTATTCACGCGAAGCCCCACCGGCGCACTTTTTAAAAGCGCCTCCGCCATTCGCGCCGCATCCGCCCACGTCCGCTCGTGATGCGCACTCTCCTTCCACTCTTTCAAAATCCACGCCGGGCACGCATACCGCGCCGCCACCAGCTCAATTTCCTCATCGCTCAGCGCGCCCTTTTTTAAAAGCTCCCCAACGCGCGTATGCAGCTCGTCAAACTCCGCCTCCACAGCTTCTACAAACCCTTCTGCACCCTCGCCATCAAGCCCGAGCTTTTCCGCTGCCGCCTGCTGCACAAGCGTTTTAAAACCACCGGCAGTATCATTTTGCGGCACATTTTTTAAAATCGCGCCCGGCTCAAACGCACCTGCCCGCGCGCCCAAAAGCAGCGTTGCAAGAATTATCGCCGTTTCGTGACTGAGTGGCGCAAGTGCCTCCTGCGGCGCGGCGCCAATTTTTTTTAAAGCCGCAGTCGCCGCAAACTCCGCCAGCCCTTTCATGCGCAGCGCGGCAAAAACCGTTTCGCTCAGGAAGCGGCGCTCCTTCGAGCCGATATATTTTTTTGAGCGGAAATACTCCGAGGCGAGCGAGTCTGCGGGCTGCGGCGATTTCCAGATGATTTTAAAAAGCTGCGCGGCGTGCCCGGCAAGAGAAGGAAGTTGCATGATGGCTATGTGCGTCCGGCTATTAGGTAAAAAAACTTTTCCCGAAATTATGCCCAAAGCGCGGAATAATCAAACTTCGCCAAGTTTTTTAAAAGAAATTTTTGGGTTCCTGTCGTACATCATTCCACCAACAGTGGGCGGTCACCCTTGCCGTCCGGAGCGCTGTTTTTTGAAAAGCAAAATAAAGTTGCAATTACACTTTAAAGTTGCTATTTTCGTAAAAACAAACAAGGAACTGCACTTTAAAGTGAATCGTTATGAAGAGTGACACCAGTTTAGAAGACGTTGAAAATTTCTTAAATAGATTTCATCCAAAGCTGGGAATCTTCAATATAATCTTTAGAAACAGAGATAAAAATATTCAGGCATTATTAGATCTTGAAATTACTCCTGACAAAAGATTAAAGATAATCGAAAATTTAAAACCCATAGATTACTATGGTGGCCCTGAAGAATTAATTGACTTCCCTGGTCAAGATTGTTGGGAATTTGGTGTGAATTACAAAGATGCAGAAATCTACATTAAAATTTCATTAGGAAATCTAAACAATTCTACGATTTGCATTTCATTTCATCGCGCTGAACGCAAAATGAAATTCCCTTATAAATAAATTTTTGGAGATAAATAATGAATTGCCCTATTTGCAACAGTCACTCTGTGAAAGAGTTAAAAGAGCATAGGGAAAGATTGTTTAGAAAAGAATCTTTCCAAATCATAGAGCTTTTCTATAAATGTGAAAATTGCAGTGAAGAATATACAACAACTGCTTTAGATCAGATAAACATTAGTTTAGTTCATAATGAGTACAGAGTTAGGAATAAAATTCCTTTTCCGGAAGAAATTAAAGCTATACGATTACAATATGAATTGTCTGCCGTAAAAATGTCTGAGATATTAGGACTAGGAATCAATAGCTATCGAAATTATGAAAACGGAGAAATTCCGAGTGAATCAAATGCCCGTTTAATTCAGTTAGCTGCCGATCCAGCCGAATTTAACAAGCTTTTGCATTTTGCACGTAATATTCAACCTGATGAAATCAAAGCATTAGAGTATAAAATTGAACAACTTCTTCAAATACAAACTGCAAGAAAAGAAAGACCCGATACTCAGGACTTTGTACTGAGTAAACTACGTTCAATAATGCCAGACAGCTTAATAATACCGAATGAGTTTACAGGATATAAAAGACCAAGTATTGATAGATTAGGTCAGATGGTATTGTATTTCGCTGAAAAAATACAACCACGGAAAACAAGATTAAATAAATTACTTTTTTACTCTGATTTCCTATGTTTTAAACTCTATGGATATTCTATGAGTGGTTTTCCTTATAGAGCTATCAACTACGGTCCTGTACCTGAAAAATATGATACAGTTTTCGAACATTTAGAATCTGAATGCATTATTAGAAGAAACGTCGAGGTGATTGAAGGAGCAGAAACAGTTATGGAACAATTCTGTCCTGGTAAAATCGATTTTAATAATGAGCTGTTTGACGAAAAGGAAATTAAAGTTCTAGATCATATTATAGCGACAATCGGGCAATTAAATACAAAGGATATTGTTTTAAAAAGCCACGATGAAGAAGCTTGGAAGCAGTGTAATGGAGAGAAAAAAATCATTAGTTATAAAGAATATGCATTCGATTTAACTCTAAATTAAAGTAAAGTTTAAGTGTAATACCAAAAACAAATCATTTTAAAAATACGAAAATCCCCACAAACACAAAAAGCCATAAAGCATCATCGCCTTATGGCTATATTTTTTTCAGGCAGAGTTTTTTTAATGAGGTTGCGCTTTACGGCATCGTCGCCGGCGCTTCCTGCACAACTCTTTTAAAAACGCGTCGCGCAGCACGTTTTAAAACGTCAGCACCAGCTTGCCGAACTGCTCGCCCCGCTTCATCCCATCAAACGCGGAAACCGCCTCGGCAAAGGGCCGCGAGGAGTCTATGACGGGCGTCATCTGCTGCTTTTCCACGAGGTGGAGCATGTCGCGGAAGTCGTCGTCGGTGCCCATCGTCGTGCCCTGCCAGCGGATTTGCTTCCAGAAAATGCGGTGGATGTTGAGGTTTTCGGGTGCGCCGAGCGTGGCGCCGTAGCTGACGATGGAGCCGCCGGGCGTGATGACGTTGAGCAGCGTGTTTATCTGCGTGCCGCCTGCGCCGTCTATGATGAGGTCAATTTTGCCTGCGGTTTTTAAAAGCTCTTTGTCCCAGTTTTCGGTTTTGTAGTTCACGCCGCCCGAAGCGCCGAGTTCCTGCGCGCGCTGTAGCTTTTCGTCCGAACCGCTCGTGACGAAAACATTCGCCCCGAGCGCCTGCGCAAACTGCATTGCAAAAAGCGCCACGCCGCCGCCGATGCCCGTGATGAGCACATTTTGCCCGCTTTCCACTTTGCCCTGCGTCGAGACAGCCCGAAACGCCGTTACGCCTGCAAGCGGAAGCGCTGCGGCCTGCTCTGCTGTGAGATGTTGCGGCTTTTCGTGCAGGCGGTCGAGCGGCACGCAGACATATTCAGCGAGCGTGCCCTGCGCCGGCATCCCGAAAACCTGGAATTCGCCGCCCTGCGCCGCAGGATTATCGCCCCACGCGAACGACGGATTGATAACGACCTCTTTATTTAATAAATCGCGGTTGAATTCATCGTTGATTTCCACCACCTCGCCGCACCCGTCCGAGCCGACAATCGCCGGATACTGTATTTTGGCGTACTTGCCCTCGCGGATGAACTGGTCGCGGTGATTCAGCGCAGCGGCTTTTATTTTTAAAAGCGCCTCGCCCTCGCGCGGTTTGGGCGTTTCGATTTCTGAGATTTGGAATGAGTTTTGGGTTAGAATGAGTGCTTTCATGTTGTTGCTGTATGCTTTAGGCGTTATGCGGTAAGCTTTTATTTAAAGTTTGTATAATATTAAAGGAATTTCCCCCTTTGAAGGGGATAAAGGGGGATGACGCGTTTGCATGTCGCGAAATACATACGCAAAACCTGACGCGATCTTTTGACGCGGTCATCCCTCGCCCTACGGGCACTCCCTTCAAAGGGAGACTTTTATTGAAATAACTTTTAAAGATTTAAACTTTTTAAAAGCCGTCATTGCGAGGAGGTCTTCCGACGTGGCAATCGCAAATATTGCTTGACGCGTCCGAAGTATTTGCGATTGCCACGCTGCGCTCGCAATGACAAACTTTTTAAAAGTACCGCAGAAAATACATTTCTTTTAAAAAGAAAATTCCGAAAACTTTTAAAAACCTTATGAAGCAACGACGAGAGTTTCTAACTTGCGGAGCTGGTCGTGCGAGCCGAAGGCGACGAGCTGGTCGTCTGCGAGAATGGCGTAGTCGGCGCCGGGATTGACGTCAGCTTTTCTGTTGCGGATAATGGCAAGAATGGTCGCGCCGCTGACGTGCCGCAGATTTAGTTCGCTCAGGCTTTTTCCGGCCATCATGCTACCGGGTTTTACGGAAATAAATTCTATACTCAGGTCCTGCTTGGTAAGTCGGAGCGTCGTCTCAAAAAAGTCAACGGCGAGCGGATGAACCATAAGATTTGCCAGGCGCTGACCGCCAATTTCGTACGCGTCAACGGCCTTATCGGCGCCGGCACGTTTTAATTTATCAATGGAAGTTTCATTTTCAGCGCGCGAAACAATGTAGACTTCAGGATTAAGCACGCGCGCGCTCAGCACGATAAATACGTTCGTGGCATCATCGCTCGTGGCAGCAATCAGCCCTTTGGCGCGCGTGATTCCAGCACGTTTTAAAACCGCATCGGTCGTTGCGTCGCCGACGACATAGGGAATTCCAAGTGCAATCGCGTGCTGGATATTTGCTTCGTCCTTGTCCACGGCGACGATATTGTTTGTATTTATCGCCAGCTCGCCCATGGCAAGCTTTCCTACGCGGCTGATGCCGACGATAATATAATGGTCTGATAAACTGTCAATGAGATTTTGCATTCTTTTTTTCTCGCGGTCAGGGCTGAGCTGTGTAATGACAAGATTTTCCATTACAATCCCAAATGTATAAAATAAGCTTGAAATTCCAACAGTGGCTATTTAAATAGTGAAAATTCTGGAAGCCGTGGTCAGCGGTTTTACCTCGCCGTAACCAATCGTTGTAATCGTGGTGAACGCCATAAAAAAGCCATCGAACATGGTTCCGCCAATGTCACGCCAGAATAGCCAATAGCCAATCGTACCAATGAGGAGCACGGAAAAAACGATAACTGCCGGCAGCATCAGCCGCTTTCGCAGGCGCGTTGTGAGTTCTAAATCTTCTATCATTATTTGTATGCTCTTTTGCCGGGTTGTACGCGGGGTGAAGTCTGTACGGTGAAATTCTTTGTGCGCGGCTTTAAAAGTCTCAGTTCTTTAAAAGCACGCGTATTTTTGATACAACACGAAATAACTTTTTAAAATTACAACAATTTTAAAAAACCTCTTGACTCTAACGTTACGTCAGTGCGTAAGTTTGTTTTTAAAAGGAGAAATTCAGATGTATAAAGTTCAGAAACTTGCAGAAATCGCCGGTGTGAGTGTGCGCACGCTCCACCATTACGACCAGATTGGCCTGCTTCAGCCCCGCATTCGGAGCGAGGCCGGCTACCGGATGTACGGCGAGGCGGAGCTTCTGCGGCTGCAACAAATCCTGTTTTTTAAAGAGCTGGATTTTCCTTTAAAAGAAATCGGGGCGATTCTGGATAAGCCCGGTTTTGACGTGCTGGAAGCGCTGAGTTATCACAAAAAAATGATTGAGGAAAAGCTTTC